>JAMLGR010000002.1 GCA_023957775.1 Fimbriimonadaceae bacterium | reverse complement strand
ATCGGCGTCCTTCGTCGCCGGATCGTCCTCGACGCCGTTGATCAGCTTGTCGCTTGTCGGGCCGAGGTTCGTGCCGCTGGAGTTGGCGGCGTCATAGCCGCCGCCCGCCGCCGAAGGGCGCGTGTGGAAGTACTCGGGTTTGCTGAACGTCTGGCCGAGCAGCTCCGAGCCGACCACTTGTCCCTGCTCGTTCTTGATCAGGCTGCCGTTGGCCTGGTGCGGGAAGACCGCCTGGGCGATGCCCCAGATCACGAGCGGGAAAACAATGCCCGTGAACACGATGAAGAAAAGCGTCAGGGCGATCGAGGGCCAGAGGATCGGCGATTTCGGATTGCGGATTTCGGATTGAGGATGAAGAGTTGCCATTGCCTTATGCGAGCCTCAGTGCGACGAGGATCTTGTCGATCAGCCAGATGAACGGGAAGGGGACGATGATCCCGAAGAGCCCGTAGACGAGGAGGTTGCGGCGCAGGACCGCGGCTGCGTTCATCGGCCGGTACCGAACGCCGCGCAGCGCGAGCGGAATCAGAGCCACGATGATCAGCGCGTTGAAAATGACCGCCGCGAGGATTGCGCTCTTGGGATTCGAAAGGAAGTTCAGGGCCTGCAACTCGGGGTAGGTCACGATGAACATCGCAGGGATGATCGCGAAATACTTCGCGATGTCGTTGGCGATCGAGAAGGTCGTTAGCGAGCCCCGCGTGATGAGGAGTTGCTTGCCGATCTCCACCACTTCGATGAGCTTGGTGGGGTTGGAGTCGAGGTCGACCATGTTGCCGGCCTCTTTCGCGGCCTGCGTGCCGGTGTTCATGGCTAGGCCCACGTCGGCCTGGGCGAGAGCGGGAGCGTCGTTGGTCCCGTCGCCGGTCATCGCTACCAAACGCCCGCCCGCCTGTTCCTGTCGGATGTAGGCGAGCTTCTGCTCGGGGGTGGCTTCGGCAAGAAAGTCGTCGACGCCGGCCTCGGCGGCGATGGCGGCGGCGGTGAGCGGGTTGTCGCCGGTGATCATCACCGTCTTGATGCCCATCTGGCGAAGGTCGAAGAACCGCTCCTTGATTCCGCCTTTCACGATGTCCTTGAGGTGGATCGTCCCCAGCACCTTGGCGCCGCGGTCGTTTCGCTCGGCCACCACGAGCGGGGTGCCACCGGCTTTCGCGATCTCGTCCACCGTCGCTTGGACATCTGATGGGAAGTGTCCGCCTTGTTCCTCAATCCAGCGCTTCACCGAGTCCTGGGCGCCCTTGCGAACCATCATGCCGTTCAAGTCCACACCGGACATCCGCGTCTGCGCCGTGAACGGCACGAAGTGCTCACCGCTCACCGCGCGGCCCCGGAGCCCGAAGTCTTCCTTGGCGAGGATCACGATGCTGCGTCCCTCGGGGGTCTCATCCGCCAACGAGGAGAGCTGCGCCTTGTCCGCCATCTCCTCGGACGAAATCCCCGGCGCCGGGATGAACGCGACGGCCTGCCGGTTGCCGAGCGTGATCGTGCCGGTCTTGTCCAAGAGCAGCACGTCCACATCTCCCGCGGCCTCCACCGCCCGGCCAGACATCGCGATCACGTTCTTGCGAAGGAGCCGGTCCATGCCTGCGATCCCGATCGCGCTCAGCAGCCCGCCGATGGTGGTGGGGATCAGGCACACGAGCAGCGCCACAAGCACCGTCACCGTGATCGGCGCGCCTTTGCCCTCACTTTGCACCGCGTAGATCGAGAACGGCAGCAGAGTCGCGCAGGCGAGCAGAAAGATGATCGTCATCGCCGCGAGCAGGATGTTGAGCGCGATCTCGTTGGGGGTCTTCTGACGCTTGGCGCCCTCGACCATCCCGATCATCCGGTCCAGAAAGCTCTCGCCGGGGTTGGCCGAGATGCGCACGACGATCCAGTCGCTGAGCACTCGCGTGCCACCGGTGACGGCGCTCCGGTCGCCTCCCGCCTCGCGGATGACCGGCGCGGATTCGCCGGTGATGGCGGATTCGTCCACGGTCGCGACCCCTTCGACGATGTCGCCGTCCCCCGGAATGAACTGCCCGGCCTCGACCAGCACCAAGTCGCCCTTTCGAAGCGCGGATGCGGACACGACTTCGAACTTCGTTTTGTCCCAAGAGGCGTCGCTTGCATTCAGAAGCCGCGTCGCGGGCACGTCCTTCTTGGCTTTCCTCAGCGAGTCGGCCTGGGCCTTGCCCCGACCCTCCGCCATCGCTTCGGCGAAGTTGGCGAAGAGCACGGTGAACCAAAGCCACAGTGCGATCGCGAGGATGAACCCCGGGGCGGCTTCTCCGTCTCCGACGAGAGCATGAATCCAGAGTCCGGTCGTCAAAACGGACCCCACCCAGACGACGAACATGACGGGGTTCTTGATCTGCATCCTCGGGTCGAGCTTGCGCAGAGAGTCCAGCGCCGCCCGGCTGAGGAGCGAACCTTCGAAAAGGGGTTGAGGCTTGTGGCTTGACATGGCTTATCGGTTCATCTGGAGGTGCTCGACGATCGGGCCAAGGCCGAGCGCTGGAATGAAGGTCAGCGCGCCGACGATCAGCACGACCGCGCAGAGCAGGGCGACGAAAAGCGGCGTGTGAGTGGGGAGCGTGCCGGGGCCGGTGGGGACGATGCGCTTTCTCGCCAACGATCCCGCAATGGCCAGCACCGGGACCATCAGCCAGAACCGCGAGACCCACATGGCGGCCGCTCCCAGGAAGTTATGGAAAGGCACGTTCGCGCCGTAGCCCGCGAACGCCGACCCGTTGTTGTTGCCCATGCTTGAGTAGGCGTAAAGGACTTCGGAGAAGCCGTGGGCGGCCGGGTTGGCCATGCCCTTGACGCCTTGAGAAACTCCGGGATCGGCCGAAGGCCAGACCAGGGCGGTCGCCGCGCAGAGCAGCACCACCGCGCATGGGATCAGGATCACCAGCGAGGCCATCTTCATTTCATAGGCCTCGATCTTTTTTCCCAAGTATTCCGGCGTGCGCCCGACCATCAGCCCGGCGATGAACACTGCGACGATGGCGAAGACGAGCATGCCGTGGAGCCCCGAGCCGACGCCGCCGAAGACCACCTCCCCGAGTTGCATGAGCACCATCGGGAACAGTCCGCCGAGAGGGGTGAAAGAGTCGTGCATCGAGTTGACCGATCCGTTGCTGGCAGCGGTGGTTGAGGTCGCCCAGAGCGCAGAGTTGCCGATCCCGAATCGGGCCTCCTTTCCTTCCCAGTTGGCAGTGGAATCCAGGCCCATCGAGGCGAAGGCCGGATTGCCTGACTGCTCCGCCGTCACAGTTGGCACAAGGCAGGCGACATAGAGCAACAGCATCGCCGCGAGCACTGCCCAGCCCTGGCGCCGCTGGCCGACCATCAAACCGAACGTGTAGCAGAGCGCGGCGGGAATCAGGAGGATGGCGAGGCACTCGAAGAAGTTGCTGATCGGGGTCGGGTTTTCCAGCGGGTGCGCCGAATTGACGTTGAAGAACCCGCCACCGTTGGTGCCGAGCTGCTTGATGGCGACCTGCGAAGCGGCCGGTCCGAGGGCGATGGTCTGCTCGACGACCGCATTGCCGTCGGCATCCTTCGTGGCTTGGACCAGGGTTGCCCTTTCATATTGATGGAAGCTCTGGACGACGCCCTGACTCACGAACACGAGACTGAAAACAACGGATAGCGGGATGAGGATGTAGACCGTCGACCGGGCGAGGTCGGTCCAGAAGTTGCCGATGCCGCTCGCTTCCTTGTTGCGGAGCCCCCGGATGAGCGCGGCCAAAACGGCGATCCCAGCGGCGGCGCTCACGAAGTTCTGAACTGTGAGCCCGAGCATCTGAGTGAGATAGCTCATCGTCGATTCCCCGCCGTAGCCCTGCCAGTTGGTGTTTGTCGCGAAGCTCGAGGCGGTGTTGAGAGAGGAATCTGGGCTGACGGGGCCCATTCCGGCCGGGTTGAGGGGCAACGAGACTTGCAGCCGCTGAAGCAGATAGACCGCGAGGAAGCCGACGGCGCTGAAGGCAATGACGTTGGCCGCGTATCGCTTCCAGTTCATCTCCTCCTGCGGGTCCACGCCGCCGACCTTGTAGGCCAGCCTTTCAAGCCATCCCAAGACGGTGCTCATAAAGGTCCGATCCCCTTCCAGCACCTTGGCCATGTAAATGCCAAGAGGTTTCACGCAAAGGAGCAGGACCAGAAGGTAGATGCCGGTTTGAATCCAGTCGCGCATGGCCATGTCAGAACTTCTCCGGGCGCAGCAGCGCCGCGCCGAGATAGATCAAGAGCGCGAGCGCGATCAGGCCGCCGATCCAGTAGAGCGTCGTCATTCGCTCGCCTCCAGCCTCTCGCACAGTCGGATCAACCCGAACGTGGCGATGGTGAGGCCAAGGATGACTCCAAGAGCTGCGATGTCCATGTCATGAATGGTGGTGGACGGAGAGGTCAATGGCGTTTCAATGCCCCGGGGATGCATCTCAAGATTTGGTCAATACGGTCTCGACCGTTCAGAACTTCACCACCGCCGCTGCCAAAAGGCACGCGAAAAGGATCGGATTTCGGATCTTCACGAAACCACTATGCCGAGCGCGTTCCTCAAGGGCGGTTCAAGAAACGAACCGAGCGGCTCAGGAAATCCTCAAGAGTTCCCGGTTCGAGAAGAGTTGGTTCAGACTGGATCCGCGCAACGTTCGGCGCGCGCATGGCGTAGAATGGGCCCGTAACCCCCGAAGGGGAGTAGCGACTGCGCAAGCAGAGGCGGATTCGTCAAGACGCTCGAAAGAGCCGGATCAGCCAGAAATCGCAAGACCTTCACCGCGACGCGAGTGAAGGTCTTTTTGTTGCCTTCCATCGCCCGCGACGGTTGCGATGGAGGTAACAAAGATGAAGTGTCCAAAATGCGAGGTCATCGAACTCACGATGGCGGATCGAGCCGGAGTCGAGATCGACTACTGCTCCGCTTGCCGCGGGGTGTGGCTCGACCGTGGCGAACTCGACAAGATCATCGAGCGAACGCCCCTGGCCACCCCCTCTGCCGATCGGTTCTCGGAGCGCCCGCCGCGCGGACGCGTTCGTGATCAAGACGACGACGATGACGACGACGATCGCTACGAAGACCGCGGCCGCCGGAAGAAGCGCGGAGGCTTCCTGGGTGAACTCTTTGACTTCTAACGAGGCCACGCCATGGAACTAGCCGGCATTCCCGTGTGGATTTGGGGGGCGTTCCTCGGATTTGTCTTGGTCGTCCTGGCCCTCGACCTGGGCGTGTTCCACCGAAAGGCGCACGTCGTCGGCATGAAAGAGGCGCTGGTCTGGTCCGCAGTCTGGATGGGACTGGCCCTGGCTTTCGGCGCCCTCATCTTCACCCAGTGGCAGGAGATCCGGCCGGGCAGCACCTACTCGAACTCGGATGCGGGCCTCGCGTTCATCGCCGGATACCTGGTCGAGTGGGCGCTCAGCGTGGACAACCTGTTTGTCTTCTTGCTGGTGTTCGCCTACTTCCAAGTGCCGCCGCAATACCAACACCGCGTCCTCTTTTGGGGCATCGTCGGAGCCCTCGCGTTCCGCATGATCTTCATCGCCCTGGGCGCGGTCGTCTTGGAGCGGTTCCACTGGTCGATGATCCTGTTCGGCGCCTTCCTGGTCTTCACGGGCATCAAGATGGTCCGTTCGCACGGGAAGAAGATGGATCCGGGCAAGAACCCCGTGCTCACCCTCTTTCGCAAGATCGTTCCCGTGACCCCTGAATATCACGGCCAGAAGTTCTTCACCCGGATCGACGGGCGGCTCTGGGCGACACCCCTCTTCGTGGCGCTCCTCGTCGTCGAGTTCACGGACATCGTGTTCGCCGTCGATTCGGTCCCGGCGATCTTTGCGATCACCAGCGAGCCGTTCATCGTGTTTACGTCCAACGTCTTTGCGATCCTCGGCCTGCGCTCCCTGTTCTTCGCCCTCGCGGGTCTGATGCAGATGTTCCACTACCTGCACTACGGCTTGGCCGCTGTCCTGATGTTCGTCGGAGGAAAGATGCTCTACGGGTACTTCGAAAAGGACGTCTGGCCGGAACTCCCCAAGTTCCCGGTCTGGCTCTCGTTGGTGGTCATCCTCGTCACGCTTGGGCTCGCCGTGCTTGTGTCCATTCTTCGTCCGCCCAGCTCGTCAACGCCCGAACCCCAAAGATCCTGAATGAGGGAGAAACCCATGATCAAAATCGTCGCCGGAATCGACTTCGAGTACTACCCGTTCGCACTCGCCTTCCTCGAGCGGCTCCGCCTGGCCTCCGCCGAGGTGCGCTTGATGCACGTGATCGAGTCCGTCCTGCCGGACAAGTCGTTTCCCGAACTCGGGCCGACCCACCCGTTGAGCGTCATGCTTGCGGAGCACGAACGGCAGGGCGAAGCGGAACTCCTCAAGGCTGAGGACCTGCTGGCGGGATCCGGATATCGCCTGAGCAAGGAACTTCGAAAAGGGGATCCCGCCAGGTCCCTGATCGATTGCGCCAGCGGTTTGGCTGCCGACCTCATCGCGGTTGGATCGGCGCGGAAGGGAGCTTGGGGGGCGCTCTTCTTTGGGAGCGTCACGAAGGCCTTGACGGCGAGCGCCGAGCAATCCATCCTCGTCGCGAAGAGCCCTCCCCGCTCCGAAGAGGGCCTGGCCGCGGTGTTTGCGGTCGACCACTCCGCGTATGGCAACGCCTGCTTCGACCGGTTCCTTGGGTGGAAGGCGCGGGGAATCCGCCGAGCCACCCTCGTGACGGCAAGGCAGGCTGTTTCCGATGTTGATCCGCAGTTGGCGGGCATCGAAGCCGATTTCGAAGCGCGCAATGCCGATTGGTGCGACCGACTTCGCGCGGAGGGCATCGCCTGCGAGCACCGGCTCGTCGCGGGGCATCCGAACGAGGCGATCGAGGCTGCGATGAAGGAGACGGAGGCTGACCTCCTCGTCATGGGTGCACGCGGGCATGGTTTCTGGGATCGCTTCCGACTCGGAAGCGTCTCCCACTATCAGGTGGTGGCGACCCCGAACAACGTCCTTGTCCTTCGGGCTTGAACGAATCGGCTTAAATAGGACCAGCCGTCATGAAACGCGTCCCCCTCCTCTTGGCCGCCGCCCTCACCGTGCCGCTCAACCTCCAGGCAGCTGACGCTCTCTGGTTGGGGGCGCACGCCGCCCCGCTCGGACGACCCGCGGTGCAGACCAAGAACCGGCCCAACATCCTGCTGATCTACGCCGACGACCTCGGCTACGGCGACGTCGGCTTCAACGGTGCCACCGCCGTGAAGACCCCGAACGTGGACCGGCTCGCCACCGAAGGGCTCCGGTTCAACAACGGCTACTGTTCGTCGTCCACGTGCACGCCTTCACGTTTCTCCATGCTCACCGGCGAGTACGCGTTTCGCCAGAAGGGTACGGGCGTGTTGCCGGGCGACGCGAAGCTGATCATCCCCACCGACCGCGCGACCCTGCCGTCGATCCTGAAGAAGGCCGGTTACGCCACCGGCATCGTCGGCAAGTGGCACCTCGGCTTGGGCGCCGGCAAGGAGGAGCTCGACTGGAACGCCGAGATCAAACCCGGGCCGCGCGAAGTGGGGTTCGAGTACTCGTTCATCATGGCGGCCACGGGCGATCGCGTGCCGTGCGTGTTCATCGAGAACCAGAGGATCGTCGGGCTCGAGGCGTCCGATCCCATCGAGGTCAGCTACGGCAAGACGCCCTACCCGGGCGAGCCGAACGGGGTGAGCGAGCGCGACCAGCTCAAAATGGACTGGAGCGAGGGCCACAACATGGCCGTCGTCAACGGCATCGGCCGCATCGGCTACATGAAGGGCGGGAAGGCCGCGCTTTGGAAGGACGAGGACATGGCCGACACCTTCACGCGCAAAGGGGTCGAGTTCATCGAGAGCCACAAGGACAAGCCCTTCTTTCTCTATTTCGCGACGCACGACATCCACGTTCCGCGCGTACCGAACGCCCGCTTCGTCGGCAAGACCACCATGGGCCCGCGCGGGGACGCCATCGTCCAGTTCGACGCGTGCGTCGGGGAACTTCTAGCCGCGTTGGATCGCCTCCACCTCTCCGAAGACACGCTCGTCATCTTCACCAGCGACAACGGGCCCGTGCTCGACGACGGTTACAAGGACGACGCCGTGGAGAAGCTTGGGAACCACAAGCCCGCGGGCCCGTTTCGCGGCGGCAAATACTCGATTTACGAGGGCGGAACGCGCATGCCGTTCGTGGTGCGTTGGCCCGGCCGCGTGACGCCGGGCGTCAGCGAGGCGATCGTGAGCCAGGTCGATTTCTGCGCCAGCTTCGCAGCCCTCGCGGGGTTGAAGCTCGGCCCCGAAGACGCGCCCGACAGCATCAACGTAATGCCCGCTCTGCTCGGCGACTCGCGCACCGGCCGCGACCACGTGCTGATGCATTCCGGCATCGTCGCGATACGCCACGGCAAGTGGAAGAATGTCCCGGGTCGGCCCGCGGCCAATGGGCCGAATGCCCCGCGGGCAAGGGACGAGGAACTCTACGACCTCGAGAGGGATCTGTCGGAGTCCACCAACGTCGCCGCTCAACATCCCGACGTCGCGGCAAGGCTTTCCAAGGAGCTGGACCAACTGCGCGCCCGCGGCGAATGATCCTCGCAAGGACGATGCGAGGATCCAGCTCGGGACCTTGTCTACTCGAAAAGGCGGTGGGTCGAGCCAAAGGCGGCAACCGTCACCTTCACCGGCGCTCGCTGCAAGGCATCGAGCGTCACGTGCGCGCGATTGCCATCGGGGTCCAGCACCGCGGCACTTCCCTTGAGACCCGTGTAGTACAGCGGGACTTCCAGGGTTCGGGTTACGGGACGGTCAAGCGGGTTGTAGACCATCAGGAGACCCTTCTCCTTCAGCGCGGGGTTCACGTGCAGGAGATAGTCGATGTCCCGTCCGTCGGCCCTTCGCAGGTGGATGATGTCGCTGTCGAGAATGGCTCGGTGCTTCTTGTAGAAGTCGACCCACTTCTTGACCACCGCTTCGGTTTCGGGAGCGTCGTACAGTCTGGGTCCGCGGTAGCACGCCTGAACGCCGGCGCCGAACAAGTTGGCAAGGCGCTGCTCGTAGTGCGCCAGATGCTCCTTCAGCGGCTCGATGGTGGCCGCGCCGCCGCCGCCCTGGTACTCCGTGAGCGGCACGAACATCCAACCCATGCTCGGCGCCTTGTCCCAGGTGCCGTCAAACACGTTCTGCCGCTCGATGATCTCCTGGAACTCGCGGGGCAGGGACCAGTTGGTCTCGCGGTACCCCATCGCGGTCTTGGTCCCTCCGTTCAAGAAGTACCAATCGGGGATGTTGAGGTACGTGCCGTTCCCTCGGCACCAACTGTAGAAGTCGGTGATCGCCCTCCACATAACCCATTGCGAGTCGTCAAGCCCTCGGTGGTAGGGGTGGTCCGTGGCCGCGCAAAGGTCGCCCGGATACGAGCCGTCGTGCTCGAGCACGTCCAGACCGGCCACCTCGATGAATCGCTTGAGCTGCGCAAGGTAGTCCACCCCCCACTGCGCTCCCAGGCAAGGCATCACCCCGTACCGGGCGGGTGACCCCTGCGTGTTGTCGGCCTTGTCGGCGGCGCCGCGGCTGGCCAGCAGCGAGTAGCCGCCCAGCGCGATGCCCTTGCTGTGCGCGTAGTCAGCCAGCTCCTTGATCTGTTGCTGGTACTTGGGGTCGCGGCTCTCGAAGTCGAAGCCGCTGCCGAACGTCATGATCACCATCTCGAACCCCACCGCCGCGCACTGGTCCACCGCCAGTTTCACCGCCTCTGGGGCCGCGCTTCGCACGTGCATGAGGATAGGGTTCTCGGCCACCCAGGGGGAAACGGTGCGGTAAATCCGGCGCACCGCCAGGGTCTGCCGTTCGCGTTCTGAGGAGTCGAGCGGCATCTCGAACACCCGGAAGGACTCGAACGATTCGCCCGGGGGGACGATCTGGTCTGGCCCCAGCGGCGGCCGGCATTCGAGAAGGCACGGCGTCTTCCGGTTGTAGTTGACCTGGGTCGGGTAGTCGGGGTCGGCCACCCAGTGCACCCCGGCGCTGTGGTTGGGCCCCGACATGCCTCCGAACGTGTAATCGGTCTCGACGAAGAGGTTGGAGGGGCGCCAGGTCGAAGTGTCGTCCACGATGGACTCCGACTCGACCACCGCCAGTTCTTCGCACACGAACCGGTTCAACCGCACGGCCCTGTCCGTTCCGTTGCGGACCACGATCCACTTGCTGATCAGCGGCAGCCCGTCATAGATCTCGTAGTGCACCTCCACCGTCACGTCGCCTTCCGGCGCGGCGAACGTCAGCACGAGCGACTTTCCGGGCGGCGGCCAAGGCACGTCGCGGGCCATCCACTTGGAGCGCTTCTGCCACGGAAATCGGGCGACGGTGGATCCGACGCGGTGGCTCCGATACTGGAACGCCGCCGGGTTGGACGTCATGGTCTCCAGCCACCGCGGGTCGAGGTAGTTCTGAACGGGTTGGCCGTCCAGCCCCCCGATGTTGAAGGACCGTCCGTCGAGTTCGATCACCGCCTCCGGCCGCACGGCGCGCACGAACTCGGTTCCATCGACGCCGAGCCTCAGGCTGATCGTTGCGGCGTTGGGGGAGATGCGGACGACCCGGCTCACCAGCCCGTTCTGCAGGGTGATCGTCTTGCCATCCGCCGTCACCGCCGCTTTGAAGGGCGAAGGGTCGATGAGCCAATCGGTCGTGGGGAGGGCGGACAAGAGGCAGACGCAGGCAAGGAGTGTCGTCATGGGTTCACTCCCCATGATACGGTTGTGGCTCCCCTTCGAATCGCCTGTATACTTTTCGAATGAGAGAGGGACCGCCGGGGAACCGACACGCGTGGAAAACCCGGGGGCTCTTCGCGGGAAGCCTGCTCCTCTTCTTCTTCGGCGCCCACGCCCTTCCCAATCCTGTTCAAAGCAAGCCCGCGAGCCAAGAGGCGGCCGACGTCTTCGAGTCCAAGATCCGGCCCATCCTCCAATCACGGTGCATCGTTTGTCACGGCCCGGACCTGCAGTCGAAGAACCTACGCCTCGACCAGCCCGTCTCGCAGGCGATCGCGCAGCGGCTGGTGGAGGTCCTCTCCTACACGAGCGACGTGAAGATGCCGCCCTCCGGCAAGCTGCCGGCCGACGAGCTGGCGCTCCTCACGAAATGGGCGGAAGCCGGCGCGCCCTGGCCGGCCACTCCCAAGGTCGCCCCGTCGTCTGGCTCCACTTTCTGGGCGTTCGTCCCGCCCACCACGCCGCCCGTGCCCGAGGTCAAGGACAAGCGTTGGGCGCAGAACCCGATCGACGCATTCGTCCTGGCCAAGCTCGAACAGAACGGCCTCCAACCCGCGCCGTCCGCCGACCGCCGGACGCTGATCCGCCGTGCGACCTTCGACCTCACCGGCCTCCCGCCCACCCCGGAAGAGATCGACGCGTTCCTGGCCGACAAGGAGCCCAACGCGTTCGAGCGTGTGGTGGACCGGCTCCTCGCCTCCCCGGCCTACGGCGAGCGGTGGGGACGCCACTGGCTGGACGTCGCCCGTTACGCCGACTCTAACGGCCTTGACGAGAACCTCGTCTATCCCAACGCGTGGCGCTACCGCGACTGGGTGATCGCGGCCATGAACGCAGACAAGCCCATCGACGAGTTCCTTCAGGAGCAACTCGCGGGCGATCTGATCCCCGGCGCCGGGAACGACGGCATCGTCGCCACCGGGTTCCTTGCGATGGGCGGCAAGATGCTCGCGGAGGACGACCCGGTCAAACAAGAGCTGGACGTCATCGACGAGCAGATCGACACGTTCACCAAGACGTATCTCGGGCTCACGGTCGCGTGCGCGCGGTGCCACGACCACAAGTTCGACCCCATCAAGGCCAAGGACTACTACGCGTTGGCCGGGATCTTCAAGTCCACGAAGACCATGCTCAACTACAAGAACATGGCCGAGTGGAACGAGCGGCCCTTGGGCACCCCCGCCGAACAGGAGAAGCTCCTGGCCATCGAGGCGCGCCTCCGCGAGACCGGGGAGGAAGCCCGCAAGAAGCGCCAGGTCGCGTCCGACGCGCTGCTCAAGCTGCTCCAGCCCCAGTTGCCAGCCTACGAAACCGCGGCCCGCAAGGTGCTCGAGTTGGAGAAGGGCCGCTCGCCCCTGAAACCCGCGGTTCCATCTCCCGACGGCGCTGCCCCGAAGGAAGCCCTGGTCCGCGAGGCCGAGGATTTCGTCGCCGGCAATGTGAGCAAAGACGTGGGCGGATTCGGCAAGGGCATCGGGGTGCTCGTCAACAAGGGCGAGTATCCGAACCGCACCGAGTACGAGATCACGGTGCCATCCGGCGGTCCCTACCAGCTCGACCTGCGGTACGCCTCCGGCGACCCCCGGCCGATCCGGGTTTACGCGAACGGCGCCCTCGCGCTGTCGAACGCGGCGGGGAAGGTGTCGGGCGGGTTCAACCCCGAGCACCAGAAGTGGTTCGCGGAAGGTATCCTCGTGCTGCAGCAAGGCAAGAATCGAATCAAGTTCGAGCGCGAAAGCTACTTCCCGCACCTCGATAAGCTGCTCCTGATCCCGCGCCCTGGCCAGCCGCCCACCGAAGTGCTTGGCGGCATCGCCGAGGAGGCCCACCTGATCCCGGAGATCGTCCGCGATGTGGCCGACCGCATCAAGAACGGGATCGACGTCCGCATCGAACTGCCCGAGAAGGCCGATGGGCTGTTCCCAGAGGCCGTGCAGCAAGAGCTCAAGAAGCTGGACGACGAGATGGCCGCCCTTCAGAAGGAGAAGCCGGATCTCCCGCGCGCCATGGCCGTGGGCGAGGGGCAACCGGAGAACCTGAAGGTGCACCTCCGCGGGAGTTACCTGACGCTGGGCGAGGAGTGTCCGCGCCGCTTCCCGACCGTGGTGGCCGGTGTGGACCAACCCCCGATTCCGCCCGAACACAGCGGACGACTGGAGCTCGCGAAGTGGGTCACCGACGGGAAGAACCCGCTCACCGCCCGGGTGTTCGTGAACCGGGTGTGGCGCTGGCGGTTCGGACGCGGATTGGTGGCGACCGTGGACAACTTCGGCGCCGTCGGCGAACTGCCCACGCACCCCGAACTGCTCGACTGGCTGGCCACCACCTTCGTGAACGAGGATGATTGGAGCCTGAAGAAGTTCCACAAGAGGCTCATGCTCACGAACACGTACCAGATGAGCAGCCGGTACGACGAGAAGGCGGCCGAGGCCGATCCGGACGACCACCTTCTGTGGCGTTTCCCGAGGCAGCGCCTCGAAGCCGAGGCCATCCGCGACAGCATCTTGTTCGTTTCCGGGACCCTCGACCGCACGATGGGGGGAACCCTGATCACGCTCAAGCCCCGCGCGTACGTCACCAGCACGGCCAACTCCGACCCGATCCAATACGACAGCGTGCGCCGCTCGGTGTATCTGCCCGTGATCCGCTCCGCTCTGTACGACGTCTACACGGCGTTCGACTTCGGCGACCCCACGGTCACGAACGGCGACCGCCCCAGCACGACGGTCGCGCCCCAGGCGCTCTTCATGCTGAACAGTGCGGTCGTCCTGAACGCGACGCGAGCCCTGGCCGAGGCCTTGCTCGGCCAAAAGGGCATGGACGATGCCCAGCGGGTTCGAAAGCTCTACCTCTCTTGTTACGGACGCCCGGCCACCGATCCCGAAGTGGCGGGCGCCCTCGCCTTCCTCAAACGATTCCAATCCGCCTACGCCAAGGCCGAGGATCCCCGACTCAGCGCCTGGCAGAGTCTCTGCAAGGCCTTCATCGCCGCCAACGAGTTCATCTATGTGGAATAACGACCCACTCTCCCGCCGCGAACTGCTCAAGCGGAGCGCCCTTGGGTTCGGCAACATCGCGTTTCTCGGGCTTCTCGCCGAGCAGGCGCTCGCGTACCAGGGCCCGAGCGATCCGCTCAATCCTCTGGCGCCCAAGCCGCCGCAGTTTCCCGCCACCGCGAAGCGCGTGATCTTCGTGTTCCTGCACGGCGGTCCCAGCCAGGTGGACACGTTCGACCCTAAACCCCTCTTGACCCGCGACCACGGGAAGCCCTTCACCGGCGACATGCCGCGCATCGTTTCGAGTCCGACGGGGAACCTGCTCAAGAGTCCCTGGGAGTTCAAACGCTACGGGCAAAGCGGCATCGAGGTGAGCGACCTGTTCCCGCACGTCGGAAGCTGCGTGGACGACCTGTGCTTCATCAACTCGATGCGCGCGTCCAACTCGCGCCACGGGGGAGCCCTGCTCGAGCTTCACACGGGAAGCGACACGTTCGTGCGCCCGTCGATGGGGTCGTGGGTCACCTACGGGCTTGGCACCGAGAACCAGGACTTGCCCGGATTCCTGACGATCTGCCCCACGCTCACCCATGGAGGCGTGAACAACTGGAGTTCGGCTTTTCTGCCGGCGTACACGCAGGGCACACCCATCGGGAACGCCAGCATCGACGCCGCCAAAGCGAAGATCCCGTTCATTCAGAACAGCCAAACGCCGATCGACGCCCAGAAGCTCGAGATCGAGCTGCTGGAGAAGTTGAGCCGGGAGCAGCTCGAGCACCTGGGTCCGGACCCCGCGCTCGAGGGCAGGATCAGCTCGTTCGAGCTGGCGTTCCGCATGCAGTTGGCCGCCCCGGAACTGCAGGAGATCACCGGCGAGAGCGAGGCGACGTTGAAACTGTACGGCCTCGACGAGGCCAAGACCCGCAATTTCGGGCACCAATGCCTCTTGGCGCGGCGGTTCTCGGAGAAGGGCGTTCGATTCGTCCAGATCACGCATTCCTACAAGTGGGACCAGCACAGCGACCTGCGGCGCGACCACGCCAGCAACGCCGCCGAAGTGGACAAACCCATTGCGGGTCTGCTCAAGGACCTAAAATCGCGCGGCATGTTGAAGGACACGCTGGTGATCATCAGCGGCGAGTTCGGGCGCACCCCCGTCGCCCAGGGCGACGACGGCCGGGACCACAATCCGCACGGCTTCACGACGATCCTCGCAGGCGGCGGCGTGAAGGCGGGTTTCAAGTACGGCGCGACGGACGACTACGGCTTCTATGCGGTGGAAGACCCGTGCCACGTGCACGATCTCCACGCCACGATGCTGCACCTCTTGGGGATCGACCACACGAAGCTGACCTACTTCCACGGCGGGCGCAACTACCGCCTCACCGACGTGCACGGCGAAGTGGCGAAGAAGATTCTCGCGTAGCGTCGTTCAGAGGTACTCTTGAACCCAAGGTGGCCGGGGGGATTCGAGCCCGTTCTTCGGGTACCACCAACCGAGAATCCCTTCGAGGGCACCAGGGATCGACTCCTTGAGCATTCTGAATCTCGACCGAATTTTCAAACCTCAACGCATCGCCGTCATCGGCGCATCGGACCACCCCAACACCGTCGGCTACTCGCTCCTGCGAAACCTGATCGGCGCGGGGTTCGAGGGCGTCGTTTACCCCGTCAACAAGAAGCGCGAATCGGTGCAGGGCATCCACGCCTACCCGAGCGTCGCCGATCTGCCCAAGGCCCCGGATCTGGCGATCATCGCGACACCGGCGGCCACGGTGCCCGACCTGGTCCGCGAGTGTGGAAACGCCGGGATCATGGGGGTCATCGTCATCTCCGCTGGGTTCAAAGAGGTCGGGGCGGAGGGGAAGCAGTTGGAGGAGCAGCTTCGGGCGGCTTGGAAGTCGTTTCCCGGCATGCGGATCATCGGCCCGAACTGCCTCGGCGTCATCGTTCCCAAGGCGCACCTGAACGCCAGTTTCGCCGCGGGGAACCCGCGCGAAGGCCACATCGGGTTCGTGTCGCAGTCGGGCGCCCTCTGCACTTCGGTGTTGGACTGGGCCATCGCCGAGGGGATCGGGTTCTCGCACTTCGTGAGCCTCGGCAACTCCATGGACGTCGGGTTTGGAGACCTGATCGACTACTTTGGCGAAGACCGGAACAACCACTCGGCCATCCTCTACATCGAGTCGCTCTTCAACGCCCGCTCGTTCATGAGCGCCGCCCGCGCCTACTCCCGCAACCGACCGATCGTGGCGTACAAGGCGGGCCGGTTCGCCGAAAGCGCCGCGGCGGCGGCCTCGCACACGGGGGCGATGGCGGGCGAGGACAGCGTGTTCGACGCCGCGTTCCAACGCGCGGGCATCGTGCGGGTGTTCGACATCGCCGACATCTTCGACTGCGCCGAGCTTCTGGGCCGAAAGAGGCAGGTGCGGGGCCCCAACCTCGCGATCGTCACCAACGCCGGCGGCCCCGGGGTGATGGCCACCGACACGCTGCTCTCCTTGAACGGCAAGCTGGCGACCCTCCACGAGGACACGCTTGAAAAGCTGAACGCCGCGCTCCCGCCCGCCTGGTCGCACGGCAACCCCGTGGACGTCCTCGGGGACTCGGGCCCGGAACGGTTTGGAGACGCCGTCCAGGAGGTGCTCGCCGATCCGGGGGTGGATGCGGTGCTCGCCGTCCTTTCTCCTCAAGCGGTCACCGATCCCACGAAGACCGCCCAGAATCTCGCGGCCGTGACCGCGGATGCCAGCAAGCCGGTGCTTGCCGCATGGATGGGTGGAAACATGATGGCCGGAGGCATCCAACTTCTCAACCAGGCGGGAGTCCCCACGTACACGACTCCCGAGCAGGGCGTCCGCGCCTTCATGAACCTCTACTCGTACGGGCGCAACCAGGAGATCCTGCACGAGACGCCCCGCGAGATACCGATGGAGTTCTCGCTGGATCGGCGGCGCCTCCGCGACCTGTTCGACATCATCCTCATGGAGGGGCAGGAGATCCTCTCCGAAACCGTGTCGAAGGCGCTCCTGGAGGCGTACGAGATCCCGGTGACCAAGCCCATGGCGGCGCGCTCGGAGGACGAAGCGGCCGAAAACGCCAGGCGCATCGGCTTTCCCGTCGTGCTGAAGGTGCTTTCGCCGCAGATCACGCACAAGACCGACGTGGGCGGGGTCGTGTTGGACCTCCCCGACGAGGCCTCCGTTCGGGCGGCGTACCGGCAGATCGTGGAGCAGGCCAAGGCCGCGCGGCCCGATGCCGACGTGCAGGGTGTGACCGTGCAGGCCATGGTCCGCGCCCAAGACGGAATCGAGCTGATTGTCGGAGCGAAGAAGGACGCGACGTTCGGGGCGGTGATCATGGTGGGCACCGGGGGCATCGCCGCCGAGGTGATGCGCGACCGGGTGCTGGGTCTGCCGCCTCTGAACGAGAGTCTCGCGCGGCGCATGCTCGAAAGCCTGAAGTCCTGGCCGCTGCTCGAGGGGTACCGGGGCCGGCCCGGAGTGCATCTCGATCGCCTCATCGAGGCGCTGATGCGGTTCTCGTACCTGATTGCGGACTATCCCGAGATCAAGGAGATCGACATCAACCCGCTGGTGGCGACTCCCGAGGGCGTGCTCGCGCTCGATGCGCGCGTGGTCATCGACCGCGACCTGGTGGGGACACCCATTCGGAAGTACAGCCATCTGGCGATCGCGCCCTACCCCGACGAGTGGGTGCGCAAGACCAAGCTGAGCGACGGCACGCACGTGCTCCTGCGCCCCATCAAGCCCGAGGACGAGCCGAACTGGCACGAGATGCTCGCCAAAGCCAGCCAAGAGTCGCTTCGCTTTCGGTTCCGCTACCTGTTCAAAGGCACGACCCACGAGATGGCCGCACGGTACTGCACGATCGACTACGATCGCGAGATGGCGATCATCGCCGAGATCGGCGAGGACGACGAGCGCGAGATGATCGGGGTTGGCCGGATGGTCGCCGATCCCGATCTGAAAACCGCCGAGTACGCGGCCTTCGTGGTGGACGAGTGGCAGGGCAAGGGCCTCGGCATCCAGTTCACGCAATACCTCGAGGAGATCGGCCGCAGGTGGGGGATCGAACGCCTGGTGGCCGAAACCTCGACCGACAACCTCGCGATGCAGGCGACGTTCCGCAAGTGCGGCTACACGCTGGAGCACCGCATGGAGGACAACGTCGTGATGGCGACCAAGGATTTGCGCGAAACGGCGGTCGCGACGTAGTGTCCAACCGATCCGTGCTCCTCCGTCTGCAGGACGCCTTGGTCGAGTCCACCTCTGCCACGAGGGACACGACGAAGGCTGGCGGATACGTTGTGATGCTGACGCCAGACGACCCGATGGTGTGGCTGAACTACGCGGTCCCCGTTTCCGAGGAGGCAGCCCATGGCGTGGAAGCCATGATTGCAGTCTTCCAAGCCGCGGACCGGACCCCTCGGCTCGAGTTCTTCCCCGATGTCTGGCCGGGAGTGGCCGAGGTACTCGACGCCCAGGGCTTCGTGTGCGAAAAGCGAATGCCGATCATGGTCTTGGAGGCTCGGGACTGGGTCGGATTGAAGACGGAGATCGACGTTCGAGACGTGGACGCCCAGACGTTCGGTCCGATGAACGCCGTGTTGGCCGAGGCGTTTGGCATGCCTCCGGCGGAGCCTGCAGACCCACAGGCCGACCCCGCGTTCGAGCGGATCGCCTCGGGCGCGACTCTGGCCGCCGCTGCCCTGGTCGACGGGGTGGTGGTTGGCGGAGGCTTTGCGGTTGGGACCACCGAGGTGCGTGAGATTGCCGGGATCGGTACTGCTGCTGCGTTCCGGAGACGCGGGATCGCTTCGGCGGTGATCGCGCATCTGTTGGACCGGTTCTTCAAGGACGGTGGCGATCTGGCCTGGTTGACGCCGGGCGATGACGGGGCGAAGTCCGTCTATTCGCGCTTGGGATTCGAACCCATCGGCGAGCAGGTTTGCTACGCACTGCCGTCGGGGCGGGAGCTATGATGGAGGTGTGAACGCCCTCGCGATTCTCGCGTGTGTGCCGTGCCTTCAATCCGGCCTGGTCGCGGCCAAGGCGACGGTCTTGATCCAACCCGGGGCAACGCCCGCCGAGCAACACGCCGCGCACGAGTTGCGCGACCACCTGGCGCAGATCACCGGTGTCGAACTTGCCCTGCAGACCGATGCCACGCAGGCGCCCACGGGTTCCATCGTGGTGGGCCAGGGACCCCTGGCCAAGAAGCTGTTCCCGGACGTCCGTTGGGAGCAACTCGGCCAGGAACAGACGCTGGTCAAGAGCAAGGGCGGCGTGCTGCTCGTCGCCGGCGGCAAGCCCCGAGGGACGCTCTACGCCGTCTACCGCCTCCTGGGCGAGAAGTGCGGAGTGCGCTGGTGGACCCCCTGGGCGACGACGGTTCCGAAGAACCCGAACCTCGTCCTGCCGCCGATGGATTGGAGCGAGACCCCGGCGTTCGAGTATCGGGATGCGTACTGGTACCACGCGTTCGACCCCGACTGGGCGGCGCGCAACTTCTGCAACGGGTTCAACGCCCGCCTGGGACCCGAGCGCGGCGGGCGGGTCGAATACCAGGGCTTCGTGCACACCTACTACGGTCTCGTCCCTCCCGACCCCAACTTTGCCCAGCATCCCGAGTGGTTCAGCCTGATCGACGGCAAGCGCACGACGGACAGCGCCCAGCTCTGCACCACCAACCCCGAGCTGCGCGAGTTCGTCGTGCGCCAAGTCGAGGCGCAGCTTCGGGCCAACCCGCAGGCCACGATCATCTCGGTGTCGCAGAACGACTGCTTCCGACCGTGCCAATGCGAGAACTGCCGCGCGCTGGCGGCGCGGGAGGGTTCGGATTCGGCACTCGTGCTGGACCTGGCGAACTTCGTAGGCGAGCGGATCGAGAAAGAGTTCCCGGGCGTCGCCGTGGACACGATTGCCTACCAGTGGTCGCGGAAGCCGCCTCTTCACATGAAGCCGCGGCCGAACGTCATCGTCCGGCTTTGCAGCATCGAGTGCAACTTCGCGTATCCGCTCGACGCGCCCGAGAACGCGTCCTTCGGCGACGATCTGAGGGGCTGGAGCAAGCTCTCGAATCGGCTTTACGTATGGGATTACTGCACGGATTTCGCCCATTACGTGCAACCGCACCCGGACGAGTTCACGCTCGGACCCACGATACGGTTCTTTGCCGAGAACGGGGTGAAGGGCGTGTTCGAGGAGGGGGCGTACCAGTCGAACGGCGCGTCGATGGCCGAGCTGAAGGCTTGGTTGATCGCGCAACTGATGTGGGATCCCAAGCAGGACCCGCAGAAGCTGGTCGACGAGTTCCTGAACGGCTACTACGGCGCCGCCGCTCCGTGGGTGCGCCGCTATCTGGAGCTGATGGCGGCAGAGGCCAAGGGGTGGAACCTCACCTTCGCCTCCCCCACGACGGCGGGCTTCCTGCGTTACGATGTGGTGGTCAAAGCCCGCACGGAGCTGATTCAGGGGGCGTGGCGGGTGACGGGACCGGAGCGCTGGCGTCTCGACCAGATCGTGGCGACGCTCGACTACGTGACGTTGGCGCGTTGGACCGAGTTCCGACGCGAGGCGCTGAAGGCGGGCGATCCATGGCTCGGGCCCGGGACCCGGTCGGAGTTCGGTGCGGCGTGGCTGAAGACGGTGTCCGGCGGCGGCGCGCCGTGGGGGTGGACCCCGGTGACGCACGTGAACGAATCCGGTCTGAGCCCACAGGGGTTTATCAACCGCCTTGGCCCCGAACCCGCGCCGCCCGTTCTGCGAGTCTTGCCGCCGCGTCCGGCGAAGACCGCACCCCCGCAAGGCCTCGCCGAGGGCATCGATCTTCAGGACGATCTCGCGAACCTGTGGCGCGAGCCGGATGGGGCCGAACTCCGGCCCGACCCCTTGGCCAGCGACGGCATCGCGTGTTGGATGCCGGGATCGCATCTCGAGTGGGCATTCCAGATCCCCTCGAACCGAGGGAAGGGCGTCGAGGGCACACGCTATAAAGTATTTGTCGTAGTGCGCCTCGACACGGAAGGCAGCGACGCCTCGCCCGGCTTCTCCGCGGGTGTCTACGATACGGATGCCCGCAAGGAGCTGCACTCGCACGTCTTCCCGATCGACCAGACCTCGCCGGGCTACCGAGCCTACGAGTTGGGAACGGTTGTCTGGTCGCCCACGCTCACCGTTTGGGTCGCACCCCCCGCGAACGGGCGGGTGCATGCCGTCTGGGTGGACCGGGTGTATCTGGTCCCTGAGAGTGGTCTCTAGGTTGGGACGCCCTCCTTCTCGATCGCCCGCGGGAAGAGGATGTTGTTCTCTTTGTGCACGTGCTGGTGCATATCGGCCTCCAACTCGGCCAGGGCGTGCAGCAGGGCGCGGTGGGTGTTGCACGCATCCGCGGCTGGCCGAAACTCGTCCGTGAGTCCCCTCATGGCGGCGAGGTCCGCTCCCGCGTGGTCGTGCTCGGCGTGCATGACCTCGATCGGACCGGCGACGCCGTGGCTGGGCTGGCCGGCCTCGAGGGAGCGGATGGCGGGAAAGAGGATTCGCTCCTCCTTCAGCATGTGGCTCTCGAGCTCGGCGCGAAACTCCTCGAAGATGTCGCGCACTTTGACCAGCCGGGGATCGCGCTCGCCGTGGCGCTCGGCGACCTTGGCGGCGAGCATCGAAAGGCGCGGCAGCGCCTGCCGGAGGAAGCCGTGGTGCTTCTCCTCGATGTGGTCGCAAAGGGTGGAGAGCGGTTCGATTCTCCAGTCGGTCCCGCTCCCGGCGGGGTCGGCGTCGGCCGTCTCCAGGTCGCGCACGAGATCGTTGGGGTCGAGCTGTTTGGTTTCGCAGACCGCGCCGAGGGTCTTCTTGCCCCCGCAGCAGTAATCGATGCCCCAGCGCTCGAACACGCGGGAACGTCCAGGTTGTTCGGCAACGAGTTGGCCGACGGGTCGATCGAGGTGTGGATGGTTCATTGTTCTCCTATCAGTCATTCGAACTGGCGATTCGTCGCGCTTCGGTGGCGTTCATCTCGATGTAATGGCGCCAATTGGGCGGCACGTCGTCTTCGGTGAAGATGGCGGTGACGGGGCACTCGGGCTCGCACAGCCCGCAATCGATGCACTCGTCGGGGTGGATGAAGAGCATGTCGTCGGCCTCGTAGATGCAATCCACGGGGCACACCGTCATGCACGACTTGTCTTTCACGCCGCAGCAGGGCTCGGTGATCACATAGGGCATCAGTGGAGACCTCCCATGGGTTGGTCGCCCGTCCGGGGGGACAGCCAGAAGATGTCGGCGAGCCGTGCCCGATTTGGCTGGGTGAGGTCCGCAAGCGTCACGTCCCGCAACTCGTCGAAGAACGCTTTGAGGGCCTTGCCGAGCACGCCCTTCAACCGGCACGCAGGCTCCACGGTGCATCCCCCCTCGGAGGGCTTGAAGCACTCGACGAGCGCAAAGTCCGGCTCGATCGCGCGAAGCACCTCCTCGACCGTGATGCGGGTGGCGTCCTTCCCCAAGACCAGTCCGCCCGACCGCCCGCGGGTCGTTTCGACCAGCCCGGTGGACGCCAGCTTGGCCGCGATGCGCATCAGGTGTGATTGGGAGAGCTTCAGCCGGGTCGAGACCTCTTGGATCGTGGCGATTTCGCCCTGCTTCGTGGCCAGATACATGAGAATTCGCAGCGAGTAATCGGTTTGAGCGTTGAGTCTCATAAGATGAGTGAATTATACATGATTTTCAATATCATGTTATTGAACGCGATTCGGCTGCCGGCGATGAGGTAATCCCTCCTCCATGCAACTGCTCCTCCTGTGGCTCGGATTGTGTTCTCTTGGCGCGGGGCCCTCGGGCAAGTTGGACACGGGGTTGGCAGGCGCCACCGGCATGCAGCCCGTCTTCGTTCGGATGGAGGCGCAGCTCTTCAAGAAGGGCGGCGATTACGAGCGGTTCTGCGCCGACCATGAGAAGGACCCCCGTTCGGAGGTGCGCGGGCTCGTGTTGCGCACCCTGCACAAGAACGCCGACGCCTCTTGGGTCGGCATCAAGTCGTTCGTCAGCGAGTGGGAGACGAGAAAGGGGCTTCAGAACGTCCGGCGCTTCTGGATCGTCAACGGCTTTGCGTGCGATGCCAGCGCCGAGGCGTGTCAAGCGCTGGCGAAGCGAGACGACGTTTCGTTTGTCTACCTGCAGTCGGGGCCTGCGGGCATACGCCAGCACCGGCGGCGGGCCAAGAGCGCCGGCGTGGACGCTACCCGCAAGCGCGCGATGGAGGCGATGCTGGCCGCGTGGAAGGACGACTCCAATACACCCTTCAGCGGCAAGGGGCTCGAGGTCCCCTGGGACCTCAAGCAGATCCAGGCGGACCAGGTCTGGGCCCAGGGCATCACTGGAAAAGGCACCGTGGTCGCCGTCAACGACGCGGGCATTTTCGACATTCCCGCCCTCGAACCCGCGTTGTGGCGCAATCCGAAGGAGACCTTGAACGGCAAGGACGACGACGGCAACGGCTATGTGGACGACGTGTTCGGCTGGGATGCGGGCGAGCAGTCTGGGCTCGTGTTGGGCAACGCGGGTGTTGGGCACGGAACCATGTGCAGCGCGATCGTTGCGGGGCGGCCGACCGCCGAGAAGCCCTTGGTGACCGGCGTCGCGCCTCGGGCTCGGCTGATGCTCGTGAACGGGATGGGCTACCTGGGCGGGTTCGAGTACGCGCTGGCCAACGGCGCCGACGTGTTCTCGATGAGCTACATGTTCGTGAACATCGAGATTGGAAACTACCGCGGGGTGTACCGATTGGCCGCCGAGCACATGTCCGCGGCCGGCGTGCTGCTTTGCGGCGGCGCGGGCAACTTCGCCAACAGCGCGCCGGAGGGAAAGCAGATCACGATCCCCAAGGACATCCCCTGCGTGGTCGCCGCTGCGGGCACCGTCGAAGACGGATCGCGTCCCGCGTTCAGCAGCAAGGGGCCAGTCACGTGGTCGGGTGTGAAGTTCTACGACGACTACCCAGCGGAGAAGCCTCTCGTGAAGCCCGATCTCTCCGCCCCAGCCGGTGGCTTCGCTTGCTGGAACCTTGCGAGCGAGGCTCGGCCGCAGTGGAAGGTCCTGTTCAAAGGCGCGAAGGGCGATGCGCTGCTCTTGGGGCCCCAAGGGAACTCGTTTGCGGGACCGCATACCGCCGGCGTGGCGGCCCTTCTGTTTTCAATGAACAAGGAGCTGAACACCTGGCAGGTGAAGCGCATCCTCGAGGAGACGTGCAAGGACATGGGTGCGTCTGGGCGAGACGTTCTGCACGGCGCGGGCCTGGTTCAGGCGCTGGCCGCCGTGCGAAAGGCGAGGGAGGCGGGACGAGAGTCTCAAAATCGCTTGGTGAACCCGCATCTGGGGTAGCGTCGCAATTACATCATGAAAGCGTCGCTTCTCCTCGCCCTTCTCCTCGTCGCCTCGGCGCCCCTTCACGCGCAGCAACGGGGGCAGCAAAACCCCTTCGCTCCGCCCGCCGCATCGCTTCACTACGCACCGGACCGGACCTGCGACCTCCAAAACGTCGTCGTGGACATCGATGTGGACTACCCGAACAAGAAGATCGCGGGAAAGGTCGCGCTCACGATGAGCCCCCTCCGCAACGGCATCACCGAAGTGGTCCTGATGGCGGGCGGGGGAATCGAGATCTCGAAGCTCACGGTCGACGGTGCCGCAGCCAAGTACACGCGGGACGGCAAGGACCTTCACATCGCGACGCGACCCCTCACGAAGGGCAAGCCGATCCAGATCGCGATCGAGTACACCGAAGAGAACGCGCGCGGCCGCACGTTTGGGGCGGGCGGAGGCGGGTGGCACTGGATCCAGGCGCAGGAGGCCAATCCGAACCACGTCGGCTTCTGGACCCAGGGCGAGACCGGGTTCAACAGCGAGTGGGTTCCTCTGTGGGACTACCCGAACGACTTCGCCACCACGGAAACGCGGACGACGGTGCCCTCGGATTGGACCGTCGTGGGCAACGGGGTCCTCGTCGGCACCACGCTGAGCGCCGACAAGACGCGAAAGACATTCGACTGGAAGATGACCCAGCCGCACGCCACCTACCTGCTGAGCCTGGTCGGCGGACCGTTCGACATCAAGCGCGACGCGTGGGAGGGTGTGGACCTGTGGTACGTGGTGCCCAAGGGGCAGGGGGCGTACATCGACGACTCGTTTGGGCACACGAAGGACATGCTCTCGTTCTTCTCCAAGACCGTCGGGTTCAAATACGCCTGGCCGAAGTACGCGCAGAACGCGATGTTCGATTTTGGCGGGGGCATGGAGAACGTGTCCGCCACTACCTTGGGGGAGGGAGCCCTCACCGAGGCGCGCGCCGGGTACTTCGACATGGACAGCGTGAACTCGCACGAGTTGGGCCACCAGTGGTTCGGCGATCTCGTCACCTGCCGTTTCTGGGGCGACATTTGGCTCAACGAGAGCTTCGCGACGTTCATGCAGCTCATCTATTTCGAACACAGCCGCGGCGAGACGGGCTACCAGTGGGAGGTGGACGGCGCGATCAACAGTTACCTGCGCGAAGCGCGCCGCTACCAGCGTCCCCTCAGCACGCATATGTATCCGAACGACGACGCGATGTTCGACTCCCACACCTACCCGAAGGGTGGCGCGATCCTCCACACCCTGCGCCGGTGGCTCGGGGACGAGAACTTCTTCGCGGGCATCAAGCTCTATCTCGAAAAGTGGCAGCACACGCCGGTCGAGAATTCGCAGCTCCGACTGGCGATGACCGAAGCGACAGGGATCAACCTCGAGCCGTTCTGGGAGCAGTGGATTCTCAAGCCCGGGCACCCCGTGCTCGACTACACGTGGACGTGGAAGCCCGACGGCGCCGAGTCGGGACCTGGGAAGATCCTTCTAACGGTGAAGCAGACGCAAGACACGTCGAACGGCACTCCGATCTATGCGATCGATGCAAAGGTCGGTTACGTACGCGCTGGTCTTGCCTCCACGGGCTTCCAGATCGCTCCGATCCACTTGTCCAAGGCGGAGGAGACGTTTGAAATCCCCTCGCCCTCGCGTGCGCTCGCGGTCGTTCTCGACCCGAACCACGACTTCCTGTGCGACATCCCAACCCTACACTGGACCCCGCAGGAGCTGCCCTTGATCCTCACCAGTTCCACGAACGCGCCCGACCGGCAGGTCGCCATGGGCATGATGCTTCAGGGCGGATCCCCCTCGGCGGAGACGCTGAGCGTGATCACGAAGGAGGTTGCGGCCGATAGAGACCCGCGGGCGCTGGTCTTCCGAAACCTCAACGCGCTCGTGAATCTGGCGGACCCCTCCCTGAGGAGCTTCTGGATGGGCCAGCTCGACAATCCGAACATGGACCGGCAGGCGACCGCGGTGCAGGCGCTCGCCAAGCTTCCCCAGGATCCGGCGACCACGCAGAAGCTGCGCTCGCTGATCAACGACCAGGCCCCGATCGGAGTGGTGATCAGCGCGATCAACGCACTGGCGAATTGGGACAAGGCGGGCAATGCCGACGTGTTCAAGAAGGCCCAAAGCATCCCGGACCGAAGGGGAAGAATCAAGCGCGCCGCCGACAGCGCGCTTGGGATCCCCTAGAAGCTACTTGAGGCTGGCCATGTCGATGACGAAGCGGTAGCGCACGTCGCTCTTCAGCATGCGCTCGTACGCCTCGTTGATGCCCGACATCGGAATGACCTCGATGTCGCACGCGATGCCCTTCTCGGCGCAGAAGTCGAGCATCTCCTGCGTCTCGCGGATTCCTCCGATCAGGGAACCGCTGAGCGATCGGCGCCGAAAGACCAGCGGGAACGCCGCGACCGGTGTGGGGTCCGGGAGCCCGACCAGCACCATGCGCCCGTCCAGGGTCAGCAGGCCCAGGTAGGGATTCAGATCGTGTGCGGCCGAGACCGTATTGAGCAAGAAGTCGAACTTCCCGGCGTGGGTCTCGAAGACCGTCTCGTCCTTCGTGGCAAGGAAAGCGTCGGCGCCGAGGCGCAGGGCGTCCTGCTCCTTGCCGGGCGAGTGGCTGAGCACGGTCACATGCGCCCCCATCGCCTTGGCGAGTTTGACGCCCATGTGGCCAAGGCCGCCCAAACCGACGATGCCGACCCTCGTGCCCGCCTTCACCCCGAAGTGGCGGAGGGGGGAGTAGGTCGTGATGCCGGCGCAAAGTAGGGGGGCGGCCGCGTCGAGCGGGAGCGAGTCCGGCACACGGACCACGTAGTTCTCGTCGACGACGATCTGCGTGGAGTACCCGCCGTAAGTCGTCCCCGAGCCGTCTTTCTCGGGTGCGTTGTAAGTGAACGTCGCTCCCGTCTCGCAGTACTGCTCTTCTCCGGCCTTGCACGGAGCGCACGAGCGGCAGGAATCGACAAAACAGCCGACGCCGACGGTGTCGCCGACGGTCCACTTGGTCGCGTTGGGCCCGACGCGGGCGACCTTGCCGACGATCTCGTGGCCGGGCACCATGGGATAGACCGAGTTGCCCCACTCGCCGCGGGCGAAGTGGATGTCGGTGTGGCAAACGCCGCAATAGTGGATGTCGATCAGGACGTCGTCCGGGCCTGGCTCACGGCGCTCAAGGCTCCAGGGGGTCAAAGGCGTGGTCTCGGAGTGGACTGCGTAGGCTGCGGTTTTCAGACTCATAGAAGCATGAGTCTACTAGGGGCCTGACGCCGGCGCCTTCGGCGCGACATGGCGGCACAGGCGAGGACGACGGCCGTCGTCGAAGGTTCGGGCACGGGGGTGAGCGCCCAGTCAAAATCCGCATCCATCGCCCCGAAGTCGTTTCGCGGGATCGGACTGGTGAAGATGTTGCCCATGTTGAAGACACCTACGGTGTACTGTGTCCCCGAGGTCACTGCGCGCACGAAGTCGCCGTTCGCGTTGGGGTCGTAGGAGTTGGTCAGGTCGAGGCCGCCCCCCGGTCCCGACCATTGGATCTCGGCTCCCAGCAACCCGAAGAGATTGCCCGACCCACGGACGTTGTAATGCATGGTGAAGAAGCCATCGCTCGTTGCCTGGAACGTGTAGCTCCAGACGGGGCCGGGTAGGACGAACCCGTTCAGTTTGGCGCCGCTGCTGGTGACCGTGTTGTGGACCCAACCCATGCCCCGCCATGCGACGGAACCCTGGCCCGCGTTCACCCAGTTCGCACTTGCCGAGGAGGTCACGGTCAGGCTTCGTCCTGCGTTCACCGCATCGAAGTCCGTCACCGAAAGACTGTGGGCGTACGCGTTGAGCGTCCCTGTCTGTTGGTCGAGGAAGACGTCGGTGTGGACCGAACCATCGTTCTGGTTCGCATCGGCGTAAACCCCGAGGCGGAAGGTCGAGCCGATGGCTATTTGAGCTTGTGTTAGGGGTGCGCCCAGGCAAAGGGCCGCGAAGCCGACGAGAATGCGCTTTGAACCGAACATGATTCCTCCCTTCAGGGGCGGCAGAGTCCACCCACCTTGGGAGTGTAAGAGCCAACCCGCCTATGTGGGACGACTTGTTTTGTCGTCCACCTTTTCCCCGACGTACCTACTACCGGGGACCCGAGCTCACGCAACCCCAGGTCGGGGCCCCGCGTCCTTGCAGTGAGGCCATGACCGAAAACGAAGAAGAGCTGGTTCGCCGGCTGGAGGCCTTTGAAAGCCGGTTGCTTCGGATCGAGATGCGGCTCGGGATCGTGCGACACCTTCCTCCGCCTCCGCCGGTGGTCACTCAGGCGTCGCCGGACGTCCAAGCCTCGCAGAGTCCGCCGGTCCAGGTGGGCGCCTGGGGCACCGCGACCGGCCAACCCCGTCTCCAGCCGTCCACGACTGCCGAGCCACAGAGTGCGGCCGACGCCGAGTATCAGGTCGGAGGCAGACTCTTGCCTTGGGCGGGGGCGCTCGTCACCATCCTCGCGATCGGCTACGGGGTGAACCTCGCCTTCCAACACGGGTTCATCACGCCGTGGATGATCTTTTGGGGTGGGGTGACCCTGTGCGCGGCGTTCATCGTCGTGGGTCAGATCAAGCGCGACGAGCGCGAGGAGTTCGGGCAGCTCCTGACGGGCATCGGTTCGTGCGGTTTGTACATCACCTTCGCCGCGGGCCACCTCGCGCAACACCTGTACGAGGGCGAGGCGCTGGTCTCCTTGTTCATGGGACTCAGTCTCGTCAACCTCGCCTACAGCGGCTGGCGCGCATCCCACGCGTTCTTCATCATCGGCATCTTGGGCGGGTTCGCCGGCGCGTTGTTGCCGATGCAAGAGGGCAAGATCGTGCTCCACCTGGGGCTGCACGCGCTCATTCTCATTCCTTCGGCGATCATCGTGATCCGGCAGAACTGGTTCCGGGAAGCGTCGGCGCTGTTCGTTCTGGCGTTCGCCGTCTTGCTTCCTGCCCAGACATACTCGCACCACGAGTGGTTACGGGCGCTTTCGCTGGAAGGCACGGCTTTGTTGGCGGCGTTCGCCTACGCGCGCACGCACCGACCCGCTGAGGACCCTCAGGGCGCGCTCGGGTGCATCCTTCTGGCCGGCGCAGCGATGATGGCCCTGCTGGCGCGAAACGGACTCGAGGGAACCGCCCACGTGACCGCGTTCGGCATCGCCGTCGTGCTGCTTTCGCGCTCCTTCGGAGAGCGCCCCATCGCCCTGCCTTTGCTCGTCACGGGGGCAGCCATTCCGTTCGTGATCGCGCCTTGGGGGTTCGAGGCGGCACAGCGGCCCTACGTGTTTGCGGCTCTCGCCGCGGTGTTGGCGGCCGTTTCCCGGTTCCGCTGGGATCGCACGGCGTCCGCCTTGTCGGGCGTCGTCTTCGTGCTCGGCGTGGCGTCCCTCGTCCTCTTGGGAATCCTGGGCCCCATCTTGTGGACCAGCGAGACCGGAATGCTGGGTGCGTTGCTGGTGGGAGGGACGTTGGCGACCGCTGCGACGATCCGGGCTTGGAAGGACCCGGAGGTCCAGGTGATGGTCGGGGCGCTGGTGCTCGCGCCGATGCTCATCCGCATCGTGACCCTCGGCATGAGCCGCCAGCTTGGGGCGGTCAACGAGCTCTCGGGCGCCCTTTGGGGCATGGCTCTTGCGACCTCGGTGCTCGGCGCCCTTTCGGTGCAGACCCGGTGGCGCAGCCCGGCCATCCTCGGGGCGCTGCTTTGGTGCATCGCCCTTGCGGTGTACGCCTCCGACCTTGTGGATCGAACCGTCTTCCTGGGTTGGGAGTTGGGGCTGGTCGTCGGTCTCGCGGGCTCGGCGATCGCCTGCACCGTCGCACTGTGGGGCACGACGGAGAAGGGGCGGCCGATGCTGGCGGGGGTCGCTGGCGCGGCCCTTGGCGTCTTGCTTTGGCGGTTCGTGCTCGTCGCTTTGTCCAAGTCGTCTCTGGCGTTCGAGCCCCATTTCGCGAGCGTGCTGGGCGCGACGTTGGCTTCGGTGTGCTGCACCGCCGTGGGGCGGTGGAGGGCTTGGCCGGGCCTCGCGGCGCCGACGGGGCTGTTCTGGGTGCTCGCCGGCCTCGTGGCGATGGATGGATCGCCGTTCCCCTCGGCCCTCAACGAAGGCATCGCCATGACCGTGCTCCTCGCCGCGGGAACGTGGGGGGCCGTGGCGTTCGACCGCGCGTTCGAGCCCGGGTTGCGAAGCGCAAGCCGGTTCTTTGCCGCGGCGATCTTGGGCGTTCCCTTCAGCCGCCTCGTGGTGCTGCTCCTGACGGACCCGTCGATCGGCGTGCCCCCGCTCTCCGCGGTCACGATCGCGTGGACGGCCTACGGGGCTGTCCTGCTGGGCATCGGGTTTGCCAAGCGCGTGCGCGAGATCCGCTACGTGGGCCTGGGGGCGCTGGCCGCCGCTTCGCTGAAACTCGTCTTGGTCGACCTCGCCAGTTCGCGAGATCTCGTGCGGTTCCTGGTTACCTTGGGCCTCGGCGTGGCGATGATCGGGGGCGGATACCTCTACATTCGCTTGCAGGACCGGCTGGAAGAGGGCCAGGGTCCGCTAAAGCCAGCGCCGCACCCGTAGTCGGTACGCCTCGTACTGGGCGCCGAACTTCTGGGCAAGGTAGCGCTCCTCTCGGTTGATGACCGCCGCGACGAGCACCCACAGCACCAGGGGCAGGAACAGCAGGGGCCACACGACGCCGGTCAACGCCACCAAACCGAGGTAGACCGACGTGAGCCCGACGTACATCGGATTCCGGGAGAGGCGATAGGGCCCCACGCCCACCACTTGCGTTGCGGGCCTGTTGGGAATGATCGCCGTTCCGACGCGCGCAAACGTGACGATGGCCGTGCCGGCAAAGGCGACGCCCATCGCGATGAGGAGCCACCCCAGCAGGGGGGCATGGGTGCCAAGGGTCCACGGCCACTCGCGATTGAGCAAGAGCCCTGCCCCGAAGCCCAGCGCGTAAAGGAAGGGAGGGGGGAAGTGTATTCCGGCGGAGTCCTGGGAGGTTGCGATGGGAAGAATCCTACCTCCCAAGTCAGGCCATCAGGGCTTTGACGACGTGCCCGTGCACGTCGGTCAACCGGAAGTCGCGGCCCTGGTAGGGGAACGAGAGGCGGGTGTGGTCCACTCCCAGCAGCCACAGCAGCGTCGCCTGCAGATCGTGAACGTGCACCGCGCCGTCGGTGAACTCGTGCTTGGTGGGCTGCATCGCGTTGCCGTCGGCGTCGGCGATGTTGTAGCCATACGCGTCGGTGTTGCCATACACCGTGCCGGCCTTCACTCCTCCGCCTGCCATGAAGATCGTGAAGCACCGGGGATGGTGGTCGCGGCCGAAGCTCTGGGGATCGAGCGGACCTTGCGAGTAGCTGGTGCGACCGAACTCGCCCCCCCACACGATCAACGTGTCCTCCAGCATGCCGAGACGTTTCAGGTCCTTGATCAAAGCGGCCGTCGGCTGGTCGGTGTCCCGGCACTGGGTGGTGATCCCGCTCACGAGCGACCCGTGTTGGTCCCACCCTTGGTGGTAGAGCTGGATGAACCGCACGCCCTTCTGCGCCAAACGTCTGGCGAGCAGGCAGTTTGCGGCGTAGGTGCCGGGGCGTCGGGCGTCTGCGCCGTACAGCTCGAAGACCTCGTCGGGCTCTTTGCTGAGATCGGTGACCTCGGGCACGCTCGTCTGCATGCGGTACGCCATCTCGTACTGCGCGATGCGGCTCTCGATCTCGGGATCGAGCTCCTTCTCGAACTCGTGGCGGTTCAGCTCGCCTAGGCGGTCCAGCATCGCCCGCCGTCCGGACCCGCAGATCCCGTCGGGGTTGGAGAGGTAGAGCACGGGCTCTTTGCCCGAGCGGAATCGGACGCCCTCGTAGCGCGAGTCGAGGAAGCCGCTCCCCCACAGCCGCGCGTACAGCGGCTGGTCGCCCTTGCCGACGCTCGCGAGCACCACGAACGCGGGCAGGTCCTCGTTCATCGAGCCGAGCCCGTACGAGAGCCAGGAGCCGAACGAGGGACGGCCCGCGAGTTCGTTGCCCGTCTGGAAGAAGGTGATCGCGGGGTCGTGGTTGATCGCTTCGGTGAACATGGAGCGGACGAAGCACAGCTCGTCCGAAACGCCCGAGAGGTGGGGCAGCAGCTCGCTGAACCACGCGCCGCTTTCGCCATGCTGCTCGAATTTGAACGGGGAACCGGCGAGCGGGATCACGCTCTGGTTGGCGCTCATGGCTGTGAGGCGTTGCCCTTGGCGAATCTCGGGGGGAAGGGGCTGGCCGTGCATCTTGTTGAGCAAGGGCTTGTAGTCGAACAGGTCCTGCTGTGCCGGCCCGCCCGCCTGGAAAAGGTAGATGATGCGCTTGGCCTTGGCGGGATGGTGGAGCCCGAGCTGGCGGTCTTGGCCGAACGCCCACGCCGGCAACATCGAGGCGAGCGCCACGCCGCCGATGCCGCGCGCTGCGCGGCCGAAGAACTCGCGCCGCGTGAGTCCCAGAGCGGTCGATTCGTTCATCGTTTCCACACCACCGCGTCGCTGCTGAGCACCATTTGCACCACCGTCGTCATCGCCGCGACCTCGGTGGGCCGCAGCTTGGAGTCCGCGGGCTTGTCGCCGACCTCGAGGAGCTTCGCCGCCCCCGAGACGTCGGCCCGATACTGAAGCCGCTGTTCCTGCAGCGTCTGCATGAGGATCGCCTGCTCCTTGGCGTCCGGCTCGCGGCCCGCCAGCCGGACGAACGCCGTTCGCAGGCGCTGCGCATCGGGAACGGGGAGGGCGAGCACGTGTTCGGCGAGGACTCGCGCGGCCTCCACGAACTGCACGTCGTTGAGCAGCACGAGGGCCTGCATCGGCGTGTTCGTGGGCGGTCGGCGCATGGAGCACGCCTCCCGAGAGGTCGCGTCGAACGCCATCATGCTGGGCACCGGCGTCGTGCGCTTCCACGTGGAGTAGAGGCTCCGGCGATACAGGTCGGCCCCCTTGCTCTGCACGAAGCCGGGGGTCATCGCGTTGTTTTCCCGCCAGATGCCTGCGGGCTGGTAAGGGTTCACCGGCGGGCCACCGACGGCCGGATTGAGCAGCCCCGCGGCGGCCAGGGCCGTGTCGCGCATCATCTCGCCGGTCAGGCGGTGGCTGGGACCGCGGGCCAGCAGCTTGTTGTCGGGGTCGCGCTCCTGACGTGCGGCCGTGCGCGTCGAGTCTTGCCGATACGTGGCGGAGAGCACGATCTTGCGCACGAGCGCCTTGGTGTCCCAACCGGAGTCCACGAACCAGCGCGCCAGGTAGTCGAGGAGCTCGGGGTGAGTCGGTCGGGAGCCCTGCACGCCGAAGTTCTCGCTCGTTTCGACCAGCCCGGTGCCGAACAGCATCTGCCAGATGCGGTTGACCGCCACGCGGGAGGTCAGGGGGTGGTTCGGCCGCGTCGCCCAGCGCGCGAGGGCGAGCCGGTTGTTCGGACCCTCGGGATCCAGCGGCGGCAGGACCGCCGGGACGCCGCGCTCGACGCGCGTCGCTTCGGTGCGGGGCGCGTCGTACCGCCCGCGGGCGAGCACGTAGGCGGGGATCTCGGGCTGGGCCTCCTCCATCACCGAGATCTCGCGGATGCCCTCTTCGAACTCGGCGAGGGCGCGTTGGGACTCCTGAACTTCGGCTTGGGCAGCCTCGACCTTGGGGTCGATCGCCGCTCCCGTGGTGTCTCCTTGGAAGAGCGAGAGGATCGAGTCGGCCGGCAGCGCTCGGTCCGCGAAGGCGATCTCGTCCACCTTCCCGCCCTTGAACCCCGCATCGCGGAACCGGGTGCCGAAGGTCCAATCACCGCCGCCCGGCCCGAGGTCGCCGTATGCGTTGATCTTCTTCCAGAGCCGATCGGCGAGCACCTCGGTGGGAGCCGGCCGGCCGTCCACGTACAGCTTCAAGCCGTCCGCGCGTCCGCTGCCATCCCACGTCCATGCGACATGCGTCCATTGCCCCTTGGGAAGCTGCGCCAGGGTGCGGATGGCCACGGCGTTCCCCGGCCAGTGGCGCATGACGCGTGCGGTCAGCCGGCCGTCCTCGAGCAGCAGGTCGAACCCGCAGAACCCGACGTCCGTGCCGCCGGTTCGGTGCAGGACCACCACCGGTTCGGGCTGGCGGGGATCGGCGAGCCAGAACGACCAGGTGAACGCGTCCCACCGTTCCTTGCCCGGCAGCCCGCGGATCGCCAACCCGTCGTCCCCGTCGAACAAGACGCCCTTGCCCCGCCTTCCCTCGGCGGTTTCCAGCTTGCCGAACTTCGCGCCGACGGTCTTCCCGTCGTCGCTGAGGAACTTGTCGGCGGTCGAATCCAGGTCGAAGCGCGCCCGCAGGTCCAAGGGGCCCTTCGCACCCGGCGCGCGCTCCTTCTCGGCCTGGCGCAACGCCGCCACGGCGGCGTCGCTGTTGGCGTGCAGCTCGGCCAGGCGAGCCTCCTGAGCGGCGGTTGGAAGCAGAAGGGACGGGGTGGGCACGATTTCCGAGCTCAGCAAGAGCCCGAACTCCTTGATCGAGTTGAAGTAGGCGAAGAGGCCGTAAAACTCGCGCTGGGTGATCGGATCGAACTTGTGGTCGTGACAGCGCGCGCAGCCGACGGTGAGCCCCAGAACCGCGGTGCCGAACGTGCTCACCCGGTCCACCGCGTACTCGGTCTTGAATTCCAGCGCGATCGATCCACCTTCGTTGGACTGGCGGTGGAGCCGGTTGAACGCGGTCGCCAGGCGCTGGTCCCGGGTCGCGTCGGGGAGGAGGTCGCCCGCCAGTTGCTCCACGAGAAACTGGTCGTACGGCTTGTTCTCGTTGAAGGCCTGCACCACCCAGTCGCGGTAAGGCCACATCGGCATGAGCAGGTCGGATTGGTAGCCGTAGCTGTCGGCGTAGCGTGCGGCGTCCAGCCAGTCGACCGCGAGCCGCTCGCCGAAGTGGGGGCTTGCCAGGAGCCGGTCCACCACGCGCTCGTAGGCGTCCGGCCGGGCATCCCCTCGAAAGGCGGCGAGCTCGGCTTCGGTGGGTGGCAGGCCGGTGAGGTCGAGCGTCACGCGCCGCAGCCAGCGCGGCCGGGACGCCTCCCCGCTTGGTTGGAGCTGTTCCCGCTGCAGCCGCGCGAGCACGAAGCGGTCCAGGTCGTCGCGGGGCCACGCGCTTTGCACCTTGGGGACGGGCACCTCCGCCGGCAGGGGCTCGAACGACCAGAGCTTCCCGTACCGCGCGCCCTCGGCGATCCAGCGGGTGAGGATGTCGATCTCCTCTTTCGAGAGGGTCTTGCCGCTGACCACTGGCGGCATGGGCGCGTCGTGGCTGGTAATGCGCTGAACCACGAGGCTGTCTTCGGGCTTGCCCGGGACGATCGGCCACCGGCCCCCTCGGTCGGCGAAGGCCCCTTCAGGGGTATCGAGTCGCATGTTCGCCATGCGGCTTCCCGCGTCCGGGCCGTGGCACTTGAAGCACTTGTCCGAGAGGATGGGCAGCACGTCGCGTCCGAAGTTCACCTTGGGAGGGTTTGTGGCTTGGGGGGCGGTGAGCCCGGCCGCCACCAGCCATACCGCGCTCGCGGCGAGCAAGCTCGTCGATGCCCCGCCCAGGACCCTCATGGTGTCAATCTACCGGGAATCGCTTCGATGCGCCAACAGATCGGGCCGTCAAAGCTGCCACTGGGGATCGTCGCTCTGCGGCAGGGGTTTCGCACCCGCGGAGTGGACCATCAGGAACTCGGCGATGTTGTCCGGTGTGAGCAACCCCACGAGGGTCCCCCCGAAATCCACCACGGGCATGACGCGGCACGCATCCTGGTCGAGGCGCTTCAAGGCATCGATCAGCGGTTCGCTGGCGTGCGCGAGGCAGATCTCGCGTGTGGCGAATTGGGCGACGGTGCCGCGGCCCTCGGATTCGGAGAGCCCGCGCACCAGGTCGTTCTTCGTCAGGCAGCCCACGACGCGTCCCTCTTCCATGACGGGGAACTCCGCTTGAAATCCGGTCATCAAGAGGGTGGTTGCCTCGGCGAGGGGGGCATCGGCGTTCAGAGTCTGGAACGAGCGCACCATCACGTCGCTGACTCGCACCCCTTGAAACGCCGCGCGGAACCGAACGCCCATCGCCTCCTGGGCTGCGCCGATCCACACGAACACGGCGATGAGAATGAGGAACGGATTGAGGACGAGCCCGGCGAAGCCCATGAGGATCGCGAATCCCTGTCCGATCGCCGCCGCCACGTTGGTAGCCTGCACGTACGGCATGCGCATGGCCATCAGGGCGCGCAGCACCCGCCCACCGTCCATGGGGAACGCGGGGACCATGTTGAACACCGCGAGCACGATGTTCGTGGCGAGCAGCCGCTCCCAGATCGACCATTGGCCGACGAGCTCGGGGTTGGCCCCCAGCGAGGCCCCGCCCAGGATCACGATCGCCGCGAGCGGAACGGCGAGCAGCACGTTCACCGCGGGACCCGCAAGTGCGATCACCAACTCCTGCTTGGGATCTTCGGGCATGCGTTCGAGGCGTGCCAAGCCCCCGATCGGGAGCATCGTGATGTCGCGCGTCTCGATGCCGTAGCGCCGCGCCGCCATCGCGTGTCCGAGCTCGTGGAGGATGACTACGGCGAACAGCAGCAGGACGAACACCACGGCTTCGCGGGCGTCGGCCCAACTCGAGCGGAGGGCGTAGCCCGTCCAGCCGGCCCATACGAGAAGAAGCGGAAACGCCGCGTGAATGCGCAGGTCGATGCCCAGCACTTTCCCGATCGAGGCGCTCCAACGCATCGATGCGGCGCGAGGGGTTGGAGCGTTGCCCGATTGGAGTTCGTCCACGATCGTTCCTACGGACGATCGTCGTTGGTCGTTTATCGTTTGTCGTTTGTCGGTGGGGGCGATTGGCGGAGAATGGGGTGTGGGTTCGGGCGATCGGTCTTGGACAACGTGGAATCACTGGACGCTGGCGTTGGTTTCGGCTGTTCCGCTGTGTCTGGGCCTCCTGCTGACGTGGGGCGACGTCGTCTACCCGTGGTACGCGCCCTTCCTCGTTTCGATGGTCTTGGTGGCTTTGGGATTGGGTTGGCTCTCCGTACGCGCCGCGCCCGCGAGTCTCGCCCCGTTCATGCCGTTCTTGCTTCTCGCCTTCTGGTGGCTGACGCTCTGGGCTACCGCACGCGCATTGCCAAGCCAGAAGGAGTCCTTCAAGCGGGTCTCCTGCCTGAGCAACATCAAGCAACTGGGGATTGGCATGGCCTTGTACGCCGAGGACCACGACCGTCGATTGCCACCCGCGGACACTTGGGGCACGGCAACGCTCCCGTACACCGAACGGGAGTTCCGTTGCCCGTCCGCAACGTCGCCTTGGTCCTACGCGATGAACTCGGGGGCTTCGGGGCTGCCGGTCGAGTTGGAGGGCGCGCGGCTTCGGGGACCCTCCGACCTGGTGCTCCTGTTCGAAGCCGATGCCCAGCTTCGCAACGCCTCGGGAGGGCCCGAGTGGTTGGTCTTCCGCCACGAGGGGAAGACCAACGTCGGTTTCGCGGATACGCACGTGAAGGCTTTCACCGAAGAGGGTGCCGCCACCCTTCGCTGGAAGCCCTAGCGGCGCGCGGGTTCCAGGATGGGATAGTCGAGGTATCCCTCGGCTCCTCCTCCGTAGAACGTGGACGAGTTGGCTGGGTTCAGCGCCTCTCCGTGCAGCACGCGAAACACAAGGTCCGGGTTGGCGAGATACGGAACGCCGAAGCTCACGAGGTCTGCGCGGCCCTCCCGGATCGCCTCGATGGCCCGCTGGGGCGTGTAACCGGAGTTGGCCATCAACGGGCCCGAGAAGGCGGTCCGAATCATGTCGGTCGCTTCGGTGCGTTCCTCGTTCCACTCGCCTTTCTCGATCAGGTGGAGGTAGGCGATGCCCATGAGGTCCAGCTTGCGCGCGACCTGCTGGAAGAGGGCATCGGGGTCGGAGTCGGCCATCGAGTTGAAGCCGCTCCACGGAGAGATGCGGACGCCGATCCGGTCCGAACCGATCTCGGTGCGGACGGCCTCGACCACCTCGACGAGGAACCGCATGCGCTTCACGATCGAGCCGCCGTAGCCGTCGTCCCTCCGGTTCGCGCCGTCGCGCAAAAACTGATCGATGAGGTAGCCGTTGGCCGCGTGAAGCTCCACACCGTCCATGCCTAAGGCGACGGCGCGACCCGCCGCGATCCGAAACGCATCGACCGCGTTGCGAATGGCCGCCGCGTCCATCGCAGCCGGGGTTTCGTAGGGGCGCATGGCGAACGAGGCGTCCATGACCTTGCCCTCGGGAGCAACGGCGCTGGGCCCTTGGGGCAGGCCTGGCAGCAGGGAGCTGTGTCCGATGCGCCCGGTGTGGAAGAGCTGCATGAAGACCCGTCCACCCGATGCGTGCACGGCCCGCGCGACCTCGCGCCAGACCGTCTCGTGCTCGGGCATCCAGAGCCCGGGAATGTTGGGGTAACCCCTCCCTTCGTGGGAAACGGCAACGGCCTCCGTGATGAGGAGGCCGGCGTCCGCGCGCTGGCGGTAGTACTCCACAGCCATGGGCGTTTGCGTGCCGTCGGCGTTCGCGCGGCTGCGCGTCATCGGCGCCATGGCGAGTCGATTGGGCAGCTCGAGGCCACCGACGAGCAGAGGCTGGAAGAGGGTGTTCATGGTTATATCAGTATACACTGATATATTGTCTTTATCAAGGTGATCATCGGGGCCAGATGACAACGATCAGAACAGGCCGGTGATCTGTCCGTCGGCATCGACATCGATGCGGAAGGCCGCGGGGCTCTTTCCCAGGCCGGGCATCAGCATGATTTCGCCGCACATCGCCACCAGGAACCGAGAGCCGGCCGAGATGTGGATGTCGCGCACGTGGACGGTGAACCCTTCGGGCGCGTTCAGCCGTTCGGGATCGTCGGAGAGGCTGTACTGCGTCTTCGCGACGCAGATCGAGAAGCCGCCGAATCCGTGCTTTTCGGCCCAGGCCAGGTGTCGCTTGGCGATGTCCGAAAGCTCCACCTCCGCTCCCCCGTACGCCTTGCTGACGATCGCCTGGAGCTTGTCCACGGCGTTGTCCCCGCTTTGGTACAGCGGCTTGAAGGTCGAGGGCTCGTCCGCGAGCTCGACGACCGCCCTGCCGAGGGCCTCGCATCCGGCGCCGCCCCCGTTCCACGGGTCGGCGGCCACCGCGCGAACGCCTTCGGCCTCGCACAGATCGATCAGGCGCTGGATCTCGTCGTCCGTGTCTTCGGCCCGTCGGTTCACCGCCACCACGATGGGCGGTCCGTAGTGGCGTAGGTGGCGGATGTGTCGCAGCAGATTCGCGGCGCCGGCCTCCAGGCTGCCGTCGCCATGGTGCATCGCCGAGCGCACGGTCGCGACCAGGACGATCGCATCGGGGCCGCGGCCCAGTCGCGGGCAGACGATGTTGAGGAACTTCTCGGCGCCCAGGTCCGAACCGAATCCCGCCTCGGTGATCGTGTAGTCGGCCAATCCCAGCGCCGAGCGCGTCGCGACCAGCGAGGAGCAGCCGTGGGCAATGTTGCCGAACGGTCCGCCGTGGACGAGCGCCGCCCCGCCCTCCATCGTCTGCACGAGATTGGGCCGGATCGCGGTCCGCAACAGGGCCGTCATCGCCCCGTGTGCCTGGAGGTCGCGGGCAAAAATGGGCAACTTCTTGTGGGTGACGCCCACGACGATGGACCCGAGCCGCTCCTTCAGGTCCTCGAGCGACTCCGACAGGCAGAGGATCGCCATGATCTCGCTCGCCGGTGTGATGACGAAACCGTCTTCGCGCGCATAGCCGTTGTTGCGTCCGCCCAGCCCGACCACGACGTGGCGCAAAGCCCGGTCGTTCATGTCGATCGTGCGCGGCCACATTTCGACGCGCGGGTCGATGCCCAGTTCGTTGCCGTTGTGCAGATGGGCGTCCAGAAGCGCGCTCAGGAGGTTGTGCGCCGCGGTGATCGCGGGAAAGTCGCCTGTAAAGAACAGGTTGATGTCCTCCATCGGGAGCACCTGGCTGTACCCGCCGCCGCACGCCCCGCCCTTGATGCCGAAGATCGGACCGAGCGCGGGCTCGCGGAGGGAGCAGATCGCCGAGTGCTCCAAACGCCGCAGCCCCTGGGTGAGGCCGACGACCACCGTGGTCTTGCCTTCGCCGGCGGGTGTGGGACTGACGGCCGTGACCAGGATCAGCTTGCCGGTCTTGGCCGAGGTCGCGAGGGACCGCACCTTCTCCGTCGTCAACTTGGCCTTGTGGTAGCCAAGAGGTTCGTAGTCCTCCTTGCCAAGTCCCGCCTCCCCCGCGATGTCGCGGATGTCGCGAAGCGTGGCTTGTTGGGCGATGTCGAGGTTGGTCGGTGCTTGTGACGTTGCGCTCATTGCGAAATGCTCATCTCCTGCCCAGATCGGACCGTGGGTCTCGGCGGTGGGCGCCCACCGAGCGGTTGCGGAGTCCGTGGAGCGGACTCCGTTTCAAGCTTTCTCCACACGAACCGCGGTGACCTTGTACTCGAATGCGCCGGTCTGCCGGTCGCGGTTCGGGCTGGTGAGTCGGTTCGTAAAGACTTTCGGATCGTGGAACGTGGCGAACAGGGTGCCCGGCTGGATGGATTCGTCCACCCGCAGCGGCAGCAGGGCCTCGCCATACCGGCTGACCACGCGCACCGTCTCTCCGGTCCGAATGCCGAGGGTCTCGGCGTCGCCGGGCGCCATATCGAGGGTGTCGGTCCTCCGCAGCACCGCGTTGCTCGTTCTGCCGGTCATGGTGCCCGCATTGAATTGGAACAGGGTGCGGCCCGTGTTGAGGAGGAACGGGAACGCCTCCGTGGTCGTTTCGGTCGTCGGCAGGTAGTCGCTTCGGATGAAGGTGGCGCGCTCGCCGATCGAGAACGTCTTCTCGTGCAAGAGGGTCGTGCCGGGATGGTCTTCGCTCGTGCATGGCCACTGAAGGCCTTGGGATTCGATCCGCTCGTACGAGATGCCCGCCCCGGCTTTCCACCCCTTGCGCACCTCGTTCCAGATGGCGCGCACATCGTGGTAGTCGAACTCCTTGGCGAAACCCATCTTGGCCGCTAGCGTGCAGATGATTTCCCAATCGGAAAGGGAGTCGCCCAGCGGTTCGATGCACTTGCGCACGCGCTGGACTCTCCGTTCGGAGTTCATGAACGTCCCGTCTTTCTCGAAGGAGGAGGAAGCGGGGAAGAAGACGTGGGCGAAGTCGCGCGCGGTCTCGTTCAGGAAGAGATCTTGCACGACGAGGAGGTCGAGCTTGCGCAGGCTTTCGGCCGTACGATTCGCATCCGGATTGGAGAGGTAGACGTCGTACCCGATCGCCCAGAGGGCTTTGAGGGAGCCGTCGTGGCTCGCCTCCAACATTTCGGTCCAGGTCATGCCGCGCTCGCGAGGCACGGGGCGCCCCCAAATCTCCTCGTACAGCGCCGCGGCGCTTTCGAGGGGCGTGTATCCCGCCAGGTGCGAAGGTTCGCATCCCATGTGCGCCGAGCCCTGCACGTTGTTCTGGCCCCGAAGGGGATTTTCGCCGCCGCCGGGCTTGCCGACGTTCCCGGTCAGGAGCGCGAGGTTCACGAGGCACTCGACCCCCTCGGTCCCTTGCCGGTGTTCGGTCATCCCGAGGCCGTGGAAGATCATCGCGGGATCGGCCTCGGCGTAGACGCGGGCGGCCTGCCGGATGCCTTCGGCGGACACGCCGGCCAGGTCGGCCGCGCGCTCGGGCGTCCACGGCTCGAGGAAGGCCACGTACTCTTCGAAGCCGGCCGTTCGTGTGCGGATGTACGCTTCGTCGGCGAGACCCTGTTCCAGGATCGAATTGGCGACGGCGTTCAGAACGGCGACATTGGTGCCGGGGCGGATCGGAAGGTGGACGTCCGCGTACCGTGCGAGCTCGATTTCGCGGGGATCGATCACGACGAGCCGCGCGCCGGCCAGCACGGCCTGTTTGATGCGCGCGCCGACGATGGGGTGGTTCTCGGTGGGGTTGGCGCCGCAGACGAGGAACCCGCAGGCACGCTCGATGTCGTCGAACGAGTTGGTCGCGGCACCGGTTCCGAGGGTGGCCTTGAGCGCGGCGGCAGTCGGGCCGTGGCACACGCGCGCGCAGCAATCCACGTTGTTGGACCCGAGCACGACGCGTGCGAACTTCTGGGCGAGGTAGTTCTCCTCGTTCGTGGCGCGGGCCGAACCGAGCACCCCGACCGAGCCGGGCCCGGACTCCGACAGGACGCCCTGCAGTCCTCGGGCGACGGTGTCCAGCGCTTCGTCCCAGGTCACGTTCTTCCACCCCGCTTCCGTTCGGATCATGGGATGCAGCGCGCGTTCGGACGAGTGGACGAACGCGTGGGCATAGCGCCCCTTGACGCACAGGTGGCCTTTGTTGACCGGCGCGTCCATCCTGGGGCGCACCTGGACGATCTGTCCGTTCTGGACCGCGACGTCCATTTCGCAGCCGGTGCCGCAGTACGGGCACGTCGTGCGCGTCCACGTGGCGGGGGTATCGCGGTCGAGGACATGCTGGTCGAGGATCGCGCCGGTGGGACACGTGTCGGCGCAGGCGCCGCAGCTCACGCACGAGCTGCCCTGCAGGTTCGCTCCCTGGTCCAACCGGATCTCGGTGCGGTCCCCACGGTTCCACACGCGCCAAACGAACTGTCCCTGGACCTCGTCGCAGATCCGCACGCAGCGGAAGCAGTCGACGCAGCGATCCATATCGATGCGGAGGTAGGGATGCGTGGCGTCCTTCAGGCTGGCGGGGCGCCGCGGCTTGCCTCCCGGAGTCACTCCGTAACGATCGAGCAGTTTGCCAAACGGCGTTTTGGGCCCGGGGGGCTCCTCCACAGGGTGCGTCTCGGCCAGGAGCTGCAGCATCAGCTTGCGTTGCGACTCGAGGCCTGGAGTGGCCGTCCGCACGCGCATGCCTTCGGCCGCGGGCGTCGTGCAGGAGGAGACTTCGCGTCCGCCTTCGAGTTCGACCATGCACAGGCGGCACGCGCCGCTGGGCTTGAGGCGGTCGTCGTGGCACAGGGTGGGGACGTCGAGCCCGGCCCGGCGCAGGGCTTGAAGGAGGGTTGTGCCCTCAGGCACCTGGACGGAACGATCGTCGATTACGAGGGAAACCACGGTTCAAGCTCCTCGCCGAATTTGGCGAACACGCTCTGCGCGAACACGCCCAATCCCGAGCCATGTCCGCAGAGGCTGGTCTGGCGCAGGGCGTCCATCAGGGCGAACAGCTCGGCGGTCTCCGCCTTCTCCAACGGCTGGGTCTGCGCCTTTCGCAACAGATCGAGGGCGCGGCGGCTTCCGAGGCGGCACGGCGTGCACTTTCCGCACGACTCGTTGGTGCCGAACGCGAAGACGTGGGCGAGCAGGTCCACCATCCGCGTCGACTGGTCGAACGCGACGACCCCGCCGTGGCCGACGCTTGCTCCGACGGCGCGCATCGCCTCGAAGTCGAGCGGCGTGTCGAACTCCTCGGGTTTGAGGACCCCGGCGAGGGGACCTCCCATGATCGCGGCCTTCATTTCGCCTTCCCGAAATCCGCCCCCGAGCGTCTCGAAGACCCAGCGCAACGGCATGCCGAACTCGACCTCGTACAGCCCGGGTCGCGCAAAGAGCGAGTTGAGGGACACGGCCTTCGTGCCCCGGCTTGTGCGCGTGCCCATCGCCGCGTACGCGTCGCCCCCGTGCTTGGCAATCCATGGGACACTCGCGAGCGTCTCGACGTTGTTCACCAGCGTGGGGTATCCGAACAGCCCCTTCTGGGTCGGGAACGGGGGTCGGGCCATGACTTCGGGGCGGCGGTGTTCGATGGAGCGAATCAAGGACGTCTCCTCGCCGCACACGTAGCTGCCCTCGCCGATGACGAGGTCGATGTCGAACTTGAACGAGTAGCCCGGAATCGGGCGCCCGATCCATCCCGCCTCGCGCGCCTCGTCCATCGCTTGGACGAGGGCCGTATGGGCCTTGGGATACTCCTTGCGGAGGTAAATGGTGGCGTGTTGGGAGCCGACGGCGTGGGCCGCGATGCCCAACGCCTCGAGGACGCGGTGCGGGGTGCGCTCCATGACGAAGCGGTCGATGTAGGACCCGTGGTCCCCTTCGTCGGCGTTGGCCACGACGTGTTTGATCTCGGAGCGCTCTTTCGCGACCGCCCGCCACTTGATGCCTGCGGGAAAACCCGCTCCACCACGTCCGCGCAACTGGGCGGTCTCGATTTGGGCCAGGGTCCATTCGGGGGGGTGGGCGAGCGCTTGCTCGAGGCCCCCGTATCCGCCAGCGGCGCGGTATGCATCGAGGGGCCGCTGATCGTTGCCGGCGACGCCGTCGAGCACGATGGGGACTCGGGAGCGCACTTCGACCCGCGGCTCGGCCTCGTCGTCGGCCGAAGCGGGAGCCATGTAGCACTTGCCGAGGCAGAAGACGGGCGGCTCTTGGGCGATGGCGGCGGACCATCGCTCGGCGTTGCGCGCTTGGGCCGCAAAACAGGAGAGCCCCCTGCACAGGCGGTGCTCCATCGGGATGTTGTGGAGATGGTAGAAGGAGTCGACCTCCGGACCGGCGAGCACCTGTTTCATGGGTTGCCCTCCAAGGGAGGCTCCGATGCGGCGCACAGAGAGGCGAAGGGGCATTCCGGATCCGTGGCGGCACACAGCCCGTGCGAGGCGTACTTCTCGTAGCCGTCGGCGAAGAGCGTCACGACGGTGTCGTGCCGCTCGCGCAATCGAAGCGAGGCTACGTAGTTGGCACCCGAAGAGATACCGACGCAGAGGCCGTGTTCCGCGCGCAGCTCGGCGGCCGCCGCGAGCGCCGTCGCCGAACTCACGCGCTCGACCGAGGTGATCATCGGATCGAGAAGTTCGTTGTTCTCGTCGCGCACAAGGTCGGGGACGAACCCATCGCCGATGCCGAAGATGCGGTGGCGTCCCGCCTCGCCTCCGGAGAGGACGGCGGACTCTTCGGGTTCGACCGCGACGATCTCCACCTCCGGGAAACGCCTTCGAAGGGCACGGGCGACGCCGATGAGCGAACCGCCGGTTCCGACGCCGGCCACGAAGGCGCCCACCTTCCGGCCTGCGGGGAGCTGCCGGAGAACCTCGGCGCCGGTGGTCTGGTCGTGGCAGTCGATGTTCAGAGGGTTGGAAAACTGGTCGGGACAGAAGACGTTTGGGTCCTCGGCGAGGCGGTCGCGAATGGCGACGGCTTCGGCGAAGCTGCCCTCCTTCGAGCACAGCACGAGTTCGGCGCCGGCCGCTCGGATCCGCTCCTTGCGCTCCTCGGTCATGTCCTCGGGCATGACGATCGTGACCGCATACCCCTTCTCCCGGCCATAGTGGGCGAGGGCGATTCCCGTGTTGCCGCTCGTGGCCTCGACGATCCGCATGCCGGGTCGAAGCGTGCCGTTGCGCTCGCTCTCGTCGAGGATCGTGCGCACGATTCGGTCTTTGATGCTCCCGGTGGGGTTGACGCACTCCAGTTTGGCGAACACGCCGTCGAGTTCGACCAGCGGGGTTTCGCCCGCGACGGATTTGCTGTACGCCTCTGGGTTGCCCATCGTGCTTCGAGTGTCCTGGGCTGGCGACGTGGCGTGCCATGACGGGCGTCATGTCGGCCGCAGACGGTTAGGATGGGACGACGGGACGCACGATGCACACGACGAATCGACGCCCAGACTCCTCGAAGAGGGAGAGCGTGGCGGCGACCAAGAACTCGACGCCGTCGCTTCGCCGGGCGAAGGTGGCGAGATGTTCCCCCATCCTGCGCCGCGCGGGCTCGTCGTGGTAGGTGGCTCGGTGTTCGTCGTGGGCCCTGTGGTAGCGCGTGGGGATGAGATCGTTGACCCAACGGCCCTCGAGATGGCTGCTGGGGTAGCCGAACACGTCCTCGACCGCGGCGTTGGCCAGTTGGATGCGACCCCTGTCGTCCACGAGAAGAATGGCGTCGGCCGCATGCTCGATGATGCCGCGATAGAGGTCGGCGTTGTCGGGACCTTCGCGAATGGCGGAGCGGAGTTGGTCGCGCAAGGACTCGTTGCTTTGCCGCAGCTCGTCGAGAACGCCAATGGCCTCCATTCGAACGAAGCGCGCCACGAGCTCGGCGCGGTTCAGCGGACCGATTTTCGTTCGGACCCGGCCCCAGTAGGTGCTGACCGTCGCCTCGCTGATCCCGAGGTGTTGGGCCATGCCCGCATCCGTGTAGCCTCGCGCAGCCAACTCGAGAATCTGCTTCTCCCGCGTCGACATATGCGCTGGAGAAGCCTGACGCTCGCTCATCCTGCCCAAGATACCTCCGAGGGGGAATCTGTGTCCTCGAATTCGATGACAAGAATTGGGCGCTCTCGGTCGTCCGACGATTGTTGCAACAATAAGCGCATTGGCGTTCGTACGATCGAACGTCCGCAACTTCTCAGGAGGCTGGCAAAAAAATGAAACGATTGACGATGGTGGGGCTTGTGATGGCCCTCGCGGTGTTCGCGTTGGCGTTCTCCACGTTTGTAAAGACCTTTGACGCGACCTACAAGATCGAGAAGACCTCGAAGTTGGGCAAGGTTGGTTGCGCCCTGTGCCATACGAGCGCCAAGGGCGGAAAGCTGAACCCTTACGGGGAGGACCTCAAGAAGGTGCTTACGGCGGCGAACACGAAGAAGTTGACGCCCGAACTCCTCAAGAAGGCGGAGGGCCTCGACTCCGACAAGGACGGCGTCAAGAACCTTGAAGAGATCAAGGGCGATCGGTTCCCAGGCGTGAAGGGCTCCTGATTCCACTGACCGCGACTTTCCGCGGCCACTGAATCAAGCCAGCCCAAGGGCCGGTTCGCGCGACCTTCTAGAGGGTGGCTGCGGACCGGCCCTTCGCTGTGCCCGCGTGCCCTGCGATTCGGTGTGGCTTTTTCAAACTCTCGCTGTCCTTGGATTCTAGGACAAAGAACACACGCTACCACTCGTCCCTTTGAAATGACGAGAATGCACTCGGAGGTTCCAGAGCCGCGTCGCGGCCGGAGCCTTCGAGTTAGGAGGCTGGCTTTAGATGAAACGACTGACCATGGTGGGGCTCCTGATGGCATTGGCGGTGTTCGCCTTTGCCCTATCGACTTTCAGCAAAGTCTTTGCGACCACGTACAAGGTCGAAAAGGATTCCGCGCTCGGCAAGGCCGCCTGTATGGTGTGCCACGTGTCGGCCAAGGGCGGCAAGCTCAATTCTTATGGGTTGGAACTTGACAAAGCCATGGCAGAAGCGAAGACTAAGAAGATGACGATCGAAATCCTGAAGAAGGTCGAGCAACTCGACTCGGACGGGGATGGGGTCAAGAACATCGACGAGATCAAAGGGGATCGGATGCCCGGCGTGAAGGGGTCCTGAAGCGAACAACGTGAAACGAATCGGGGGAGGGAGAGGGAAGATGCGTCTACAGACGATCTTGATGATTGGAGGACTGGCAACGTTGGTGTTCGGCGCCGTCGGCGCGGAGCACCAGGGTGGCCAAGACTCCATCGCAAAGAAGCTCTTTGCTCGAGCAAAGCCCGACGACTACATGGGCAGCGAGGGCTGCGCGGACTGCCATGCCGAAAAGGCGAAGGCGTTCAGCGCCTCCGCCCATGCGGCGTTCATGGTGGACCCCAAGTTGCCCCAGGAGCGCCAGGGATGCGAGGGTTGCCACGGACCGGGCTTCATCCACCAAGCGGACGAGAATCCCGAGGTGATCGCATTCCGCGGCATGGATCCCAAAGAGGCCTCCGCAGCGTGTCTTCGATGCCACGAGAAGACATTGAGCGAGAACCACTGGAAGCGGACCGCGCATGCGCGGGCCGACCTCTCCTGCGTCTCGTGCCACCAGATCCACCCCGATTCGGATCCGAACTGGGAGCCGGGTGCCGTCCGGACCACCGGAGCCAAAGATCCCCGAAACGCGGTCTTTGCCGCCCGCGTGGAGCCCAGAAGTCTGCTCAAGGCCGATCAGGCGACCCTTTGCGGCCAGTGCCACGGGGCGCAGGTCGCCGAGTTCCGATTGAATTCGCACCATCCGGTGCCCGAGGGGAAGATGCAGTGCAGCGACTGCCACAGCGCGCATCCGACGACCCTCGACAAGATGCGGCGGCCCGACGATCGCGACAAGTGCGTGCAGTGCCACGTCGAATTTGCGGGACCGTTCGTTTACGAACATGACCCGGTGGCGGGATTCACCGGCGCGGGGTGCGCCGAATGCCACAAGGCCCACGGTTCGCACAACCCCGATCTGCTCGCGGCTTCCTCGCGGGGATTGTGCGCCCAGTGCCACACGGACAAACTCAGCCAGCACTATCCGGGGAGGACTTGCTGGAACGCCGGATGCCATGTCGCCCTACACGGGAGCAACACGGATTCGCATTTCTTGAAGAGGTGATGAGGGAACAACGATGAGGTGGATTGATCGGTTTGCGACAGCCTTGACGCTGACGACCACTCTGGCCGCCTGCGCCTGCGCCCAAGACGCTCCGGACGAAGAGCAGTCTGAGCCCAAGACCCTGCTCAACAGGTTTGAAATCGAAATCCCTGGGTGGAGCCTGAACGGGAACCGGAACAAGTTCCGACAGTACGCGGTGACCCCGCAAGGGTTCGTTTTCCGCAAGATCGAGTTGTTCTCGCCGCTCACGGAAGAGACTCCCTACGGCCGGTTCGGCTACTCCGGCGTGCCGGGAGGAGACCAGGTCGCGGACGGGCGGCTGATCATGGAGCAGGGTCGGCTCGACGTCAAGATCCACCACGCGCGCAGCTCGTTCTACGATCCGACCCCGTTGCTGGTGGACACGAGCCACGACCGCGACACCAGCGTGGAGGTCTCTTACGCGCTGACCCCGGAAGTGGGCGCGTTCTACCGGTTCGACGAGCGCAACAAGAAGCTGAACTACGATCCTCCCAAGGAGCGAACCCGCACGTACGCGAAACGGGCGACGGGCGGTCTCAGCGGAGAGGTGCTGGGCGGACAAGCCGAAGTGACGCTCTCCGACTACCGCTACTACGATCAGGATGGCGGGAGTCCCGACAGCATCCACCACCGCTTCGACGCGGCCTATTCGCGAGATCTCGGTCCCAGCCTGAGCGTCCAGGGCGCCTATAACCGGACACAGATCGAGCAGCGCGGTCTTTCGGACAGCGAGGTCAAGCGCTGGTCGATCGGGGCGGACTGGTACGTCGGCCCCTACACGTCGCTGATGTTGGATTTCCGCAACGACAAGGTCGACATGCCCAACGTGGCCAACAGCTACGTGCGGGAGCGGTTCATGACCACGGCGCGGTTGGTGCACCGGTTCCAGGGCGCCGCCCTGCAACTGGCGTACAAGCACCGGGAAGCCGAGCGCCTGCGCGGAGACCAGACGTTCGTGGACGTGCCGAAGTGGGACACGTACGAGGGACGGCTTTCGGGCCACCTCGGCGGGCCGCTCCGCTACACCGTGCGCGGCAACTGGGAGCACATGACCCGGGGCGCGACGATGGTGGTCGAAGATCCCAGGGCGCTCTACTGGGACGATCGGGTGATGGGACAGATCAAGATCGACGGCGGCGTCGACCGGTTCCAGGGATACGCGACGTACACGTTCCGGTTCGACCAGAACGACCCGCGCGACGTCGAAGTGCGATCGCACAACCTCACGGTCGGCGGGCACTACGCGTTCACCGACCGCACGAGCGCTTACATCGAGTTCGCCACCGACACCTACAAGGTGTCGAGCCCGCCCGACGAGCTGGGGCTGACGTTGGATGCGTTCTTCCCCTCGAGCACGTCGTACGCGGTGGGATTCGACCACGCGATCTCCGACCGGGGATCGCTGTCGGTGGCCGCGACGCACTACACCACCCGAAGCGCCAACCCGCTTCTCGTGCGCGATGCCAACTATCGGGGCACCGAGATCACGGCGACGTACTCGCGGGTGCTGAGCCCGGACTCGAGCTTCAGCATCACCTATTCGCCTTGGCGGTACACCGACAAGCTTTACGAACAGATGAACTACCGCACGACGGTAGTGGGGCTGCAGTACTCGACGAAGTTCTGAGCCACGAACGAAGAGGAGAGATGAGTTGAAATCGATGGATATGCCAGTTTATGGCAGCGGAGGAAAACGATGAAATCGAGATGGTTCGCTACACTATTTGCGGCCGTCCCTCTCGCCACGGCAATGCTCGTGCTGCAAAGCTGCGGAGGTGAAGGTGGGCCCACCGGGAGTTCCGGAGGCGTTTCGCCGTCCGCGGCCTTCCTTGCACTCTTGCCGGCGGCACAGCAGGGCGCCGACTACGTGGGCACAGACACGTGCGCCAGCGCGGCGTGCCACGGCGGCAGGGAGGCAGACGACGACCCGATCTACACGCACTGGAAGGACACGAAACACGCCGCGAACAACGTAGGCTGCGAGTCGTGCCACGGGCCGGGAAGCGTCCATGCGGCGAACCCGTCGAAGGACAACATCCTGACCACGCCCAGTTCCACCGACGTGGTTGTCTGCGGGCAATGCCACGGGCCGATCAACGACGAGTGGAAACTTTCGGCACACTCCAAGTTGGAAACCCACGCCATCGACGGAGCCATTGGTAATCCCAACCAGTATGGTCGCAGCTCCCGATGCCTCGCCTGCCATGGCGGTCTCGTGCGCATCGAGACTTACGAACGGGGAATCGACTTGGGCACCCTTTCGGACGAAGAGATCGTCAATCTTGCGAACGACGTTCTGACCAAGGTGCCTCAGACGGCGACGTGCGCGACGTGCCACAACCCGCACTCGAAGACCGGGAACCTAACGGACACCGGCGACGAGGTGCAATTGCGGCACATGACGTTCAACAGCGACACGTCCCAGGTCGGGCCGGGAACCAGCGCGGCCCAGTTCACGCAGTTCGACCACATCTGCGCCCAGTGCCACAACGGTCGGGGAGCCAATCCCGCGGACTCGGCGCTGACCTCGGGCACTTCGCGTCCGAACATGCACGACAGCAACCAGTTCAACATGCTCCTCGGCTTCGGCGGAGTGGAGGGGGATGGACCTGTGGAGCGCAACACGGCGCACGCCAACGCCCCGGGCCAGTGCAGCAAATGCCACATGCCCGATTCGAGGCACTCGTTTACCGTGAGTTTCGATAAGGGATGCGCTCCGTGCCACACCGCCGCCGACGCGGCGGCTCGCGCCAGCTCGATCAAAGACGAGGTTCTCAACGGCCTCTACAGCCTGCGCGTGCGAATGGCGAACTGGGCCACGGCCACGTTCGGCAACGACGAGTTCTGGGAGTACACGACGAACATCACGACCGGAACCCCGCCGAGCCAGGCTCTCGTTCCGATCGAGATCAAGCGAGCACGACACAACTACTACTTCGTCGTCCGATCGGGGGACTATGGCGTCCACAACGCGCCGTACGCCAAGCACCTGATCCGGGTGGCGAACGACAACATCGACCTTCTCCCCGGAGGGCCATACCGCCCGCAGCAGTTGCCGAGCCGGCAGCAGATGCTGGACATCATCCGAGGAGACCGGGCGCGCGCCGCGAAAGCGGACATGACCGCGCTCGACCAGTAGCGGAACGAAGGCCGGGGGAGCGATCCCCCGGCCCCTCCGCGTAAGATAGATTTATGGGCGATCCCACTCTCATTTCGACGACTCCCCCGCCTGCTTGGTCCCTCTGGGTCGGCGACTTGGGAAGGGTCAGCATCCTCGCCGCCACGGCGCTCTTTGCTATTTCGGTGCTCGGATGGCTTTTCGCGGCCGACAATCCCCGGTGGCGGCGCGTGGCGGACTGGTCGTTTGGCCTGGGCGCCTTGGGCGTCTTCACCGCGTTCATCTCGCTCGGGGCCCTCTTTGTGGGCAATCGATTCGAGTTCGAATACGTGTGGGGCCACAGCGACATCGCCAACGCGATCCCCTATCGGATCGCCGGCATCTGGTCGGGACAAGAGGGAAGCTTCCTGCTTTGGGTCACCGGCGCCTCGATCTTTGGCCTTCTCGCGCGAAGGGGCGTTGGAGACTACAAGCGCTGGTTCACGATCTTCTATGCGACGTTTTTGGGCTCGATCTGCGGCATCCTCGCCTATGAGACGCCATTCGCCCACAGCGTCTTCGAGGGCCATATCGTCGTTCCGCAGAACGGAGTCGGGCTCTCCCCCTCGCTGCAGAACTACTGGGTCACGATCCATCCCCCGACGATCTTCATGGGCTTCGCGTCCCTGACCGTCTTGTTCGCCCTCGCGATGGCCGCGATGGCCAAGCGCGATTACGAAACGTGGATCCCGATCGTTCGCCCCTGGGCGATCCTCTCCGCCACGCTCGTCGGCGTCGGGTTGTGCATGGGCGGGTTCTGGGCGTATGAGACGCTTGGTTGGGGCGGATTCTGGATGTGGGATCCCGTCGAGAACGTCAGCTTCGTTCCGTGGTGCCTGGTCCTGGCGTTCGTGCACGGAATCATCGTCCAAACGACGCGAAAGCGGTGGCACATCAGCAATCTCCTGCTTGGTGCCCTGCCCTTCCTCGCGTTCGTCTACGGCACGTTCCTCACGCGTTCCGGTTTTCTCGCCAACGCAAGCGTGCACAGCTTTGCCGAGATGAACGGCTCCGCCCTCTGGGTCTTGGTGGGCGTGCTGTTCCTTGCCACCTTCGGTTTCCTCGGGCTCTGGCTCGTGCGTCTCAAACAGGCGCGTGGCGACACCCAGGCGCCTCAGGCGACGGGTTTCCATCGCGAGGGCTTCTACCGCTATGGCGCGATTCTCCTTTCGGCGATGGGCCTCGCGGCCCTCATCGGCATGAGCGTGCCGCTGTTCATGGCGCTTGCCGGCAAGGACCCCAAAGTCGTCGAGGAGCCGCTCTACCACATGGTGGTGCCCTGGATCTTCGTGCCCCTGATGCTGGTGATGGCCGCCGCGCCGTTCGCCACGTGGCGCGGGTTGGGGGGCAAAGAGTTTTTCCGACGCATCTACAACGTCCTGTGCATCACGGTCGGGCTTGCCGGCTTGCTGCTGGTCGGCCTGCGCCTCTCCCCCTTGGCCAAGATCGCCGATCTGGCGCCCATCATCAACTTCCCGATGGGAATCAAGGCCAACGGCCTCGCCTGGCTTGTGCTCCTCGGCTGCATCTGCCTGTTCGTGGTCGTCGCGAACGCGTGGCGAATGGTGGAAATGGCGCGGGGCGCGAAACTCGGCCTTGGCTCCTTCGTGTCCCACATCGGAATCGCCGTGCTCATGACGGGCCTCATCCTTTCCCGGGGATTCGAGCGCCACGGAGAGACGGTCGTGATGAAGGACCACCCCGGCCGTACGCTCAACTATGCGATCTCCTACAAGGGGATGACGTCGGACCTTTACGACCGGAACAACAAACTCGAATTCGAAGTGCACGATCCGCACGACGGCAAACTGCTGTTCGTGGCTTCGCCCGGCCTGTACTACGTCCGAACGCCCGGGGGCGAAGAGAACCCGATGGTTTGGCCCTTCATCAAGCGGGCGGCCGGCCATGACGTCTACTTCACCCTGCGTCCTCCCCAGACCGAGGGAAGCGCGCCGATCGAGTTCCAGCCCGGCGAGACCAAACAGATCGGCGGGTTGATGATCACCTACGAGAAGATGACCCGCGAGGGCGAGCCCGGCGTCCCGGGGACCAAATTCGGCGCCCAACTCAAAGTCGTCAGCGACCAAGAGACGTTTGCCGCCAATCCGACGATGGAGATCGTCGAATCGGGTGGAGTGCAGCCGCACCCCGCAAGCATCGATCCGCTCTTCTCACTCGCGATGATCGGCATGAACGCGGGCAAGCAATCGGTGACGCTGCAGATGCAGCTCACGTCGCCGATGTACCCCATCGAGATCTACCACAAGCCGTTCACCAGCTTCGTCTGGGGCGGCACCGCGATCATGATGGTCGGCGGGTTCATGTCGGCCCTCTACCGTCGCCCGCGGCGCAAGACGCCGGAGGCCGCCGAGGAGAGGGAGGAGACCGAGACGGTCGAAGAGCGAGAACCTGTCGGCGTGGCCTGATCGGCCACGCCGACAGTTCGCACCTGCACAAGTGGGCTGGCTCACTGGGTGCGGGTGCCACGCCCGCCAGACGGGCGTGAGTCCTCGCCGGTCCGCTGGGCCTGCCTTTGCACAATCGGGTGTGCACAGGCTCATCGGGTGCCACGCCCGCCAGACGGGCGTGAGTTCTCGCAGGTTCCTTGCACCCATGACGGGTGTCATAGCCTCGTATCTCGCCCACGTGCAAACCTTCCGCCCGTGGAGGTGAACAGGTGAGGCCACAGGTTGTTCGACTCGGATTGTGCTTCGTCGTCTTCATCGGTGCCTTTGTGGCCCTTCGAAACCAAGTGGTTCCCAAGGGGTTTGGGACCGAGGGCTTCCACCGGGTTCAGGCGCCCGCCCTGGTCGAGTCCTTCAAACTCGTCCACGCAGGCCATCAGGCCTGTGCCGATTGTCACCCGGACATCGTCGAGGGAACCTTCCACGTCAAGGCTGGCGTGTCGTGCGAGAGCTGCCACGGACCGGCTGAGAAGCACGTCGACGACCCATCGTCATTCCTGCCGCCCAAGCCGCAGGGGAGGGACCTTTGCGCCCGATGCCACGGGATGGTGGTGGGAAGGCGCGCCGACTTCCCTCAGGTCGATGTGAAGGAACACAACACGGGAGAGCCGTGCATGTCCTGCCACGAGATCCATCCCACGGGGGGCGAATGATGGAAGAGACCAAGACCATTTCGCGATCGGAGTTCCTGATCGCCCTTGGCAAGGGCGCCGTGTTCGTCACGATGGCCGCCGGCGGCTACGCGACCTGGACCCGGGCCACCGGCAACATCGCCCGACCGAAGGTGACGACCCCTACGGGCACCCCGCATTCGCCCTGGTACTCGATGTCGATCGACATCGAGAAGTGCATCGGTTGCGGTCTTTGCGTGCAGGCGTGTTCGAAGGAGAACAACGTTCCCGCGGGCAACTTCCGCACCTGGATCGAGCGGTACGTGGTCAAGGAGGATGGGACCGTCCAGATCACCTCTCCCGACGGCGGCATCAACGGTTTTGAGAACGACGTGCCCGACGAGGGTATCGAAAAGGCCTTCTTCGTACCCAAGCTGTGCAACCACTGCACGGACTCGCCATGCACCCAGGTGTGCCCCGTTGGAGCGACGTTCATCACCGAGGACGGCGTGGTGCTCGTGGATTACGACTACTGCATCGGGTGCGGCTACTGCATCCAGGCGTGTCCCTACGGCTCGCGCTTCTTCAATCGCGAGCGAAAGACCGCGGACAAGTGCACACTCTGCTACCACCGGATCAAGAAGGGCAAGCTGCCCGCCTGCGTCGAGGTGTGCCCCGTGGAGGCCCGCATCTTTGGCGACCTCTCCGACGAGGAGAGCCCGATCTCGAAGTTCAACCGCGAGCACGCGGTCATGGCGCTGAAGCCCGAGATGAAGACCGGAGCGAAGGTCTTCTACAACGGGATGACGAAGGAGGTCGTTTAACCGTGAACGCAGGTTTGCTGGCATCCGGTTCGCTGCTGGCCAACGCCGGCTTCGTGTTTCCCAACGAGAAGGAGCTCACGTGGAGCATCCTCATCGTCCTGTACCCCTACATCACGGGCTTGGTCGCTGGCGCGTTCATCCTCGCCTCGCTCGTGCGCGTGTTCAACGCCAAGGCGCTGGCTCCGGCCTACCGACTCGCCTTGCTCACCTCGCTCGCCTTTCTCATCGTCGCGCCCCTACCTCTGGTCGCCCACTTGGGACACCCCGAGCGCGCGTTGCAGATCATGATGACGCCGCACCTCACGTCGGCGATGGCGGTCTTCGGGTTCGTCTACCTCTGGTACCTTGCCGCCGTTCTTTTGATCGAAGTGTGGTTCGACTTTCGCAAGGACATCGTGGTCTACGCCAATCGATCGAAGGGCCTCAAGAGGCTGTTCTACAACATTCTCACGTTGGGGTTCAAGGACTTGTCGGAGGACGCGTTGGCGTTCGACGACCGGGCTGGGCGGTTTGTGACGGTGATCGGCATCCCTTCGGCCGTGCTCCTTCACGGCTACGTCGGGTTCATCTTCGGGTCGTTGAAGGGCAACCCGTGGTGGTCGAGCGTGCTCATGCCGCTCATCTTCCTGCTCTCCGCCATCGTCTCCGGGATCTCGCTGGTGATGGTGCTCTACATGGTCACCAACTGGTGGCGTCGCGAAAAGCCGGACATGGCGTGCGTCGCGGCCATCGGCCGCTATTTGATGTTCGCGCTCATTTTCGACCTGACGCTCGAGGGACTCGACCTCATCCACCGCATGTACGAAGCCGGAGAGTGGTTCGAAGTGTTCAGCCTCCTCCGGTCTGGTTACGTGTACGAGACGATGTTCGGCATGCAGCTGTTCTTGGGTGGCCTGGTCCCGCTCGGGATGCTGGCCTTCCTCCAGTTCGTCAAGGAGGAGAGCGAGCGCATCAAGATGTCCGTCTACTTCCTCTCGGGAATCTTGGTGCTGACGGGCGTGTTCTTTATGCGTTGGAACGTGGTCATCGTTGGCCAACTCTTCTCGAAGAGTCTGCATGGCCTCACCACCTACAAGCTCCACTTCACCGGTCACGAGGGTGGCGGCGTGGCCCTGCTGCTCCTCATCCTTCCCGTCGTGATCCTCTGGGTGCTCACCAAGCTCTTGCCGCCTTGGTCGCACGAACCGCAGCCGGCTTCAGACGTCTAGTGTAGTGTCTCACTAGTTTCCCAGCGGGCCGTGGCGAAAGGCGCAAGAGGCACCCCTCGCCCCCCCAGAGGGGCGAGGGGCCCGGAGGGCCCAACCGGGGCCTCGCTGCCCTGAGATTATTGAGACGCTACACTAGCGGCTCTACCGGGTACACTGGCAATGTCTTAGACAAGGAGGACAAAAATGAGAAGGCTTGTTTGTGCGACAGGTCTTATGATGGTCGCGGGAATCGTCCTCGCATTTGGGACTTTCTCCAAGCCATTCGCCACACAATACAAGATCGACAAGAGTTCGGCCTTGGGCAAAGCGGGTTGCGGCGTGTGCCATGCAACCGCCAAGGGTGGAAAGCTCAACCCCTATGGCCTCGACCTTCAAAAGGCCATGAAGGTCGCCAAGACCAAGAAGCTCACTCCGGAAGTGCTGAAGAAGATCGAATCGCTCGACTCGGACAAGGATGGCGTCAAGAACCTCGATGAGATCAAGAAGGATCGGAATCCTGGAGTGAAATAGCCCAGAGGCGCCCTGGTTCGCAGGGTCAAATATTGGATCACGGGGGGTCGCGCCGAGAGCGCGACCCCCCGTGTCGCTGTTGCCCTGTCCTCCTTTTCGAGTGCGTAGTATTCCCGTCACTTTCTTCGTGTCGCAGCGTCCGATATCTGGGTAGGATGAACATGCCTTAGTCAAGGAGACATGAAGATGAAACGGTTCGTTGGAGTAGGAGTGTTACTCGCTCTGGCGTGTATCGCTCTCGCACTGGGAACTTACACGAAGGTGTTTGTGACCCAATACAAGGTGGATGCAAGCTCCGCACTCGGCAAGGCCGGCTGCGCGGCCTGCCATATGTCGAAGACCGACCTCAAGCTGAATCCCTACGGCAAAGACCTTGCCGAGCAGCTCAAGAAGGAAGGCACGAAGAAGCTGACCCCCGCAATCCTCGCCAAAGTCGAAGCCCTCGACTCCGACAAGGATGGGGTCAAGAACATCGACGAGATCAAGAAGGGCGAGCTTCCGGGCGTGAAGTAGCCCCGGTCGGCGGGTCCAGGGAGGCGCGCCGGCTCAGGAGAGGACAATGTCCAGGAATGGATCCGGGGCGGCGGCCGAAACCGCCGCCAACAGGGGAGAGTGGGGGCGCTGGCGCGCCCACAGCGAGGGACGGTCGGCGTTCCTCGACGAGGGAAGCGAGGTGTCCGCGTGAAACGGTTGGACCTTCGCTTCCTTCCGTTTCTTCTCGGGTTGACGCTTCTCGTGGTGGGAACCCGAATCAACGCGCAAGAACCTTCGCAGGTCGACCAGGAGACGGCGGACCGCATCGAGGCGTGCATGGGCTGCCACTCGAAGGAAGCCGGGGCCGGCCCTGCGGTGGATCTCGAGAAGCTGCGACAATCGCCGCACGCCTCGTTCGACTGCCAGACGTGCCATGACGCCATCACCGAGCTTCCCCATACGCCGCAGATGACGGCCAAAAAGCCGCAGTGCGCGACGTGCCACGCGGACGAGGTCGAGGCGTTCCGCAAGAGCACGCACTCCCGCGAGGACTACGTCAAGGGGGATCACCCTTCGTGCGTGTTCTGCCACGGGGGCGGCGCGCCCCACGCGATCACGGCGGGTTCGAAGTGGACCCGCGAACAGAAGGTGCAGGTTTGCACGCAGTGCCACTCGCAAACGGAGCGGATGGAGCGGTACCACGTCGACCCCGAGGCGGTGACCTCCTATCTTGAGAGCTTCCACGGCAAGGCGCTGCTGCGCTTTGGCAACTACGACACGGCCATCTGCACCGACTGCCACAGCCACCACGACGTCCTCGCTCCCATGAATCCCGCAGCGCCGACCTATCCCACGAACGTCGCGAAGACGTGCGGGCAAGAGGGGTGTCATCCGGGTTCGCAGGCGAACTTCGCTCTGTCGGGGGCGAACCACCTTCGACTCAAGATCAAGCACGACTCGTTGCTTGCGGGCGTGCTCTGGTTCTTCAGGCTGCTGATCTTCGGCACCATCGCCTTCATGGCCGTGAGCATCATTCTGGACTTGGTCCAGGTCGTGTTCCGAAGCCAGGAACCGCCCCGTTGCGGGCGTCCGGCGGGGATCTTCATCAGCCTGAGCTACTTCTCGCTCATCGCCACGATCATCATCGTGACCGTCCGGGCAAACGGGGCTGGCATCGCGGCGTGGGCGACGCTGGCTTTCCTGGTTCTCGCCTGGATCGCCTACTTCTTCCGGCGCAATCGTCACGTCCCAGTGGCGACGCAGCGGCTCTATCCCCGCATGAACCTGAACCTGCGCCTTCAGCACTTCCTCCTGCTGTCAAGCGTGACGGCCCTGGTTGCGACCGGACTCCCGCTCCGATTCGCTGCCGCTCAGATCTCGGTCCAGGAGCTCAACATGATCGGCGGACTGGACAACTCGCGACTCATCCACCGCATTGCAGCGGTCGGATTGATCGTCGTCGCGATCTGGCACGTTCTGTATCTGCTGGCTCGTTGGCGCAAGTTCGGCGGGTCCATCCGATCGTGGAGGATGCTTCCCAACAAGAAGGACCTCGAGGACTTCAACCTCGTCACGAAGGGCTACCTCGGCATGACGAAGGAGAAGCCGAAGTTCGACCACTTCACCTTCCGCTCCAAGATCGACTACCTGGCCGAGTATTGGGGCGTTCCGGTGATGGTGCTGTCCGGCCTGGTTCTTTGGTTCCCCATGTACTTCAGCACCTGGATGCCCGAGGCCGCTTGGCCGATTTCGTTCATCGCACACGGTTACGAGGCGACCCTCGCGTTCCTCGCCGTGGTGTGCTGGCACCTTTACAACGTGCTGTTCAACCCCAACAACTTCCCGTTCAACACCCTCTGGATCACCGGAAAGCTCACCCGCGAAGAGATGTCGCGCGAACATCCGCTGGAACTCGAGCGCCTCGACGCCGCGGACATGGGCGATGGGGGGAACGGGGAGTGAGCCTCGATTCCTGGAGAAATCAATGCGAAATCTATTGCGATCGATGAGAACCGCTTTCCATCGCGGTTCGGGACCACGCGGACCGAAGCACGGCCGTGTGGTGGGGAGGTCCCGGACAGCCGTGCTTACGGGAGTCCTGATTGCCGGGATCGCGATGTTGCTCGGATCCCCGGCCCTCTCACAAGAGGGCACCGACCCCCGAGCGGGCGCCTACAAGGTCGAGAGCGAGGACGTTGCGGTCTGCCTTCAATGCCACGGCGGCCTTGGATTCGTGGTTCGCAGGTCGTCCGGCCGGGTCCAGTCGCTCTACGTCGATGGCCAAGCTCTGGCGCACAGCGTCCACAAGGACCTTACGTGCCAGGACTGCCACTGGGGCATCGATCAAGTGCCTCACGATCTCACGCAGGTCGAGCCGCCCTCGTGCGCCTCGTGCCACGCCGAGGAGGCGGAACTCTACGCGACGAGCGCGCACCAGCCGGAATCCGCGGTCGATCTCGACCGCCCGAGCTGTCTCTACTGCCACGGCGGCAACTCGCACACGATCGCCCCGATCTCGACGTACACGCGCAAGTCGGAGTTGGCGATCTGCACGGGGTGCCATAGCAACGCGGCGCTCATGAAGAAGCATGGCGTCGATCCCGACGCGGTGAAGTCTTACGAAGACAGTTTCCACGGCAAGGCCGTCCGCTTCGGATCGACCGACGCCGCCATTTGCACGGACTGCCACAGCGCGCACCACGTGCTTCCCAAATCGGACGTGGGATCGTCGGTCCACCCCGCCAAGTCGCCGGCAACGTGCGGCAAGTGCCACAAGGGCGCCCTCGCGAAATTCTCGCAGTCGGGCGTGACGCACCTTGCGCTGAAGGTGAAGGAGAGTCCCGCGCTTCGGGCCGAGATCTCGTTCTTCAACATCCTGACCTGGGGCATTCTGGGACTGCTCTGCGTTTCGATCGTGCTCGACGTCCGCGCGGGCGTGCGGCACCAGTTCCGACGCTTCAAGGCCAACCTCAAGGAGGAGTTCTTGCGCGGAGACACTCAGCAGGAGGCCAAAGAGGAGAAGGTCTATCTCTGGTTCACGCCATTCCAGCGAATCCAACACTGGATCTTCGCGAGTTCGTTTATCCTGCTCGCGCTGACTGGCCTACCTCTTCGCTTCTACGACGATCCGCGGATGGAGTCCCTGTACAACGCCCTCGGCGGATTGCACGTGGCCAGGAATCTGCATCGCGTGGGCGCGATCGTCATGATCGCCGCCGGCCTGATGCACCTCGGCTACCTGCTCTGGAGCTGGAAGAAGATTGGCTTCTCGGTCCGACGCATCAGCATGCTGCCCAACAAGCAGGACTGGCACGACATGATCGAGACCTTCCGGTTCTACTTCGGCAAGCGCGAGACAGTCCCGACCTACGGCCGGTTCTCCTTCCGGGCGAAGTTCGGCTACTTCGCGGTCTTCTGGGGCGTTCCGATCATGATGCTCTCGGGATTGTGCCTGTGGTTCCCGGTGCAGGCGTCGAACATCCTTCCCGCGCAGGGCGTGTCGATGGCCTACCTCGCCCATGCCGACGAGGCGATTCTCGCGATCGGCGCCATCTTCATCTGGCACCTCTACACGACGATCTTCAGCCCGCTGTACCTGCCGCTGGGCCGGAAGATGTTCTTCGGGACGGTGACCCATGAGGAGGCCGAGTTCGAACACGGCCGCCACGACATAAGCTAGCCGGATGCTGAAGAACGACCTCGAAGAGGTCGCAGACGGTTGCCCGGGGTCGAGCGTGAGCGAGACCCCGGGTTCATTGGTGAGGGGGCGTTGGTCACGCCCGTCCAGCGGGCGTGGCACCCGGTGGGGTTCATGGGTACATGAGGGTGGGGCCTCGCCGATCACGCCCGTCCGGCGGGCGTGGCACCCGGTGGGGTTCATGGGTACATGAGGGTGGGGCCTCGCCGATCACGCCCGTCCGGCGGGCGTGGCATCCGGTGTGGTCTGGGGGGGCGCCTCCTCCTCGGAGGCCGCACGCTGGTCATGCACGTATCGGTAGCCGCTGACCAGCATCATCACGCCAGCGACGACGAGCGTCGCGATGCGGAAGCCGACGGCCGTCCCCTTGTCGAACACGAGGATTTGGAACACTCCGCCCAGCATCGCGGCAAAGCTCCACATACGGAGGGTGGTCGATTCCAAGCGGAAGCCCAGGGCAAAGAGGAGCAGTGCGTATCCAAGGGTGACAAGCGTGGGCGTGGAGTAGGAGGCCAGCCCGTGCCCGACCGCGGGTGAAATCAAGACCGCGGCGCGCGTCAGGAGGAGCCAGGAGCCCGCGACCGCGAGGCCGAGGTTTCCCCACCCGGCGTTCCGCAGCGCGAAGACGGAAGCCGCCAAGCCGCCGGACAGGCCCACCAGCAACATCCCATCCGAGAGTTGGGGGCCCATGGCCAACGCCCCCAGGTAGGCGCACCCCGCCGCGACGATGGCGGCGACCGCGAAGATCGCGGAAACCCGGCGAAGGGTGGAACGGCCGATCGCATAGGCGACCAAGGCAAAGGCCGAGTACGCCACGGTGGCCACGGACGGCGAGAAGCAGAGCGGCCCGAGGACGCCCACCGTGGCGATCGAGCCGACGAGGAGTGCGTTGCGGCACGCCGTCGAACCCGAAAGGGTGAGCGCGATGGCGCACCCGACGGCGGAAAGCAAGAGGAGATGCGCCACTCCTGCCGGACTCGAGACCACCCAGAACCCGACAAGGCCGGTGAAGAACAAGGCGATCGGGGCACCCACGGCCCAGGGGTCCCTGCTCGTGCATGCCCTCGCATAGGCTGCGACACACGCGAGCGCGCCCGCGTACATCGAGAGCACGACGGTTGCCCGGGACTGCTCCGAGTCGATGATGGGCACGATGATCAGGAGACTGAGGAACCAGCCGACGAGGGCAAGCTGGGCCCACCGCCGCTTGGCGCAGACGACGGCACCGGCGACCGTGACCGCCACGTAGACCGCCAAGGCGGTCGAGTAATCCTTGTCGGACAGGGGGAAGAGCATGGCCGCCAGTCCGCCCGTCGCCCCGATGAAGAAGAACAGCCGCGTGTTCCTCCAAACCGCAAAGGCGTGGTTGAGGAGGGTGAGGAGGGCGAATCCGATCGCCATGCCGGCGCCGCTGAGCTCTCCGTAGGCGAAGTGACCCCCTGCGGCGGTGAGGTAAAGGCCGCACGCGCCGATCGCGGATAGAGTGGGGCCGAAGCCCTCCATCTCGTTACGCCGCCACTCCCCGAACGCGATGAACGCCAGACAGAACACAGCCTCGCCGACGAGGAGGATCGTGCGATCCACCATCGGATTCTTGGAGGACTCCGAGATGGCCACGAAGGCGATCGCGAGAACGATGAGGATCGCACCGAAACGCGGCACGAACTTCGCGCCGATCCAGTACTCCGCCCCCTTGGACGGCGTGGACGTGTGGGAGGACTCCGCGACGTCCTCCGGTTCGAAGGACGCAGAACCCTCTATCGCTCGCTCAATCTTACGCTCAAGACGCGCCACCCGCGCCTCGAGCTCGGCCAAACGCTCATCCCTGTCGAGATCCATGTGCCTCCACTGGAAACCCAGTCGCACCTCATGCTCGACCCCCCGCGAACGTGACGAATAGTCGATGCTACCCGGCTTGTATGTACAAACTTCCAATGACGGCACCGATTCGGCAGGGGGCGCATAATAGGGGATGCGTCGGGGGGCGCCGCTCCCCAACGAACGCCAGGAGGAACGCGCCATCGTGGACGAAGAGCAGAAACAGCCGAAGAGAAGACTCCCCAGCGTCTTCTACAACTTGACTTCGATGATCGGCCTCTCCATGGCCCTTGTGGCGTTTGGCCTGATCGTCTTCCTGTTCGTCGTCGAGTACTACTCCGCCATCAAGCACCCGTACATGGGCATGATCACGTTCCTGATCCTGCCCGTCTTCATCGTCGGCGGTCTGGCTCTGGCGACGGTCGGCGTCTTGCGCGCCAACCGGCGGCGCAGACGCGGAGAGCCGATCGCCAAGTGGCCCAAGATCGACCTGGCGATTCCCCGCCATCGCTTCGGGGTCACGATGGTCGCCGTGCTGGGCTTCGGGTTCTTGGCTGCGTCGACCTTCGGCACCTACCAGGCCTACGAGTACACGGAGTCCGTCGAGTTCTGCGGTCTCGTGTGCCACACGGCGATGAAGCCCGAGTACACGGCGTATAAAGACTCGCCGCACGCGCGGGTGAAGTGCGCAGAGTGCCACATCGGTTCGGGCGCGGGTTGGTTCGTGAAGTCGAAGATCTCGGGCAGCTACCAGGTGTACGCCTACCTGTTCGACAAGTACCCCCGACCGATTCCCACCCCGGTCGCGAACCTCAGGCCGGCGAAAGACACGTGCGAACAGTGCCACTGGCCCAGCAAGTTCTTCAGCCAGAAACTCATCGACAAGTCCTTCTTCCTCAGCGACGAGGAGAACACGCGATCGGACATGACGCTGATTATGAAGACGGGCGCGGTCCGGGAGGGCCAACCCACGGGCATCCACGCGCACATGTACCTCGATGCCGAGATGTCGTACATTGCGACGGATCCCAAGCGAGAAATCATCCCCTACGTGGAGATGCGCGACAAGAACGGCAACGTGACGGTCTATCGAAGCACCGAGGTCCCGATCACCGACGAGCAGATCAAGAAAGGGGTCAAACGCACGGTGGATTGCATCGAGTGCCACAACCGTCCGTCGCACGTCTTCCACAACCCCTCCACCAGCGTCAACCAGGCGATGGCGCGCGGAGAGATCGACCCCTCGCTTCCCGAAATCAAGCGGGTGGCGGTTGAAGAGCTGGAGAAGCCCTACAAGACGGAGTCCGAGGCGCTCACGAAGCTCAAAGCGTCGCTTTTGGCGTTCTTCAAGGAGTCCTATCCCACGGTGCTCGCTTCCAAGGCGAAGGAGTTGGACAACGCGATCAGCCAGATCCAAACGATCTACAGCCACAACTACTTCCCGGAGATGAACGCGAGCTGGAAGATGTACCCCGACCACCGGGACCATCTGAACGGTCTGGGTTGTTTCCGGTGCCACGACGACAAGCACGTCAGCCCGCAAGGGAAAGTCATCACGAAGGACTGCAACAGTTGCCACATCATCGTGGCCCAGCGGACTCCCGGAGAGAAGCGCGAAGTGTCCCTGGAAGGGTTGGAGTTCAAGCATCCCGTCGACATCGGCGATGCCTGGAAGGAGACGTTGTGTAAGGACTGCCACGCGGGCGAATAGAGATCGGCGGGATCGGATATTCTCACATCGGAGTGTTCCCATGCCCCTCTTTCTTGTCGCCCTCGCCACGCTTGGAGCTCAAGGGATGAAACCCCTCGAGCCCGTTCCCTTCACTTCGGTCGCCATCCACGATCGCTTCTGGACTCCGCGCCAGGAGACGAACCGCACCGCGACCGTGGATCACAGCCTCGCCATGCTCGAGAAGGCGGGGAACCTCGTGGATATGGATCTCGCGGCCAAGGGCGCCCGCGAGGGCTTTCAGGGCTTGCTCTTCACGGACTCCGACCTCTACAAGGTGCTCGAGGGGATCTCCTACACCTTGGCGACGCATCCCAATCCGGCGTTGAGCGCCCGCCTCGACGCGATCATCGCCAAGATCGCGGCAGCCCAGCAGGCCGACGGCTATCTGGACACCTGGTTCCAGGTCACCCGACCCGACCAGAAGTGGACGAACCTTCGCGACCATCACGAACTCTACTGCGCCGGGCACCTGATCGAGGCGGCCGTTGCGCACAACCAAGCCACGGGAAAGCGCAACCTCCTCGACGTCGCGGTGAAACTCGCGACGCTCATCGATTCGCGCTATGGCCCCGGAAAGAGCGCGGGATACCCGGGACACCCCGAATTGGAACTCGCCCTCGTGAAGCTCTGGAGGCTCACGGGCGAACAACGCTGGTTCGCCCTTTCGCAGAAGTTCGTGGAGACGCGGGGAACGGGGTTCTTCGCCGAGGAGCACAACACGCCCAAGGACCGCTACGACGGGACGTACTGGCTGGACGACACCCCCATTTGCGACCATGAGGAGATCAAAGGGCACGCCGTGCGAGCCGCGTACTTGATGTCCGGCGCGGCCGACGTCGCGCGCGAAACGCAGAACCCGCAGATGATCGCCATGCTCGACCGCCTGTGGCGGAACACCACCGAGCGGCGGACGTTTGTGACGGGCGGGATCGGACCCTCGGGCTCGAACGAAGGCTTCACGGTGGACTACGACCTGCCCAACCGCACCGCCTACCAGGAGACGTGCGCGTCGGTAGCGCTCGCGCTTTGGGGGCACCGGATGGCCCTCCTTCACGCCGACGCACGCTACATGGACTGGGTCGAGCGGGCCCTTTACAACGGCGTGCCCGCCGGGGTCGCCCTGGACGGGAAAAGCTTCTTCTACGTCAACCCGCTCGCGAGCATGGGCACGCACCACAGGAGCGAGTGGTTTGCCTGCGCGTGTTGCCCGCCCAACGTGTTGCGGACCGTCGCCTCCATCGGTGGCTACGCCTACGCGACTTCGGCCGACGAGGTGTTCGTGAACCTCTATGCGCCCGGCACGGTCGATCTCAAACTTCCTGTGGGGCCCGTCCACATGGCGGTCGAGGGCGATTACCCCTGGGACGGCCACCTCAAATTCAAAGTGGAACCCGCCAAGACGGCCACCTTTGCCTTGAACCTCCGGATTCCGGGCTGGGCCCGTTCGTTCGAACTGGGCGTGAACGGCAAGCCGGTGGCGGCGACGCCCGAGCGGGGATACGTCCGGCTGCAACGCGAGTGGAGGGCGGGCGATCTCGTCACGTTGAACCTCCCGATGCCGGTCGAACAGATCGAAGCGAACCCCGCCGTGAAGCAGGACCAGTATCGAACGGCGATCCAGCGCGGTCCCATCGTGTACTGCCTGGAGCAGGTGGACAACTCGGTCCCGCTCCGCGAGCTCGTGATCCCGAGGGGGACGAAGCTCGAGGCGTCTTGGAAGCCCGATCTGCTCGGGGGCGTCGTCGCCATCACGGGAGAGGCGGAGCGAACCTCCGAGCCCGACTGGACGGCGACCCTGTACCAACCTGTCCGCGTGACCCCGACGACCGTGACGGCGGTGCCCTACGCCGTTTGGGACAACCGCAAGGCGGGCCCGATGGAGGTGTGGATGCCCTCGGTCGCGCCTCCCGCGCGAGTCGGCGGCCCCGAGGTTCATGCCGAAGTGAGCCTTTCGTTCACGAGCGGGAACGCCCAACCTTGGGGGGTGAACGACGGTCTCGAGCCCAAGGCGAGCGGCGAGCAGCCGGAGTCACTCTGCCACTTCTGGCCGCACAAAGGAGGCGAGGAGTGGGTGCAGTACACGTGGAAGAAGCCGGTCACGGCCAAGGGTGTTCGGGTGTACTGGTTCGACGACACGGGTCGCGGAGAGTGCCGCCTGCCGCAATCGTGGAAGCTCCAACGCCTTCAGGACGGGAAGTGGGTGGATGTCCCCGCCACGTACCCGGTGCAAATCGACCAGTGGACCGAGGTGAAGTTCCCCGCACTGACGACCACCGCCCTGAGGCTGGTGGTCCAGATGCAAAAGGGGTGGGCCGCCGGCATCCACGAGTGGCGGATCCTCGAGTAGCGGACCTTACTCGGGATAGTCCGTCGGCTTGCCGAGCGACTCCCAGCGGTCCAACTCGGCCGACACCCGGGCCAGCTTTTCGCGGATCATCGTGTACGCCGGTCCCCCGAGGGCAAGCCTCAGCGGCGGATCGGCCTCGTCGGCGATCGCGATCATCGCTTGGACCCCGAGCACCGGGTCGCCCTGTTGGTGGCCGTCGAACTCCTTGATGCCCGTGCGGCGCTTGCCGGCGGTCTCCGCGTAGTCGGCGATCTCCTCCTTCGCGATGACGATGGAGCGCCCGGCGAAGTCCGTGCGGAAGGGACCTGGCTCGATCAGGGTCACGCGGATGCCAAGAGGGGCCAACTCTTGGGCAAGGCCGTCGCTCAAGCCCTCGAGGGCGTGCTTGGTGCAGGAGTAGGTGGCGGATCCGGGGAAGGCGATGTGTCCCGCGGTGCTGGAGACGTTCAAGATGCGGCCGCTGCGCTGTTTGCGCATCGATGGCAGAACGGCCTTGAGGACGTTCACGACGCCGAACACGTTGACTTCGAACATCGCCCGCAGCTCGGCGTCCGATACCTCTTCAACCGCCCCGATGACCCCGTAGCCGGCGTTGTTCACCAGGACGTCGATGTGCCCAAAGCGCGCCAGGCCCGCCTGAACGGACGACTGGATCTGATCGGGCTTCGTGACATCGACCGCGCAGGCGAGCGCCTGGTTTGGGTGCGACCGCTCGAACTCCACGACTGTGTGTCGATCGCGGGCCGTTGCGACGACCTGATCGCCCCGATCGAGCAGTTGTGCGCACAGCTCGCGCCCGAAGCCGGTCGAACAGCCCGTGATGTACCAGACCTTTGCCATGGGGCCAGCTTACTCACGCTGGAGCCCGTCCGGCGTAAACTCAAGGCGTGATCTACGCGCTGGACCAGGGAGGTCTCAGGATCGCAGCAGAGCCTGGATTGTCCGCAACCTGTCCGTGTTGCCGCGAAACCGTCGCACCGCGCTGCGGCGAGCTCAGGGTTTGGCACTGGGCGCACGCGGCAGGCGCCGAGTGCGACCCTTGGTGGGAGCCCGAGACCGAATGGCACCGTTCCTGGAAGCGCCTGGTGCCGTCGGAACGCTCCGAGGTGGTTCTGGGAGAGCACCGCGCCGACCTGATCGCTTCGGATGGGGCGGTCGTCGAACTCCAGAACTCCCCGCTGTCCGTCCAAGAGCTTCGCGAGCGGGAGGCGTTCTATGGTCCGCGCATGGTTTGGCTCCTGAACGGCAACGCGTTCCGGGGGAACTTCCGAGTCCAACGGACGGGAGTGGGCACGAGGTTCCAGTGGGCATGGCCGCGACTGGGATGGAGTTACGCGCGCCGCCCCGTGTTCATCCATGGGTTTTCGATGGGCGATCTGCTCAAGGGGCCCAACCGCGTGACCGGAAAGGTGGAGCCTCGCTTCCGACCTTCGCACGAGTCGAACGACGTGTTCCAAATCAAGTCGGTGAGGAGGCGACCTTACGTGCAGGGGACCGGCCGGATCGTGCCCCTCTCCCGGTTCCTCGAGTGGATGGTGGGGAAGGAGGAGCCGGACCCGCCCTCGGAGGTACGCTGAACCCATGCGATGCCGCATCGGATGCGTGCCGTTCGTCAACGCCAAACCGCTGATCGCTCGTTTCCTCGACGAAGACCGGGGAATCGACGTCGCCCTGGCTCCTCCTTCGCAATTGCCGGCCATGCTGGACCGCGGCGAAGCGGCGGCGGTGCTGGCGTCGAGCTTCGACGCCTTGCGGACTCCCGGGCGGCGCGTGGCCGCCGGGGTGTCGATCAGCAGCTACGGCCCTGCGGAGAGCGTGCGCGTCTTTTCCAAGGTGCCTTTCGACCGAGCCCAATCGTTGGCTCTCGACGCGAGTTCGCTCACCAGCAACGCGCTCGCCCAGATCCTCTTGCACGAGCTGCACGGGGTGTGTCCGCGGACCGAGGTGCGTCCACCGGACCTGACCGCCATGCTCGGCGAATTCGATGCGGCCGTTCTCATCGGGGATCGCGGGCTTTCAGCCTCCTCCGAAGGCCTCCACGTTTTGGACCTCGGGCAGGGCTGGACGGAGCTGACGGAGCTTCCCTTCGTCTGGGCCCTCTGGATCGGCCAGGAATCGTTGACGCCCGCGCTCGCGGGCGAACTCGAGGCGGCGCGCCATTGGGGAGAGGAGCGGGTCGTATCGATCGCCGCACGCGCCGCACAGGAGGCGGGTTGGAAGCGTGAGGTCGCAGAGATCTACCTCACGCAGAACATGCGGTACGGGTTCGAGGAGGAGCACGTTCGGGCCCTCGTGCTGTTCGGCCACATGCTCGAGGCGCACGGGCTGATCGACCGCGCCCAGACTCCCGAAATCGTCGCTGCCATCCAGGCGACGCGTGCCGAGTGACTACGGAGCGGGCTTGCGCGCCACGGCGACGAGGCTCGATCCCCACGGGAGCCGCACGGCACGGATGAGCCTCGCCTCAAGCCCCTGCAACCCGATCAGCGCGCGGTTCAACCAGGCGGGCACTTCGGGTAGCGAGGCCTCGGCGTCACCGCGTTTCCTTTTTTCGAACTGCCGGATCAGCCAGACGATCGGAAACAGGAAGAACACCGAGTAGCTCACCCGGAGGGAGCCGAACCCAGCCGCTGCGAGCGCCTGGCGAAGTAGCGGCGACCGGTAGCGGCGGAAGTGGCGCAACGCCACGTCGTGCGGCCCCCAGAGGCTCATGAAGGCCGGCACGCTCAGAACGAGGACCCCGCCGGGCTTCAAGACCCGGAAGGTCTCCCGGAAGGCCGAACCGTGATCCTCGATGTGCTCGAACACGTCCAACGCGACGACCGCATCAAACGATGCCGACTCGAAGGGAAGGGCTTCTCCCCTGCCGCGGACAAGATGACGGAGACCCCGCTCGGCGCTGTACTCGAGGGCTTGGTCGGACATGTCCACCCCGACGGTGTCCGCCTTCTTGGCGAGTTCGCCAAGAACGGCGCCGGTTCCGCAACCGAGATCGAGCACGCGCGGGTGCCCCTGCAGGCGGGCCGAGTCCAACAGACCCAGCGCGAGCGTCCGCCGGCCCACGAACCACCAGTAGCGGTCCTCGAGCCGGCGCATGCGGTCGTACTCGCTAGGGTTCACGGACGGCCAACCGGGCCCTCTTCCCGGTGAGGCGGAGCTTGACCAAGTCGCGAAGCATCCGCGGTCCATCGCGCAGCAGCACGACCTTGGAGCCTTCCTGGTGCATCCACCGAATCGGAACTTCCTCGATGCGGTACCCGAGGTCGCGCGCGATCATCAGCGCCTCGAAGTCGAAACTGAACCCGTCCAGCTTGCACCGCGAGAAGATCGTGCGCGCCGACTCGCGGGTGAACATCTTGAATCCGCACTGAGTGTCTTGAATCCCCCGCACGGCCAGGAGTTGCACGGCCGTGTTGAACGCACGCCCCAGGAGTTCGCGGTACCACGGCTGCCTCACCTCGAGGCTGCTCTCCTTGAGTGGCCGGCTCCCGATCGCCACGTCGGCTCCATCGCGCATGAACGGCAGCAGCTTTTCCGTCTCCTCGATCGGGGTGGCAAGGTCGGCGTCCATGAACAGGAGGATCTCGCCCTCGATCTCCAGCATTCCCTTGCGCACCGCGTAGCCCTTGCCGCGGTTGGGCTGGTAGGCAAGGAGGTGGAATTCGGGATGGGCTTCGGCAAACGAGGCGACGATGGGGTCGGTCCGGTCCGTGCTTCCGTCGCTCACGACCGTGACCGAGTAGGTGTAGGGCTGCTGCGTGTAGTAGTCGCGCACACGTTCGAGCGTCGGCAGGATCCGCTGCTCCTCGTTGTAGGCGGGGATCAGCACAGCAAGGGTCGGCACGTCCAACCGAGCCAGTGTACTCGGGGCGCCCCTTAGGGCGGGGTGGTCGCCTGGGTGATGACGAAGAGGTTCGAGAGTTTGCGTCCAGGCGGCACGATCATCGAGCCCTTGTAGTAAAGGCACGTGGAACTGCCGCCATCCAAGCTCACGCCGTCGATCGCGCCACGCGCCTTCATGGCCTTGCCCAACTCGCTCAGCGTGACCTTCGCCTTGGTGGCGAAAAGGAGGACCTTGCCATTCTTGGTGGTCGCCAGCCCCGCCCGGGCCGCTCGTCCCCATAAACGGCTGTCGTGGAAGCGTTGCGCCTTGGGATTGGGCTGGACCGCTCCCGCGGTCAGCACGCGCACCGCTCCGCGCAACCCGTACTGGTACAGGGCCCAGTCGACCGGCTCGAGATAAGGCTTGTCGAAGATCTTGACCCCGCCAAACCAGTCTACTCCGACCGCCGTGCCGCGAGACCCCTGCGCGACGAGGTTGCCGTCGATGAGCACGTCGGCGACCGGCTTCTGGGAAGAGGGCGCAAAGAACGTCCCCGTGATGGCCGCGATGGGTTTGGCCTCGGGAACATGCAGCAGGTTGAGCAGGTTCCACGGCGAGGTGAGGGAAGGCGAGTGGACCGTCGCAGCGCTGAGAGTGGTTGCGCGCAGGTCTGCGGTCACGACATGAAAGGTGTTGGGCCCGTACTTGAACGCCTCGTAGCCAATCGGTGCGAACTGGGTGACAGTTCCCACGGAGAGGACGATGGCGGCGGCGGCGAGGCTCATGATTGGTTTCCGGACCCCTTGGAAGTCACGTCTCCGAGCAATCGCGTGCGCCAACGGCGCGCGCGAACGCCCGCATCCTGCGCTGGCGGCAAGAGGCGTGCCGTTTGGCCCCTCGACGCTGTTCCAATGATCGGAACAAAAGCCGCCGGGCCGCATCGGCAAGGATGCCTGGGTGGAGTGACCGGACCAGGAGGGTCACTCCTATCCTACGAGAGATTTCCCAAAACCGCGTCGTGCCAACGCCAAAAGACCCCTTCAAGCGAACTTGAAGGGGCCTGAGAGAACCCTGCGAGGGGTCTTAGCGCTTGCGTCGTCGGGCGAGGATGCCGGAAGCACCAAGCGCCAGGGCGATCATCGACGCGGGCTCTGGAACCGGCGTGTTGATGACCTTGACCACGGTGCCGACAAACTGGTCGGCGCCGTTGGGCGTTCCGTTCGCAGCGAGCGTGAAGTCCCACTGGAAGCCGCCGGTCCAGTCGCCGGGGCCGAAGCTGCCGGGACCGTTGATCAAGGTGTCCTGGTCCGAGTCGGTGAGGCGGCCGAGAATACTCGCGTAGGCACCCTGCTCCGCGCCGACGAGACCCGTGCTGCTGGCGATGTAGGAGGCGCTGTAGCCGCTGTCGTCGATCGTGAACTGGTTCGGGGCCGTAAACGTGCCCGTATCGCCGCTCGCCGATCCCGCAACGTCGAAGTCCGCGTAGGAGAAGAAGCTCATCTCCTGAGCGACGTTGGCCAGATTGTGCACTTTCCAGACGATTTGGACGGCAGCGCTCTGGCTGGTGAGTTGGGTGAGCGTGTACTCCAGGTCGAACTGAAGGGTGTCCGGAAGGTTCGGGCCGCCGTTCTGCACGTAGACGAGTCGCGCCGAGTTGCCGTTGGACACGCCGAACGTCTGCTCGCCCAGGCCCGCTTCGCGCGCCGTGGTGGCCGTGTGATACCACCACCAGTTCTGGAACATGTTGTCCGGGGCGCCACCGATCGAGAAGTCGGCGAGGCCGAGATCGGTGCCGTTGTTCGGGCCCTGCAGGTTCCTTTCGGAATAGCTCGCGGTCCCGCTCGTGAGGGTGAAGTCGCTGATCGTCTGCGCCGACGCGATGCCGACGAGGGCCATCAGGCCAATGCCAATGCCAATCGATGAATGTCGCATGTTCTCTTCCTTCCTAGTCTCCCAAATAACGCCGCGTCCCAGCAGGACGATGCACTCACAGTGTACGCAATTTCCGCGCGCTTGCTCGAATCGAGCGGTGGCAAAGGTACGGGGTTCCGAACAATCCCCGTAACTTTGCCTGTTTGCCCGGTTCGCCTCGACAAAAGATCAGCGCCGTCGACGTCGTGCGGCGAGACCACCCAGACCGGCGGCCAACGCCAGCAGCGTCATGGGCTCCGGAACGGGATTGTCCACGATCTTGAGAAGCGATCCGACCATCTGGTCGCCCCCGTTCTCCGTACCGTTGGCTCCCAACGTGAACTGCCACTCGAATCCGCCGGACCAGTCTCCGGGGCCGAAGTTGCCCGCGGTGTTGGACAGGTTGTCCTGCACGCCGTCGGTGAGCTTCGCAAGCGTCCCGGGATAGGCTCCCTGCTCCCATGCCAAGAGCGAGGTGGTGCTGGCGAGAAGCGTCGCGCTCGCAAGCGGGTTGCCGTCGACGACGCCGAACTGGTTGGGTGCAATGAACGTGCCCGAATCGTCGCCAGAAGTGCCGTTCAAATCGAAATCGGAGTAGCTGAAGAAGCTGACCCGAAGGCTCTCTTGGGAGAGGTTGTGGATCTTCCACCCGATCTGCACCATGGCCTTGCTGCTGGTGAGTTGAGTAAGCGTGTAGTTGATGTCGAAGAGCAACGCGCCCGGCTGGTTGGGCCCGCCGTTCTCCACATACACCACGCGCGCCTGGTTGCCCGAAGACGAACCAGCGACTTGGTTGCCAAGGGCGAACTCGCGACCGGTGTACTGGGTGTTGAACCACCACCAGTTCTGGAACATGTTGTTCGGTCCGCCGCTCTTCGTTCGATAATCGACCGAGCCGCCATCGGCCCGCGTGCCTGCGCCGATCAGGTTCGCCTCGCTGTACGTCGAAGTTCCATGGGTCAGCGTGAACGAGTTGATTTGGGCGCCGGCGAACGATGCCATGGTTGCCGCTATTGCCAGAGTTGTAAGTCGCTTCATTGGTGTTCTGTCCTCTTCCTTTTCAAACATCAAGCCCCACGAGGTACCTGAATCCCTAGTGTACGCTACGGAGCCCTCTCTCGCCCCGGCATTGTTGCCGGATCGTGTGATTTACCGGGATTCCGATCCCATTATACAGGGGCGAGCGGGCTACTCGGCGACCTTGAGCACGCTTAGGAACGCTTCTTGGGGCAACTCGATGCTTCCGATGTTCTTCATCCGCTTCTTGCCTTCCTTTTGCTTTTCGAGGAGCTTCCGCTTGCGCGTGATGTCCCCGCCGTAGCACTTGGCGATCACGTTCTTGCGGTAGGGCTTCACCGTATCCGCGGCGATGACCTTGGCCCCGAGCGCGGCTTGGATGCGCACCTCGTACTGTTGGCGCGGAACGACCTTGCGGAGCTGCTCGACGATCGCCTTTCCGCGCGTGTACGCGAATTGCTTGTTCACGACGAAGGACAGGGCGTCTACGATGTCCCCGTTGAGCAGGATGTCGACCTTCACGAGATCGGCGCGCATGTACTCGGCGAGTTCGTAGTCGAACGACGCGTAGCCCTTGGTGCTGGACTTGAGCTTGTCGAAGAAGTCCAGCAGGATCTCGGCGAGAGGGAGCTTGTAGTAGAGGATCACGCGGCTCGGGCTGGGGTACTCGCTCTTCACGTACACGCCGCGCCGCTCCTGGCAGAGCGTCATCACCGCGCCCACAAACTCCTGGGGGACCATGACCGTGGCGTCCACTGCGGGTTCTTCGATGAACTGAGTCTCGTGGGGCTGCGGCATGGCGCTGGGGTTCGAGATGTGCTCGACCGCGCCGTTCGAGCGGTGCACGATGTAGTCCACGCTGGGCGCGGTGAGGATGAGGTCGAGGTCGAATTCCCGCTCCAGTCGCTCGCGCGCGATCTCCATGTGCAGCAGGCCGAGGAATCCGCATCGGAACCCGAAACCCAGGGCTGCCGACGTCTCAGGCTCGAAGTCGAGCGACGCGTCGTTCAGCTTCAGCTTCTCGATCGCGTCGCGCAGGTCGGCGTACTGGTCGGAGTCGGAGGGGTAGAGGCCGCAGAACACCATCGGCTTGGCCTTCCGGTATCCGGGCAGCGGCGCGTCGGCGGGGTGCGCTGCGCTGGTGATCGTGTCGCCCACGGCCGCGTCGCCGATGGTCTTCATCGCGGCCGTGACGAAGCCGACCTCGCCGGCTTCGAGCGACTGGGTCCGATCGAGCGCGGGCCGAAACACCCCGACGTAGTCGACCTCGAACCGGTTGCCGGTCGCCATCATCTTGATCTTGTCGTTGGGCTTAATCGAACCGTCCACCACCCGCACGTACGCAACGGCCCCCTGGTAGGAGTCGAAATGCGAATCGAAGATCAGCGCCCGCAGGGGTTTCGAGGCGTCGCCACGGGGATGGGGAATGCGGTGCACCACCGCTTCGAGAATCTCGTCGATGCCGACCCCGGTCTTGGCGGAGGCGAGCACCGCGTCGCTCGCATCGATCGCAACGGCGTGCTCGATCTCCTCGCGCGCTCGCTCGACGTCCGCGTGCGGCAGGTCGATTTTGTTGATCACCGGCACGATCTCGAGGTTCTGGTTCATGGCCATCGAGGCGTTGGCGATGGTCTGGGCTTCGACGCCCTGGCTCGCATCCACCACGAGCAGCGCGCCTTCGCACGCGAAGAGGCTGCGCGACACCTCGTAGGTGAAATCCACGTGGCCCGGCGTGTCGATCAGGTTGAGCTGATACTCCTGCCCGTCTCGCGCCTTGTAGTTGAGGCGCACCGCGGTCATCTTGATCGTGATGCCGCGCTCGCGCTCGATGTCCATCGTGTCGAGCATCTGCTCGCGGGCGGTCCCGCGCACGGCTCCGCAGCGCTCGATCAACCGGTCGGCAAGTGTGGACTTACCGTGGTCGATGTGCGCGATGATGCAGAAATTGCGGATGTGCGCCTGGTCCATGGGAGACACTGCGCCGCGCTAGAACCCCTTGAACTTCAATTCCACCCCGCGGCGCTGGATCTCCTTCACGAAGCGGGCGCCGGTCATCGCGTTCTCGTACCGAAGGCAGCCTGAGGGCATCTTGCCGTGCGCGATGTCGATCGCATAGATCGACATCGAGAAACCCGTGAGCCGCTCCATGCTGGTGAAGCCGGTCGCGTGGTCCTGCTTGTCGAAGATGTCGATCTGGAGGCGACGTTCCTGGCCGTCCTTCTTCCCGACACCGACGGCGCGCACCGCGCACTGGTCGTCGTCCACGAACTTGTCGAGTTCGGGGCCGAACACGGCGCAGAACACGTCCTTCGGCGCGACCTTGCAGCCTTTGACCTCGATCTTCTCCTCGCGCCAGAGGCCGAAATCCTTGTAGAGGCGCATCTTCTCGCAGTGGCCGGGGAAGCGGATGGTCTTGTACTCGTAGTTCTTGACCTTGTCCTTCAAGGTGTAGGGCGCGGTGCTCGTCCCTCCGGACGTCGTGAACGCCTCCATGGTGCCGAGCTGCTCGATCTCCAGGGTCTCCAGTTCCGAGAGAGTGTCGACTTTGGCGATCTGGTGGTCTCTCACCACCACGGCCTCGTAGTCGTACTCCGTGACGAGCCCCTCGACGTTGAAGGTGAGTTTGTAGTTGAACGGCGGCTTGGGGTGCTGCGGAAGCACGCCGCAGTACATCTTCACGCTTTCGACCTCGTCCAGGTGCTCGATGCAGTAGAGCCCGAGGCTGTTCACGAGCCCGGGCGCGAGCCCCGTGTCGGGCACCACGGTGACGCCTGCCGACTGGGCCGCGCCGTCCATCTCCAGGGTCTCCAAGGTGATGTCGGTGTTGCCGCCCAGGTCCACCATCGAGACCTCGTGATGGATGGCGACCTTGGCGATGCGCGGGTGCATCCAGTACGGCACGCAGCTCAGCACCACGTCGACGCCGCGCAGAAACTCGCCGAGCGCCTCCGGATCGAGCGCGTCCACCTGCGCCGGGACGCACAGGTCGGGGCCCGACAGCCCATTCACGCGGTGGGCGCTGCGTTGGGCGATCTCCAGGCAGGCGTCTCCGAGCAGGATGCGTTCGGCATCGGCGAACTTGGCGAGGTCGTAGGCGGCGGCGGTGCCCTGCATTCCGGCACCCAAAACGGCATAGGTCTTTTTCATGGCGCAACACACAAACGGCCCTTCCAAAAGGGAGGGGCGCATGTCCACAGGATACCTTTTGGAGGAGGTCCGGAAAGGCTTGGGTGCGCCGTTGGAAGTGAGGACACCCCCCCTCGATTCCCGATTCCCGATTCCCGATTCCCGATTCCCGTCCCCTTGGTATAATTCGCGAATCATGCGCCGAGACTGATTCTTCCCGCGGGTTTCGCATCCCCCGGGATCCGAACTCACCGCGACTCGAAGTCCGCTCCGACCTGTCGGAGCCGCGACCCTTGGAAGATCCCCATGCCACGTCTCGACATCCTCCGTATCCGTGCGTTCCGCGACCTTTGGCTCGGCCAGGCGATCTCGCAGGTCGGTGACTCGCTTTACTTCGTGATCTTCATGTTCATGGTGAAGCGCCTCACCGGCTCGACGCCGATGGTGGGCTACGTGGATGCCGCCGCCGCGCTGCCGTTTCTCCTGCTCGGCCCGATCGCCGGCGTGCTCGCCGATCGCATCGACCGCAAGCGCCTCATGGTCCTTTCCGACGTCTCGAGCGGCGCGGTGCTGCTGCTGTTCGCCGGCGTCGTATGTTTGTGGCCGAGTCCGCCTACGTGGACGCTGCTGGCCGTGCCGTTTCTGCTCTCGTGCCTGCGGGCGATCTTCCTTCCCTCCAAGAACGCCGCGATTCCGTCGCTGGTCCCGAAGGACCGGCTGATGGAGGCCAACGCGCTCAGCGCCACCACACAGAACATGATGCCGCTGATCGGGCTTGCGATCTCGGGATCGCTTTTGGGGGTGTTCTTTGCGCTCTTCGAGCGCTACTTCTTCGCGACCGCCGTGCTACTCAACGCGTGCTCGTTTCTGATCTCGGCCGCCTACGTGCGGCGGTTGCCCGCCCTGAGGCCCGATGCGACGGAAGGGGCCGCCACGCACCCTTGGGCCGACTTCTTGGAGGGCCTGAGGTTCCTTCGCTCGCGGAGCGTCCTGCTTGCGTTGCTGGGTCTCAGCGTCGCGATGAGCCTCATGGTGTCGCCGTTCTTCGTGGTGTACGTGCACTCCAACCAGGAGTGGTTCGGCGGGTTGCCCCAGACGCTCGCGTGGTTCGAGTTCTCGTTCTTCCTCGGCATGATCCTCGGGAGCATGGCCGTAGGGCGGTTGGACGTTCGCAGGCCGGGCTTGGGATACGTGTTCGGAACGCTGTTCGTCGGTCTCGCCGTGGCCGGGATGGCGTTCGTCCGGACGGTGCCCGGGTTTGTGGCGATGAACCTCGCCGCCGGACTGGCCATACCGTTCGCCCAGATTCCCGTGGCGGTCTATCTGCAGGCGACGGTGCCAAGCGGGTTTCTCGGTCGTGTGAACAGCGTCCTCTCGACGCTGAGCGTGGGGGTGATGCCGATCGGGATGGCCGCGGGCGGGTTGCTCGTCGAGTCGGCGGGCATTGTGAACGCCTTCCTGGCGATGGGCTTCGGCATGGGGGTCGTGGCGCTCGTCGGCCTGCTCCACCAGCCGTTCCGCTCCTCGTTGATTCCACGGACGGCATAGTGGTTTGTGGTTGGTGGTTTGTGGTTTGTGGGGGGGGGGGGAGGGCTCTAGTTGGTTTGGCGGAGGGCGTTCCGCACCCGATCGCGTAGTCCGGGGGGTGCGTTCAGTCCGCGAATGCGGGTTTTGATCGTCGCGAGCAGCGCGGCCTCGAACGCGAACACCTTCGCGCACACTTCGCAGAGCTCAAGGTGCTTGCGCACTTGGGCCAGCTCGTCCGGCGACAGTTCCCGGTCGAGGTAGCCCTCCAGCCGGGCAAAGGCCTCCTTGCACGTCCAAGCGTTCGCGTCCATCGTTCCCTATCTCGTGCAAGGGGCGATCCCGTCAACCGGTTCCCGAAGAATCGCCTTGGGCGTGCCGGACCCAGTAAAGTGTTGCCCATGGTTGCAGTGGTGTTTCCTGGCCAAGGGTCGCAGAAACCGGGGATGGGCCGGGAGCTGGAGGCGTCCCAACCGGCGGCGCGCGCGGTGTTCGACGCCGTTGGCGAGGCGATCGGGATGGACGTGCGCGGTCTCTGCTTCGAGAGCGACGAGGAGACTCTTCGCCGCACGCAGAACGCTCAGATCGCGCTCTTCACGTGCGGCGTCGCGGCGTGGCGGGCGTTCCACGAGAAGCTTCCCGTCGATGCGGTCTTCGCGGGCCACAGCGTGGGCGAATACGCAGCCTTGGTGGCTTCGGGGACCCTTGCGTTGGAGGACGGGGCGCGGCTCGTCCAGCGTCGCGGAGAGCTGATGGCGCAAAGCGGAACGCAGCGGCCGGGGACGATGGCGGCGGTGCTGGGGCTCGACCGGGACGCCCTCGAGCGCGTTTGCGCCGAGACCTCGTTGGGGGAGGGCGTCGTCGTCGTCGCCAACGACAACTGTCCGGGCCAGCTTGTGATCAGCGGCGACGTCGGCGCGGTCCAACGGGCGTCGATCGCCGCTTCCGAGGCCGGCGCCAAGCGCGTGCTTCCGCTCAATGTCAGCGGAGCCTTCCACAGCCCCTTGATGGAGGAGTCGGCGGCAGAGATGGGCGTGGCCCTGCGGAACGTCGCCTTCCATGCGGGAAGGACGGTGGTGGCCAACGTCTCGGCGGCGCCGGAGACGGATCCTGCGACGTGGCCGAGCCTGCTGGAAGAGCAGTTGAAACGTCCGGTGCGTTGGACCGAGACGGTGGGCACCCTGCGGGAGGCAGGGGTGTCGCGGATGGTGGAGTGCGGTGTCGGCGAGGTGCTCTGCGGCCTCGCCAAGAGGATCGATCGCGAGCTGCCGTGTTGGGCCGTCTACGACGACGAGTCGCTGGCGCGAACGGTGGCGGAAGTGGGAGGAAACGCGTGAATTTCGAGGGACAGGTGGTGATGGTGACCGGGGCGAGCCGCGGCATCGGACGGGCGATCGCCGAGGCGTTCGCCCGTGCGGGCGCCCAGGTGGCGTGCGTCGCGACGACAGAGCAGGGCGCAGAGTCGACGGCCCAGGTGCTGCGCGAGGGGGGAGCCGCCGCCCGAGGATTCGCTTGCGACGTGAGCGACTCGGGGGCGGTCGAAGCGCTTTTTGGGGCCGTTGGGGAGAAGCTTGGCACCCCGTCGGTGCTGGTGAACAACGCGGGTATCGCTCGGGACACGCTCCTCATTCGGATGTTGGACGACGATTGGGACCGGGTCCTCGCCGTCAACCTCAAAGGGGCCTACCTGTGCGCCAAGGCGGCCGCCCGGCCGATGATGAAGGCGCGTTACGGGCGGATCGTCAACGTGTCGAGCATCATCGGATTGGGCGGCGGGGCCGGGCAGGCGAACTACGCGGCCAGCAAAGCCGGCCTGATCGGCCTCACCAAATCGATTGCCAAAGAGCTGGGGGGACGCGGCATCACGTGCAATGCGGTCGCACCGGGGTTCATCGAGACCGACATGACCTCGGAGTTGCCGCAGGAGATGCGGGATCGGGTGGTTCAGAACGCTCCGGCGGGACGGTTGGGCACGCCTGAAGACCTCGCGCCTGCCGTCCTGTTCCTGGCCTCCAGGGAGGCTGCGTACATCACGGGCCAGACGTTGGTGGTGGACGGGGGGCTCACGCTGTAATCTCCAATCTCGATTCTCCTCTTGCCCCACCCCCACCCCCAGAGGTATCGTGTGCGCATGTCTCAGGCCGTTATTGACAGGGTGAAGAAAGTCGTTGTCGAGGAACTCGGCGTGAAGGAAGAAGAGGTGGTGGACACCGCGTCCTTCACCGAGGATCTCGGGGCCGATTCGTTGGACGTCGTCGAACTCGTGATGGCGCTCGAGGACGAGTTCGGGATCGACATTCCCGACGAGGAGGTCGGTGAGATCAAGACGGTGGGCGACGCCGTCAGCTACATCGGCAAGAAGCAGGGATGAGCATGCCCCGTCCGTCGGGACGGGTCGTGGTCACGGGCGTCGGCGCGGTTACCCCGCTGGGAACCGGGGTCGACGTTTTTTGGCCGCGCATGCTCGCAGGCGACTCTGCGGCGGGTCCGGTCACGCACCTGGATCCAACCGAGTTCTCCACGCGCATTGCGGCCGAAGTCAAGGATTTCAACCCCGAGGACTGGCTCGACCGAAAGGAGGCCAGGCGCATCGACCTGTTCATCGCCTACGCGGTGGCCTCGTCGACCATGGCCCTGAAGGACTCCGGACTCGACACCTCGGGCGAGATGGCCGAGCAGGTGGGAGTGCTTGTCGGCTCAGGGATTGGCGGGCTGACTTACATGGCCGAGCAGATGCGGCGCTTGGTCGAGTTTGGCCCGGGCAAAGTCTCGCCCTTCCTCGTCCCCTACATGATTCCGGACATGGCCTCGGGCTATGTTTCCATCGTGCACGGGCTTAAGGGTCCGAACACGTGCGTGGTCACGGCGTGCGCCACGGGCGCGAACTCGCTGGGGGACGCTTACCACATCATCAAGCGCGGCGAAGCCGTCGCGATGCTTGCCGGAGGGACCGAGGCGCCGGTGAACGAGATCGGGCTCTCCGGGTTCTGCGCCGCGCGCGCCATGACGTCGCGCAACGACGATCCCCAGCACGCGTCCCGGCCGTTCGATCTCAACCGCGACGGGTTCTTGATCGCCGAGGGCTCGGCGGTGCTCGTGCTCGAGGATTACGATCACGCCAAGGCGCGCGGCGCCAAGAACTACGGCGAGATCCTCGGCTACGGCATGTCGGGCGACGCGTACCACATGACGGCGCCCGATCCGCAGGGCGACGGCGCCCAGCGCGCGATGAGGGCCGCGTTGCGCAGCGCGGGTTTGGAACCCTCGGCCGTGGGCTACATCAACGCGCATGGGACGTCCACCAGCCTCAACGACAAGTTGGAGACCCTCGCGATCAAGCGCGTCTTCGGCGAAGACACCACGCCACCGATCAGCAGCACCAAGTCCATGATCGGCCACACGTTGGGTGCGGCGGGCGCCATCGAAGGACTCGTGTGCCTGTTGGCGATGCGCGACGGCATCCTGCCGCCGACGATCAACTACGAGACGCCCGACCCGGAGTGCGACCTGGACTACATTCCGAACCAGGCGCGCCGCCAGGCCGTGGACGTGTCGCTCTCGAACTCGTTCGGGTTCGGCGGCCACAACGTCTCGTTGATTTTCGGCAAGGGGGAGTAGCCCCGTGCTGGATGCCCGCATCCAAGCGTTTCTCGACCACCTTTCGGCACGCCGTTCGCCGCACACCGTGCGCTCCTACGGTTCGGACCTGGCGCAGTTGGCCCTGTTCTTGGAGGGGGAGTTCGACCTAACGCCCGATCGGCTTCGAGGCTATCTGCGCGCGTACGCCCCCCATCCGACGACGCGCGCGCGCAAGCTCTCCACCCTTCGCACGTTCGTGCGGTTCCTTCGAGAGGGGGGGCTCTTGGAGACGGACCCGACCGAGTCGTTGGAGGCGCCGATCCGCAGGAAGCGGCTGCCAAAGGCCCTATCGCGCGCGCAGGCCGAGGAGCTGCTCGACCAGAGCGACGGCGGCCGCACCCCGCTTCGCGACCGCGCGTTGCTCGAGCTGATGTACGCCGCGGGCATCCGGGCGGCCGAGACCGTGGGCGTCAACGTGTCGGACATCGACTTTCGCGAGGCGACCGTCCACGTCCGCGGGAAGGGCAACAAGGAGCGCGTCGCGCTATTCGGCGATCTGTGCGCGCAAGCCTTGCGGGCGTATGTGGATCACGAGCGGGTAGACGCGGGCGAGGGGGACCCCTTGTTCACGAATGACAAGGGCCGGCGACTCACCACGCGTACGGTCCAGAACGTGGTGCGGCGTTGGGCGCAGCGTGCGGGCTTGCCTCCCGGAGTAAGCCCCCACACGCTGCGCCACTCGTTCGCCACCCACCTGCTGGATGGAGGGGCCGACCTGAAGAGCGTGCAGCAGTTGCTGGGCCACGAGAGCCTGGCAACCACCCAGATCTACACCCACGTCAGTGTCGAACGACTGCGCAAGGCCGTGGACGAGGCGCATCCGAGGTCGTGAGGCGTGGGGGGCGTGAGGCGTGGGGCGTGAGAGCGTGAGGCGTGAGGCACCCCTCGCCCCTCTGGGGGAGAGGGGCAGGGGGTGAGGGCTGTGGGCGAAGCGAACTGCCAGTGCAAATCAGTCGTCTGGTCGAATCCGTTTTGCATTAAGGGCACATGACAATCCCAAGGGGACCATGATGAGCCCAAACCCAAGAGACACGGGTCCGAGGCCGTATCCAAACCAGCCCTGCCAACCGTATTCGCTTCCGCCACACCAGAACAGGTAGCCCACGCTGAACAGGAGCAACGGCACACCGGGACCGAGGAGGGATAACGCTCCATCGCGCGCCGCTTGGTACGCCTGGAAGGAAGCACCCTCACGCCTCACGCCTCACGCCTCCAAAACCGTCCCTACCGCCGCCGCCGCCGTGAACGCCGCCTCGGTCTTCTCTCTCACCTCGTCTTCTGTCACACCGGGCGCCAACTCCTTCAGCACCATGCCCTGATCCCCGATCTCGAACACGCAGAGGTCGGTGATGATGAGGTCCACGACGCCCTTGCCGGTCAGGGGAAGTGTGCACTCCTTGAGGATCTTGGGTTCGCCGTGCTTGTTCGTGTGCTCCATCACGACGACGACGCGTTTGACGCCCGCGACCAAGTCCATGGCGCCGCCCATGCCTTTGACCATCTTGCCGGGAATCATCCAGTTCGCGAGGTCGCCCTGCTCCGAGACCTCCATGGCGCCCAGAATCGACAGGTCGATATGCCCTCCACGGATCATCGCGAACGAGTCGGCGCTGCTAAAGAACGACGTTCCGGGGATCTCGGTGATCGTCTGCTTGCCGGCGTTGATCAGGTCGGGGTCCTCCTCGCCTTCGTAGGGGAAGGGGCCCATGCCGAGCATGCCGTTCTCGCTCTGCAGCACGACGTCCATCCCTTCGGGAATGAAATTCGCGACGAGCGTGGGGATGCCGATGCCGAGGTTCACGTAGTAGCCGTCGCGCAGCTCTTGCGCCGCGCGCTGGGCGAGTTGGTCGCGGGTGAGTGGCATGCCTCCATTATGGGAGATGCGGTTGGTTTGGGGGAGCGGCGACGCAAGGGGTGGTCATATCACCAGTAATGGTGGTAGTATAACCACTGTAAGTGGTGAAACGATGAAGATCGACCGAAAGCTCGGACTCTTTGGCACTCGGCTGAGGACTCGGCTGTTGCTCGTGCTCTCCCTGCTCGACGAGAGTTACGCGACCGAATTGGCGCGGCTCGCGGGAGCGCGGCTTTACGCCGTGCAGAAGCACCTGGAGGATTTCGAGGACGACGGGATTCTCGTCTCCCGGGTCATCGGGCGCGAGCGCCGGGTGTCCTTCAACCCCCGCTTCTTCGCCAAGAAGGAGCTCGCAGCACTGCTCGAACGTCTGGCGGAGCAAGACGAGGAGGTTCTCGCCGCCGTCCGCTCCGTGCGTCGGCGTCCCCATCGCAAGGGAAAGGAGATCTAACGCGTGATCGACGCCGCGATGACCCTCCGAGAAGTGGCCTTCGCCGTGTGCTCCGCTCTCGAGGGGAACGGCATCACCGCTGTGCTTACCGGGGGGAGCGCCGCCACGCTCTGCGCGCCCGAGGAGTACCAGTCGCGGGACATCGATTGGGTGACCGAATGGCGTGGCGCGCAAGGCGTCGCGGTCTTGGCCGAACGCGAGGGACACCCGGACCGATTCGCCACCTTTGCGCGCAGGCTGCGAGCCTAGGCGCGTGCGCGCGTCGTTCGCCGCTCGATCCGCTTCTCGTAGGTCGCACCCTGCAGAATGCGGTTCACGTAGATCGCGGGGACGTGGATGTGGTTGGCCTCGAGCGCTCCGACCTCCACCAGCTCCTCGACCTCCGCCACGCACACCTTGCCGGCCGCCGCCATCATCGGGTTGAAGTTCCGCGCGGTCTTGTTGAACACGAGGTTGCCGGAACGGTCGCCCCGATGCGCCTTGACGATCGAGAGGTCGGCGTGGAGGGCCGTCTCCATCACGTACCACTCGCCGTCGAACTGGCGCGTCTCCTTTCCCTCGGCGATCATCGTGCCGTAGCCGGTCTTCGTGTAGAACGCGGGAATGCCCGCACCGCCCGCGCGGATGCGCTCCGCCAGAGTGCCCTGGGGGTTGAACTCGAGCTCCAGTTCGCCCGAGAGGAACTGCCGTTCGAACTCGGCGTTCTCACCGACGTAGCTCGAGACCATCTTCTTGATCTGTTTGGTCTGGAGGAGGAGTCCCATCCCGAAGTCGTCCACGCCGCAGTTGTTGGAGATGACCGTGATCTCCTTGACCCCCGAATCGCGGAGGGCGGAGATCAGGTTCTCCGGGATGCCGCAGAGTCCGAAGCCTCCGGCCATGATCGTCATGCCGTCGAAAAGCAAGCCGTCAAGGGCGGCCGCCGCGTCGGGATAGACCTTGTTCATGACAACCAGTCTACAGGGTGGGCGGCGCTCCACGGAAGCGGCGGATAGGCCCTCCGGAGGCGAAAAAAGAGGGGGCAAGCCCCCTCCGAATTAGATCTGATGCCAAATGACTAAGGCTTTCTCCTTTCACAGATCGAAGCCTTATGTAGCACAGACTTCCCGAGCGCGGGCATTGTTCGGTGCAGGCCGCCTTTCAGCCTGGAGGCGCTTCGAAACCTGGCAAATTTGCCAGCTCAATCACCTTCTTCAAATCGAAAGTGATCTGGCTGTTGGTGGCCAGCCGATCGCAGCCCGCCTCCTTGCCCGCGCCGAGGACCGCCTTCTCCTGATGCCCGGCGTGGCCGATGACGAACACCCCGAGCGCCCGCAAGGTCGGGACCACCGCGGCGGGATCGAAACGGCTCGCCCCCAGATTCACGATCGCCAGCGGCGCGTCGGTCGACGCGGGGACCGAGGTGAGCACCTCCGGCACGTGGCCCAGAGAGCGGAGCGAGTTCTGGAGCCGGGTGCTCCAAAGCAGGTTGTCCTCGAACACCAGCACATGCATCGCTGATAGCGTAGCAGGGCAGGGGTACCCTTCGCCCGATGGCGATCCGGCCGATGGAGTGGAACGACGGGGTGCTGCGCATGCTCGACCAGCGGCGGCTGCCGCTCGAGGAGTGCTGGTTGGCGCTCGAGACGTGGCAGGAGGTCGCATCGGCGATTCGCGACATGGCGGTGCGTGGAGCTCCGGCCATCGGTGTGGCGGCCGCGTACGGAATGGTCCTCGCGTGCCTCCATGGGGAAGATCGCGCGCGAGCGCGGAACGGGCTGGCCGCGTCGAGGCCGACGGCAGTGAATCTCTTCTGGGCGCTCGACCGAATGGACCGGGTCGATCCCTGGACGATCGAGGACGCCCTGGCCGAAGCGCGGAGGATCGAGGTCGAGGACCTCTCCTGCAATGAGGCCATCGGCCGCCACGGGGCCGCGCTCGTGCCTCCCGGCGCCCGCATCCTGACCGTGTGCAACACCGGCGGCCTCGCCACGGCGGGCCATGGAACCGCGCTCGGAATCATTCGGACGGCCTTTGCCCGGGACCCCGGCGTGTTCGTCTACGCGTGCGAGACTCGGCCGCGCCAGCAGGGCCTTCGGCTTACGACGTGGGAGCTTCTAAAGGAGGGGATTCCGTTCGCGGCGATCGCAGACGGTGCCGCGGCATCGCTCATGCGCGCGGGGAAGATCGACTGGGTCGTGGCCGGCGCCGATCGGATCGCGGCGAACGGAGACACCGCCAACAAGATTGGCACGTATGCGCTCGCCGTGCTTGCGGCGCACCACGGCATCCCCTTTGTGGTCGCCGCTCCAAGCTCGACGCTGGACCCCTCGCTTGCCGACGGGGAGTCGATTCCGATCGAGGAGCGCGGGGCCGAAGAGCTTTGCGAAATTGAAGGGGTGCGCGTCGCACCCACAGGCTGCCCCGTCTTCAACCCCGCGTTCGACGTGACCCCTGCCGCCTTGATCGAAGCGATCGTGACCGAGCAGGGCGTCCACCGGGCACCCTACCGCTTCACGCGAGAAGCGCACCAGGTGGCCCCTCGGTGACGATCCACGACCTCATCGTGGCCCGCCGCGACGCCCGCGAACACTCGCTAGCGGAGCTGGAGTTCCTCGCCAAAGGCGCCGCCGATGGTTCGATCCCCGACTACCAGTTGGCCGCCTGGCTGATGGCCGCCTACCTGAATCCGCTGGGCCCCCGAGAGACCGCCTGGATGACCGCCGCGATGGCGGCCAGCGGAGAGAGGATGGACCTTTCCGGGCTTCCCAAGCCGTGGGTGGACAAACATTCGACGGGGGGCGTGGGAGACAAGACGTCGATCGTGCTGTTGCCGCTGCTGGCGGCGTGCGGACTGACGGTCGTGAAGATGAGCGGGAGGGGCCTGGGCATCACGGGGGGCACGATCGACAAACTCGACTCGGTTCCAGGCTTCAACACGAACCTTACGCCCGACGCGATGAAGGCGCAAGCCGCGCGCATCGGCGTCGCTCTGACCGGGCAGACGCCTCGCCTGGCGCCGGCCGACAAGGCGCTGTACGCCCTGCGAGATGCCACCGACACCGTGCGGTCGGTCCCGCTCATCGTTTCGAGCATCCTATCGAAGAAACTGGCGGGTGGAGCACAGATCGTGGTCCTCGATGTGAAGGCGGGTTCGGGCGCGTTCATGAAGACCGTCGAGGAAGCCCGTGAGCTCGCCGGTGCGCTCGAGGCGACGGCCCAGGCGCTGGACCTCAAGGTTGTGGCCACCCTGACGGACATGGACCAGCCTCTTGGACGCATGGCGGGGAACGCATTGGAGATACGGGAGGCGCTGGACACGCTCGCGTGCCGCGCGCAGGGCCGGTTCCGAACCCTGTGCGAGCACTTTGCCGGGGTGGCGCTCCACGCCTCGGGCCGGGCTGCGGATTTCGAAAAAGGGAAGTCGCGCGCGGCGCTCGCCCTCGATTCCGGAGCGGCCCTCGAGAAGGCGATCGAGTGGTTTGCCGCCCAGGGAGCGACGATCGACGCGTCGGGAGGTGCGGACCTCCCGACCGCCGGTCACGTGTTGGACGTATCCCACGATGGGGCGCCTGGTTGGGTCGCCCGCATCGACGCCCAGGCGGTCGGCGAGGCGGTCGTCCTCTTGGGAGGGGGCCGCGCCAAGAAGGAGGACGCGATCGATCCCGCGGTTGGAATCGAATTGGCGTGCGAGGTGGGAGACCGCGCTGAGCCAGGGCAACTCCTGTTCCGCGTCCATGCGCGGGACCGCTCTGCTGCGGAGTCGGCGCGGGAACGCGTCCTCGCCCGTTGGCTCGTCTCGGCGGAAGAGGTCGCGCACCGCCCAGTCATCCTCCCGCGGCCCTGAGGGATCGCGCGAGCGGCGTCAGATCACGCTGTTGCGCACGAACTCATCCCCGCGGTCGGGCCGGATGGGCTTGATCGACGCCACGGCCTCCCGTTCGAAGTCCAAGAGCCGCAGCCAATCCTCTTGCACGTCGCTCTTGGGGAAGATCTCGTTTTCCCGGTACTCGGCCTCGACGGCGCGCTTCAGGTCGTCGAGGGTCACCCCCTCTTCTCCCGAAGGGTTGGCGATCGCGCGTCGGATCGCCAGGTCCTTCGATCGATCCACCACCGATTTGAGCAGTGCGCCGCTCACGAGGTCCTTCCAGTAGAGCGTCTCCGAGCTGCCGTTGCGCATGAACACCTTGAGGAACTCGGTCTCCGTCGATCGGCGCCACAGGAACTCCACCGTGCCCTCGACCAGCTCCTTCCGGGCGCAGTCGATCTCGCCCTTGTTGCGCTTGACGACGAGCGGGTCGATCGGGATCCGGTCGTGGAGGTAGATGGCGAGAATCTGGGTCGAAGCGGCTTTGTCCGGACGGGAGACCTTGACCTTTCGATCGATTCTCTCGGGTCTCAGCACAGCCGGGTCGATGTAGTCGGGCCGGTTCGAGGTCAGCATGAGCACGACGTTCTCGAGGGCGACCAGTCCGTCCAGCTCGGCGCAGAACTGGGGGACCACGGTGTTGCTGATGTTCAGCCAGCGTCCGCTCGATCGGGTGCGGAGTACGGATTCGGCCTCGTCCATGAAGATGAACACGAGACGGCCCTCGGCAGCCTTCTCGCGCGCCGTCTGGAAGATCTCCCGCACGATCCGCTCGGTCTCCCCGAGCCACATGTTGAGGATCTTGGGGCCGCTGATCACCATGAAGTACTCCTTCACGTCGTGGCCCACGCGCTTGGCGTACTCCTTGGTGAGGTTGTGGGCCGTGGCCTTCCCGATCAGGGTTTTGCCGCAGCCCGGAGGTCCGTACAAGAGGATGCCCTTGACCGGCTTCTTGTCGAACTTGGCGTAAAGCTCGGGATGGAGAAGGGGCTGTTCGATGGTCTCGCGGATGAGGTGGATGGCCTCCTCCTGGCCGCCGACCTTCTCCCAGGGGATTTCGGGCACGTCTTCGAAGAAGTAATCGCGGGTCTCGCGCTTGGCGAAATGCTCCAGCGCGATCCTGCCGGTGGCGTCCAAGCGGACCTCGTCGCCCGAGGCAATCACCGTGTCCTGCAGCGCCGCGCTGCGCAGGACCAGCCGTCCCCCGTCGGTCCCGGGCGCGGCGGATTGAAGCCGCAGGCGCCCGTCTTCGAGAACCTCTCCCACCCGGGCCAGCGCGCCGTCCGATCCCGTCTCCACCGAGCCGACGACGGCGTAGGCGTCGTTGAGCCGAACGCGGGTTCCCGAGACGAGCGTTTCGGCATCGAGGGCGGGATCGACCTCCGCGACAAACTCGGTGTCCCCAAGCGCTACCTGGGCCCGGCCATCTTCGAGCCACCGAAGGAAGACGCCGACGCGGTTGGCCGGGGACGTGAGCTTGTTGTAGGCCTCCTCGTACTCTTGGATCAGCCGTTGCGTCTCCTCCCGGTCCCGCTCGTCTCGATCGACGGCTTCTCGGAGAGCCGCGAGAAGGTTGGCGGTCTTCGGATCCGAAGGAGGCTGCTCGAGAATCCGGTCGAGGATTTCACGGCTGGGAGAGGGAGAGGCGTCGGGCATATCTCATAGTACGCCGTCGCCTTCGCCGAGGTCGCTAGCCATCTTGGGCGAGGAGAGCGAGCCCGGCGAACACGGCGTCGATGGTGGCCTGCGCCGTCGCGGCGTGGGGATCGGATCCGGCCGGGCGCGATCCCTCGCCGGCCGCCTGGCAACCCTCTTTGGCGAGTTGGCACGACACGGCGACCGCCGCCGACTCTCCGTCGCCGGCGAGTTCCGCGGAGTCGATCGTGATCGTCACGCCTTCGACCACGCGCTCGAGGGCTTTGCTCGTCGCGAGTGCGATCGATTCCACTGGAGTGCGCCCCGCGCGGTGGTGCATGCCGCTGACCACGCTCGTACCCACTTTGAGGAAGACCGTCGTCAGAGCGTTCGGGGAACGCTCGTCGGTGTAGACCCCCACGACCTCGGGCTTCGGCCCGTGCTCCGCTTCGGATGCGAATGCGTCCGCGGGTACGAGGGTTTCTGGCGCGGCCGCAGAGGGTTGGGGTTTGAGGGAAAGGCACTCTTGGCTTGCCAGGTTGATCAAGTTGTCGAGGGTCGCGGCGAAATGGACGCTCTCCCGCTCCTTGGTCCGCTTGCCCCCCTTGAGGCCCACGGCGTAGGTGACGGGCTCGGACGCCTCGGGCACGGACGCCTCTTCCGTGCGGTCGAGCAGTTTCTGGCGAAGGGCCTCCGCCTCCTCGCGCGGGCGGACCGTTCCGACGGCGAACTCGTCTCCGCCGTAGCGCACGAGGACGTCGGTGCGCGGATCGGTGCACTCCTTCAACAACCGGGCGACCCGCGAGAGCACGCGGTCCCCCACGATATGCCCGTAGCGTTTGTTATAGCGGCCGAATTCGTTGAGGTCGATGAAGAGGATGCAGATCTCCTTGCCTTGGCGGAGCATGTCCACGCCCCATTCGCGCAAGCGGTCGCTCCAAGGGAGGTGGGTCAGCGGGTCCCACGACCGTCCCAGTTCTTGGAGGAGGAGGTTTGCGGTGGCCATGCCGAGAAAGCGGTCTCCGTCGACGACCGGCGCGTACTCGATGTGCTCCTTGACGAACAGATCCGCGACCTTGCGCACGGGAGTTCCCGCCTGGACAACCAATCCCAACGGCTCGATCGAGGCGCGGATCGGATCGAAATCGGGAGCGGCGGCGAGGCGCTCGCTGCTCACGGTTCCAATGAGGGCCCCGTCCTCGACCACGGCCAGCACACGCATGTGGTGACCCGCCATCAGCAGCCTCGCGGTTGCGGCGAGGTGCGTGGGGGCAACCCATACGGGGAGCAGTTGGAGGTCTTCGATGTTGAGCATCCGCGCAATGTTCGGACGTTCGAGAGAACGGCCCAATCCGTCCAGAGTGTATCAAGGTTCATGCCACAAAACCCCGGGTGGGCCGTTCGATCAGGCAAATCCACCGGGAAGGGTTATAGCGTTCGCTATAGTGATTGAAGCCGCCCGACGACGGCGTGCACGAAGGCGTCCTGCTCCTTCTGGAGCTCCGGATTTCGCCTCATCTCCTCGCCGAACTTCTCGGCGCGCAGGTACACGGCCGCGGGCTCTGCTCCCACCGCGCGCGCGACCTCGGCCTCGGGGAGCTGCGCCTCTCGGAGCAGCGTGTAGATCGCGAGCCGCTCGCGCGAGCACGACTCGGTCGGCGCCCACTCGGCCGCCGCGCCGAGCACGGCGCCCACGAGGTCCCATCCGCTGTTGTCCGCGAAGAACGGATTGACGATGCCGCACGCTTCGAGCACGCACCGGTCCGTGTTCCACTCGTTGCCGTGGAGTTTGAGGCGCATCAGCGCGCCGCGGAGCGTCCGCCCGTTGCCCCGGAGACCCTTGGCGAGCATCGCTTCGAGGCACGGCCCGATCGAGAGGTCGATCGAACGCGCGATCCGGTGGATGATCGTTCGCCGCTCGCCCACCTCGGGGGCGCCGAGGTGGGCGATCTCCCACTCACGGCCGCTTGGCAAGAACGCCCGCAACAGGCGCCCGGCGCGGTTTTCGGAGAACACGAGCATCGTGGGGCGGCCGGCGCGCACGCGCCGCTCCAGCGCCAGCTTGAACGGAATCCTCAGCCGGGCCCGCTCCATGGCCTCGTGCACGTTGTCCAGAAGCAGCGGGGCGGTGGGATCGACGGGCGAGGTCGAGGAGACCCATTCGCTCGCGTTGAGCACCCGGCACGCGCCGCGTCCGAGCTCCTTGCGGATCCGGGTCGCGGAGGCCTCCAGCAGGTGCGACTTGCCCCAGCCGCTCGGGCCCACCAGGGTCACGAAGGTCTGCAGGCCGGCGGAGAAGAGCAGCGCCGCCTCCACGGCCTGGATGTTCGAGGCGACCGTCGCATAGGTGTCGAAGGTCTGCGGTTCGTTGGCGAACAGCACGTCGGACAGGCCGGGGGACGCTACGCGGAAGCGGTTGGCGCCGGCCAGCGGCGATCGGCGCTCCGGCGGTTTGGTAACGCGGTTGTCGAGGACCCCCATCCCGCAGCTATTGTTGTGGATCGCCGCATCGCCCGTCAACCCCGAGTTTTTGACCTAATGTGCAATACGTTTCCAAAACTCCGCAAACGAGAAATTGGGGCTGTGGGAAGCGTTGTGGCAAGGCGCGCACGACGCCGGTCCGGCCTTGCCCAGCGAACGGGAAGGATCCAGGGCGTGGTCCAACCCGGGTCCGTGGCAGCTTTCACACCCGACATCGGCGAGTTGCGGGGTGTCGAGGCGCGATCGGAAGCCGCCTTCCCGGTCGAGTCCGGACACGTGGCAGCCGACACACTCCGGATCGCGCCCGTGTCCGTCGTCCTCGAGGGTCTTGAGCGCTCCGGCGTGCCCCGTCTTCTTCCACTTGGCGGCGGCCTCGGCATGGCACGAGCCGCATCGCGCGTTGCCCGCGAACTTGGGGCTCGGTCGCCGGTCGACCCGCTCGATGAGCTTCTCGTCGTCGACCCGTTGGAGGTAGCGCGCATAGATGCGCGCCGCGTCGGGGTCGTTTTCGAACGTGGGTCCGAGGGTCAGGGGCGAGTAATCGTGAAACGAACCCTCGCCCCAGACGAGTCGAACCACGTGCTTGCCCTGTTCGCCGGGTGTGGCGAGCACCGTTTCCCCGACGCGCTCGACGGTGGGGGGAGGCGATCCGGACGCGCGGTATTCGATCAAACGGAGTTCGGGGTGCCGCCGGGCGATCGCCCGCGCATCGTCCAGCGAGCCCTGGAGCAGGAGGACGGGGACCTTGTCGGAGGCGAGCGCGGCCGCCACGACCCCGCGCACCGCGGCGTCGGCGGCGAGCGGGCGCTCGCCGAGGGCCGACGCCAGCGCCTCGGGGTGCATGGAAACCCCGCCGACGAGGAACGGCCCCGCCTCGCGGGTGGAGGCGAGCGTGTTCGTCGGGGACGGCGCGATGCTGCTGCAGAGGAGGCGATCGGGGGCCAGGGTCTCGAGGGCCCTCACCAAACCCTTGCCACCGACCGCTTCGTCGGCGCCCAGATGGATGGCGTCGGCCCCCAAGAGGTTCATCGTTTCCGCGAGCGCTTGGGCTTTGAGCTCCTCTTGCCTCCCGGCTCCGCCGACCAGCCCCGAGTTTTCGAGAATCACCGACGGTCGCCCCGCGGTGAGCATCTTGATGGCCGCGGCGCGACGCCGAAGTCCCCCCGTCATCGGTTGCGTGCAGCCGCAGGGGGAGAGCATGCCGTCGGTGTCGCCGCCGAGCACCACCGTCCACTCGGGGGGCGCCTGGGGGACCATCGCGCAGGCCAGCGCCGCGGCGCCGGCCAGCAGCAGGGCTCTCACCGAACCACCGCGCGCACGGGAACGATCAACTTGGGCTGCTTGGGGTCGTTGGTCTCCACGATCAACGTCGTCGTGTAGTTGCCGAAGGGGACCTTTCCATCGAACTGGACGGTGACCAGATACTCCCAATCGTCCCGCACGGCCGTGTGCTCGAAGAAGAGGTTGGAACTGGGCGACGTGATCTTCAGGACTTTGAACCCCTGCCCTGGGCGGCTCACGAGGAACGAACCGCGGCGCGGGGCCTTGGGGATCTCCCCGAAATAAAGCTCGTCGGGAAGCGCCACGATGCCCTTCTGCGCGCTGAACGAGTAGTAGAGGGTCGGGAAGCGGTCGCTGTCCGTGTCGATGATCAGCGTCCCGTTGGAACGCCCCGGAGCCAGCGTGCCTTCGAGCTTGACGTCGTAGCGGTAGCCGGACCGTTGCGTGGCCGGCTCCCCGAGTTCCGGATCGGCGAGTTTTCCCGACCACGGCGTTTGCGCGACCTCGCCCGGCATGCCGTTGAGCCGTACGCCGGTGGGCTTGAAGTTCGCCTTCTCGTCCAGCGCCAGAAACACTTGGAATTCGGCGCCGTCCTGGGAAGCGATCACGACGGGGCCGCCCGGAGCGAGAAGGCGGTAGCGCGGGGTGACCCGCACGTTGATGGGAATCTCCTTGACGGGGAAGTCGGGATCGTTGGAGTACACGATCAGCCGCTTGTGGAGCGGGCCGACAAATTCGGTGGTGTCGATCATCGCCTGCATCAGCCGCGTGTCTCCGGCTTCGAGCACCGCGGCGGGCGTCGCGCTGAGGCAGCCGCAGTCGGGCCTCAGCTCGATCGACAGAGGGGCGTCGCCGCGATTGGTGATCTGGACGTTGAATCGGATGGGTTCCCCTTGAATCGCGGGCTCCTGGGGCAGCACGGGAGCGTCGATCCAGATCTGCGGATGGGCCGCTTGGATCTTCTCTCCCTTCAACACCAGCTTCCGAAGGGTCTCGCACAGCTCCAAGTTGGCGCGGGCCTTTCGGTACTCGACGATGGAGGGCGCATTGAGGCGGAACGTGGGCAGGTCGCTCCGGCCCATGAACGCCCCGAACTGGAGCGGATCCGCGGCCAGGCCGAAGTACGCCCCGATCGCATACCCAAGCTCGTTGTGCACGTCGGCGGCCTCGGTCGCCCTCGCGGGGTTGCCTCGCTCCAGGGCGATCACGGCCTCGAGCCGGGGCTGGTCGGGAGCGGCGGAAAAGAGGTGGGCGGCCCCGGCGGGCAGGGGCGAGCCCGCGGCCGGCGGGAGCGACTTCACGAACCGCACGCGGATGTCGGCGGGGGCGCCGGCGGTGATCGAGACTCCGGTGATGCCGCGTTGCCAGACCGACATCACGCGGTCCCGGACCTCCTCGAACTCCTTGCGGCGCGCCTCGGGGATCGTGCTCGCGTCGAACTCGAGCTTGATCACGCGTCGGGGCAGGGAAGCCGCCGCGGCGCGGGCCGCCGGGACGTCGCCCGCGGCGAGCGCCTCCTCGACGGCGAGGCAGGCCCGGTGAAATTCGGTACTGGCGCCGGGCTGGACCACGGGCACTTGGGTGAGGGTCGCGGCGATGAGGAACAGGAGTTGCGTCATGGAGAACCTGCTGAAGCTACCTGACGCGCAAATCGCGCGCGCGGTTCGCCCCGCCTGGCGCGCAGGTAGACTTCCCCTATGCTCGACATGTCGACGCATGAAGCGCTGTCCAGTGCTCGCGGGAGATTGGACGCTATCGGAGGTCATCTTTGACCTACCGAGACTTCGTCGTACGATAGCCGAGCTTCAGGAGAAGGCCGCCCAGCCCGACTTCTGGAACGATCCCGCCCAAGCCAACCGCGAACTCAAACAGCTCTCGCGCGCCCGTGGCGTCGTCGAGCCTTTCGACCGGCTCGTCAAGACCGAGTCGGACCTTCGCGAACTCTACGAACTCCTCGAGGGGGATCCGAGCGAGGACACGCGCAAAGACGCGGATGCGATGGCGCTGGAGTTTCTAGCGGAGCTTGAGATCCTCGAGTTCAAGACGTTGATGAGCGGCGAGTACGACGCCAACAACGCCCTCCTCGAGATCAACGCGGGGGCGGGTGGCGACGAGGCCTGCGATTGGGCGGCGATGTTGTTCCGCATGTACACGAGGTGGTTCCAACGCCGCGGGTTCGAGTACGAGATCCTCAACGAGACGCCGGGCGAGGTCACGGGTTACCGGACGATCAACCTGTTGGTGAAGGGGGAGAACGCCTACGGTTACCTGATGTCCGAGCACGGGGTGCACCGTTTGGTCCGCATCTCCCCCTTCGATGCCGCCGCCCGCCGCCATACGTCGTTCGCCAAGGTCGAAGTGCTGCCGGAAATCGAGGAAACGGAGGTGGACATCCAGCCGGACGACCTCAAAGTCGAGACGTTGCGTGCGGGAGGCGCGGGGGGCCAACACGTCAACAAGACCGAGAGCGCGGTTCGGATCACCCACCTGCCGACGGGCATCACGGTCCAGTGCCAGAACGAGCGCAGCCAGCACAAGAACCGCGCGAGCGCGATGACGGTCCTTGCCGCGCGCCTGGCTGCGCTGGGCAGGGAACAGAGCGACCAGGAGATGCGCAGGCTGCGCGGCGACGGCGGGTCCGCCGATTGGGGAAGGCAGATCCGCAGCTACGTGCTCCAGCCGTACACGATGGTCAAGGACCACCGGACCGGTGCGGAAACGGGCAACACGACCGGGGTGCTCGACGGCGATATCGATCTGTTCGTCGAGGCCTACCTCCGCAAGCCACCCGATCCCGACGCGTTCGTCGAGTAGGGACCCGTCGGCGATCGGAACTTGCGGCGAAGGGAATCGTAGGAACAAGTGGAGCGTTCTGGCGATCGATCACGGCGTGGCCTTCGGTTTGGATCGCGGTGATTGGTGTGTTAAGATCATGGTGACGTTTGCGCGACGCACCCAAGCCAAAAGATCGCGTGCTCCAAAAACCGCGTGGAGACTCCGCGCTGGACGGTGATGAAATTGAAGAAATTCTTCGTATTGCTCCTTCTCCTAGGCGCCTTGGCGGCTCTGACATTCGGCCAGGATGCGATTCCAGGGCAGATTCTCGTGAAGTTCCGGACGCCCACGTCGTGGGCGAACTACGCCGTGCACCGATCGGTGGGCGCACGCGTGGTTCAGAAGATGCCGCAGATCGGCGTGGAACTCGTGCAGGTGTCCCCCCGCATTCCCGTGGAGCGGGCTTTGGAGCGGTACCGCCGTTCGCCGGCGGTGGTCTATGCTGAGCCGAACTATCGGCGCTACCCGCTGTTCCGCCCCAACGACAGTCTCTACAGCCAGCAGTACGCGCCCATCCGCACGTTCGCGGAGCAGGGCTGGGACATCACGCGCGGGGATCCCTCGACGATCATCGCCGTGATCGACACGGGCATTCAGCTCGACCATCCCGACCTTCGGAACAAGATCGTTCCCGGCTACGACTTTTCGGACAACGACTCGGATCCGAGCGATTCGATCGGCCACGGGACGCACTGCTCGGGGATCGCGGCCGCGGACACCAACAACGGCATGGGCATCGCCGGGATGGGATTCAACTGCATGATCATGCCGCTGAAGATCTTCCCCAACTCCACCTCGGCCAACGTGATTCTTGCGGTCCTCCACGCGACCGATCACGGGGCGAAGGTGATCTCGATGAGCATCGGCAGCTACTTCGCGTCGCAGGCCGAAGACGACGCGATGAAGTACGCCGTCGAGCACGACGTGCTGCCGGTGGCGGCCGCGGGCAACGACAACGTCACGACGAAGCTCTATCCCGCGGGGTACGACAGCGTGCTCGCGGTTGGATCGACCGATCAGAACGACCAGAAGTCCGGATTCAGCAACTGGGGCGACTGGGTCGACGTGGCGGCGCCCGGGAGCCACATCTACAGCACCTATCTCAACTCGACCTACGTGTTCCAGGACGGCACGTCGATGGCGACGCCCTGCGTTGCGGGCTATGCCGGGCTGCTCTACTCCCATATCGGCGCGGACGCCACCGCCGCCGAGGTCCGGGCGGCGATCGAAAACAACTGCGACGACGTCGGCACGTGGCTCAAGTTCGGACGCATCAACGTGGCGCGTGGGTTGGCGGACGTCGTTCCTCCCGTCGAGACCGAGTTCCCGCCGGAAGAGATCGAGATGTATCTCGGCACGTCGTCGTCGGGCGACGTACCGGATGTCCTGCACAGCGATTCGCTCCGATTCTCCGTGCGGTCCACCTGGTCCAGCCTCGGCCAAGTGGCCGGCGCCGGCTTCAGCATGACGATGGGAGCGCCGCTGGAGAACGTGTCGAGTCTCTCGCTCGAAATCGAAGCGAACGGTCCCGCAGGCGGCACCGGGATGGTTTGGTTGTTCAACTGGAACACGAACCAGTACGACTTCTTCAAGGCGTTCCCGCTGTACACGACCGACCAGACTCAGAAGCTGAGGATCTACACGCCGGCGACCTACGTGTCCTCGACGGGGGAGGTGCGGGGGATCACCCGAGCCCACGTGCCGCTTCGGCGCATGTCGTGGTCGCCGTTCACGTACGCGATCAACGAGGTGAAGCTCTCGGCTCTGGTTCGGAACCGATAGGCGGGGGTGTTGCGGAGTCGCCGGGCAAGTTCCGGCGGCTCCCCCGCGTCTTCCAGGGGCCACAAGTCGTCCCTGTGCTTGTGCATTTCTCTTGCCGAAGAGAACTCTACGGCTTCCAGAGGCCTCTCATCTGGTGTAAAGTGAATGATCGATTCGATTTCACGCCCGCAGCTTTGCCGGGTGTGAAGGAGGCTGTACGTGCTTTTATCTAGATATCTCAGGACGCTGGCGATCGTCGGCGTGGTGGGCGTGGTCGGATTTGCCGGCGCCCAGCAGACCACCATCCGGCCGTTCAAACGGACCATCGGCCCGCGCGCGATCAAGGAATCGACCTACTCGGTGTTTCCTCAGATCGACGAGCGGATTCGGTTGGCGCCCGCGCGCCCCGAAAACCCGACTCCCGACTGGTGGAGAAAGCCCGACGAGGGGCGCAACACGTTGCCGGTCGGCGGTCTCCTCAACGAGACGCGCGGAAACGAGACGGCGCACTTTCCCGGCATCGGGTTCACGGGTTGGGTTCCGCCCGATCCCAACGAGGCCGTCGGCCCCGGCCACATCGTGCAGGTGGTCAACACCTCGATCGCCTTCTTCACGAAGACGGGCACCAAGTTGTTCGAACAGGGCATGGCGGGCGGCTCGGGCTTCTTCGGCTCCCTCGGCGCGGGCGCGTTCGTGTTCGACCCGAAGGCGTTTTACGATGCGGTCTCTCAGCGGTACTTCGTCGTCGCGCTCGAGCAGGATGACGGCTCCGCGACGAGCAAACTCCTGATCGCGGTTTCGGACGACAGCAACCCGTCCGGCAACTGGTACAAGTACCGCATCGAGGCGAAGCAGAACATCGGCGGCGCAGACACATGGCTCGACTATCCGGGCTGGGCCGGCAACAAAGACGCGATCGTGTGCACGGGCAACCAGTTCACGTTCGGGACGAATCAGTTCCGCGGCGCGTCGGTGACCGTCATGACGAAGGCCCCGATGCTTTCGGGCGGCGCCCCGACCATCTCCTACTTCATCGACAACGGATTCACGATCCAGCCGGGCCGGACGTGGGACCCGGCCGCCGACCGGATCTACGGAGCGTGCGAGCTGAACAACAACAGCCTCAAGCTCTACGCGATCACGAACCTGACGTCGAGCCCGGTCATCACGACCCGTTCGCTGACGGTGCCGACCTACTCGCCTCCGACCGGTCCTGCGCCCAGCACGGGCGGCAACGTGCTCGACACGCTGGCGTTCCGCATCATGAACGCGTACTACCGGGCCGGCAAGTTCGTCTGCACGCACTCGATCGCCAAGAGCGCCGGCAGCCCGGACACGATGGTGCGCTGGTACGAGATCTCGATGAACGGCTGGCCGACGTCGGGGAACCCCTCGCTGGTCCAGTCGGGCAACGTTCAGCCGCCCAGCGGGCAGAACTACTTCATGCCCGCCGTCAACACGAACGTGCTCGGGGACATCTCGCTCATCTTCACGCGTTCGAGCTCGTCGATCACGGCGGACGTGATGTACGCGGGCCGCAAGGCCTCGGATCCGCCCGGCGCGATGGGGCAGCCGCAGCTGCTGGCCTCCAGCACGGGCAACTACGCGCAGTACCGATGGGGCGACTACTTCGACGTGTCCGTCGACCCGCTTGACGACACGCGGTTCTGGGGTACGGCGATGATCGCCCAGGGCGGCGTCTGGCTCTCGACGATCCACACGTGGCTGATCAGTCAGCCCGGTTCGGGCGGCGGCGGCGGCGGCACGGCCATCGACCCCACTTCGATCGTCATGATTCAGGGCACGGGCTCGTCGGGAGACGTCACCTCGGTGAAGCTCTCGGACGATGTGTACTTCAACGTCACGTCGGCGTCGCAGGCTGGCCTTGGCCAGATCGGCGCGGCCCAGCTCAGCTTCACGATCCCCTCCGGCACGGTCAACACGCTGCGCGCGAAGATCGAGGCGGTTGGTGTGACGGGCTCGACCGGCATGGTGTGGCTCTACAACTTCAACACGGGGCAGTTCGACCACATCAAGTCGTTCCCGGTGAAGGGATCGGGCAACTCCGCGGCGTCGATTCCGCTGGATCTCAAGTCGCAGTACATGTCGTCCTCTCGCGAGGTGCGCATGGCGGTGCGCGGCTTGGTTCCGGAGCGACGGGGTTCGATGCCTCCGAGCTTCACCCTTCGGCTCGACCAGGTTCAGCTGATCCTGAACTAGCGGCCGAAGCAAGCACGACAGCCAGAGAGGGCCGCGGCGATCTCGTCGCGGCCCTCTCTTTTTGGTCCTTGGTCCTTGGTCCTTCGACCTTCGGGCCCCTTAGCCGATGCGGTCGAAGTTCACGGCGGCTTGAGGCTTGGCGTAGGTTGCGGGGATGCGGCGGGCGTTGTACTGCCGCGCGATGGCGTCGAGCGTTGCGGCGCGCGCGTCGGCAAAGGCTTGTCCAAGCCGCAAATCGGCGCTGCGGAGCTTCTTGCGAAGGTTGGGATCGAGCGGTGCCTTGGCATCGCTCTCAAGTTGTGCGATCGCCCGGTCGCGCTCCCGCATCAGGTCGCTGACCTCGCTCCAACGATTCTCCCCCACGGCCTCGACGGCCGACAGGGTCAGGACGAGCACGCGTTCGAGGCTAGGCGGCATGGGAAATCTCCTCTTTGGAGGTGGCCTTGGCGATCTGGACCCAGCTCTCGCGCAGATCGCTGAGGACGCGCATCGAGCGGTCGATGCCCTCGGGCTTGTCCGTGACGTTGGCATCGATCAGCTCGTTGACCACGTAGGTGTAGAGCGACATCAGATTCCGGGCGATCTCGCCGCCGGACTCCATGTCGAGGCAAGCCATCAGCTCGAAGACGATCTTCTGAGCCCGTTGCAGGCTTTCGTTCTGCTTGGGGATGTCGCGGTGCGCCATCGCGTGCTTGCCCGCCTCCATGAAGCGCAGCGCGCCATCGTACAGCATGACCACGAGTTCAAGGGGCGAGGCCCCGTTCACCGCGTGTTTCCGATATTCGTGAGCAAAACGACCGCTAGCCAAGGTTCTCCCTCTCGACCCACCGGGGACCGACATCGCAATTATCGGAGGGTGAACGGAGATTCTCAGAGGCCTTTCACGAAGGCCGCGCGTCCGCCCGCTACTCGATCGGCAGATCGGACCGGCGCATCGAAAGCAGCGCGAGTCCGGCGCACGCGGCGACCCAAGCGATCGGCAGGAGCGTTCCCCACGACACCGGGTAGTCGGGCTGCTCGGAGGGGTCCCCGTACCGTGTCAGCAGCACCTGGGCGAGGCGCAGGTAGAGGAAGACCGCCGAAACCAGCGCTCCCCCGACGAATCCGCAGGCGCCCGGCAAGCCGAAGCGGCGCGACGCGACCATTCCCACCACCGCCGCCGGGGCCAGGCCCAACAGGGACGCCCGCCCCAACTCGACGAGCCTCTGGGTGTCCGCGATGAGGAAGTGGGGAAGGGCGACGAGGAGGAGGATGAGGCCCGCCACGATGCCGAACGTCGAGCAGCCGAACATCATCTGGGTGTCCATGTCCCGCTTCTTGGGAGGAGGCGCGTCCAACTTCTCGTCGGTTTCCAAGGGTTCGAACGGCATCAAGGTCCATGATGCCCGAAACCACAAACCACAAACCACAAACCACAAACCACGGGTGTGGTATTCTCTGCAACTCGGGCGCTTGCGTCCGACCTACAACTATGCCACGGACCAGGTGCGGCTGAAACACGTCCGCAAACCAGTCCGATCACGGCGGGAGACTCTATGGCGAAACAGTGTTTGATCATCAAGCAGAAGCAGAAACCGAAGTTCAAGGTTCGATCCTATAACCGGTGTTCTCTCTGCGGCCGCGCGCGCGGCTATTTCCGGTTCTTCGGCGTGTGCCGAATCTGCATGCGGGAGAAGGCCCATCTCGGCCAGCTTCCCGGAGTGACCAAGTCCAGCTGGTAGCGGCGCGGAGGTTCTTATGCACAGCGATCCCATCGCGGACCTTCTGACGCGCGTGCGCAACGGCGCCCAGTCGCGGCTCGCAACCGTCGAGGTCCCTCACAGCAAAATCAAAGTCGAAGTTTTGAAGATCCTCGAGGCCGAGGGTTACATCAAGGGTTGGGAGGTCACGACCGAGACCAAGTTCCCCACGATTCGTGTGCACCTTCGCTACGACGCGAAGCGCAAACCCATCATCCAGAAGATCCGGCGCGTCAGCAAGCCGGGCCTGCGCATCTACAAGCCGGCGGCGGACCTCAAGCCCGTCCGCAGCGGTTTGGCGACGCAGATCATCTCAACGAGCAGCGGAGTGATGACCGACCGAGACGCGCGTAAGCGCAAGATCGGTGGCGAGGTCCTCTGCGAGGTTTGGTAGGAGGAAGAAATGTCGAGAATTGGCATGCAACCGATCACCGTTCCGAGCGGCGTGACCGTTGATGTGGCCGAAGGCAACCACGTGACCGTGCGCGGTCCCAAGGGCGAGCTGAAGGTCAAGGTCGGTTCGGAACTGCAGATCGTTCAAGAGGGGGACCAGTTGAAGGTCGAGCGCACGAGCGCGGACCGTCACGCGCGCAGCCAACACGGGTTGGCCCGAACCCTCATCAACAACTGCATCGTCGGCGTCACGACCGGGCACACGAAGGTGCTCGAGGTCGTCGGCGTCGGCTATCGCATCGCGCAGGCGGGCGGCGGACTGACCCTGAACATGGGCTTTTCCCACCCGGTCAACGTCGATGCGGTTCCGGGCATCACATTCGAAGTGGCGGCCGAGGAGAAGTCCCGCGTGCAGCAGTTGCGCGTGAGCGGCATCGACAAGGCGCTGGTCGGCCAGGTGGCCGCCGATATCCGCAAGGTGCGCAAACCCGATCCGTACAAGGGCAAGGGCATTCGCTACAAGGGCGAACTGGTCCGGCTCAAGCCCGGCAAGCGCGCGGCGGCGAAGAAGTAAGGGAGAACTGGAGCAGTGGGAAAGAAAACCAACGTTGCGTTGAGGAAGGTGCGGCACGAGCGGCTGCGCAAGCGGATCTCCGGCACTCCGGAGCGCCCGCGGCTTGCGGTGTTCCGCAGCCTCAAGCACATCTACGCACAGATTATCGACGACACCACGGGCACCACGCTGGCGAGCGCCAGCAGCCGGGAGAAGGAGATCGCCGCGGGCGGCAATCTCGACGGTGCGAAGGCCGTGGGAGCCGCGCTGGGCAAGCGCGCCGCCGACAAGGGAATCAAAGCCGTGGTCTTCGACCGTGGCGGGTTCCGCTATCACGGACGCGTGGCGGGTTTGGCCGACGCCGCCCGGGAAGCGGGGCTGGAGTTTTAGCATGAGGATGATGAATCGCCTGAGCGGCAAGCGCGAGAGCCGCAACACCGAAGGTCCGCAGCTCGATGTACGCATCGTGCGGACCAACAAGGTGTTCAAGACCCACAAGGGAGGCAAGACCGCTTCGTGGTCGATCCTCGTCGTCGTGGGGGACAACAAGGGCCAAGTCGGCGTGGGCTTGGGGAAGGCCCGAGGCATTCCGGATGCGATCCGGAAGGCCGAGGAGTCGGCCCGCAAGAACATGATCACGGTGGCCCGGATCGGCGAGACGATCCCGCACTCCGTGGAAGCGGTGTCGGGCACGTCCCGCGTGGTGCTTCGCCCCGCCTCGGCGGGTACGGGCGTCAAGGCGGGCGGCGCGGTGCGCGCCTGCCTGGAGTGCGCGGGCATCAACAACGTCCTCTCCAAATCGCTGGGAAGCCGCAACGCCATCAACATGGCGTACGCGACGATCGAGGCGTTCCAGAAGCTGCAGGCCCCCGAAGCGCGAGCCGAGCAGCGCGGGCTCGACGCGAACGAGCTGGTGCCCTGGCTCCAGAAGGCGCGCAAGGAGGAGGCCGATGCTGCGAATTAAGTTGGTCCGTAGCCTCATCGGCAACACCCCGCGCAACCGCAAGACGGTCGCCGCGCTCGGCTTGCGCCGGATGCACCAGGTCGTCTACCAAGAGGACAATGCGACGATCCGCGGCATGGTCCACAAGGTCAAGCACATGCTGACCGTGGACGAGGTCGACGCGTCGGAGGCCGCGCCGAAGGTCAAATCGCCCACGCGCAAATCCGAGCCCAAACCCAAGGCCCAACCCAAGCCCAAGGCCCAAGCAGAGCCGAAGGCCGAACCCAAGGCCGAAGGCCCAAAGCCCAAGGCCACACCCAAGGCCAAACCCAAGGCCCAAGGCCCAAAACCCAAGGCCAAACCTGAGGAGACCAAGAAGTGAGTTTGCACAAAGTGAGTCCGCCCGACGGAAGCACGACCCGCAAGCGTCGCGTCGGCCGCGGCATCGGCAGCGGCACCGGCAAGACCTGCACGCGCGGAACGAAGGGCCAGAAGGCGCGGCGCCAGATCCACCCCAACTTCGAGGGTGGCCAGACGCCGATCCAGCGCCGTTTGCCCGTCAAGAAGGGCTTTCGGAACGTCAACCACAAGGAGTTCGCCATCGTGAACCTCGACGATCTCGAGCGGCTGTTCGAGTCGGGCGACGAGGTGACTCCCGAGAAGCTGATGGCCATCGGCATCATTCCCGGAATCAAGGACGGCGTCAAGGTCCTTGCGTTCGGCGAACTGAAGAAGAAGCTGACGGTCCACGCGCACAAGTTCAGCAAAGCGGCGCAAGCCGCGATCGAGGGTGCCAAAGGGCAGGCGGTCACACTCTAATGCTTGCGGGCGGCAGCGATAAGAATCTGAGCATGCCCCTGATGGAGACCCTCCGTCAGGCGTGGGCCGACGAGGAGCTGCGGCGCAAGCTGCTGTTCGTCATGGGGATGTTCGCTGTCTTCGCCCTTGGAATCAACGTCCCCGTTCCCATTCCGGGCATCAGCAGCGCCGAACTCACCGAGCGGGTGAAGCAGCTCAACCTTCCGTTCTTCCAGTTGCTGGACGTGTTCGGCGGAGGCGGCCTTCGCCGTCTGTCGATCTTCGCGCTGGGCATGAACCCGTACATCACGGCGTCGATCATCATGCAGATCCTCACCCAGGCGTATCCGTCTTGGAAGCAGGAGCTCAAGGAGGGCGGCGAGTACGCGCGGCGGCAGCAGAACAAGCGCACCCGCATGCTCACGATCGTGCTTTGCGTGTTCCAGAGCCTCGGCCTCATCGGTTTGCTGAACCAGGCGCTTCCTCCCGAGGCGCAGACGATGTTCATCAAGTTCACGGTGGTGCTCTTCTGGACCTCGGGCGCGATGTTCGTGCTGTGGCTCGGCGAGCAGATCAGCGAGAAGGGCATCGGCAACGGCGTGTCGCTGATGATCTTCGCCGGCATCATCCTTTCGCTTCCCAACCAGGTGCGTCAGGTGTGGGGCGCCTACCAGGAGGGCTTCGCGCAGTGGTGGCAGCTCGGGCTGCTGCTTCTCCTGTTCCTGGGAACGACGTGGCTGATCGTGCTCTTCACGATCTCCCAGCGCCGAATTCCCATCCAGCACATGAGGCGCGTCGTGGGCACGAAGATGATGGGTGGGCAGACCAGCTATCTGCCGCTCTCGGTCGTGATGGCGGGCGTGATCCCTCTGATCTTTGCGGTTTCGTTGATCTACATCCCGCAGCAGTTCGCGTCGATGTTCGCTCCGACGAGTCCGATCCACCTCACCCTGATCGAGATCGGTTCGTGGCTCAACCCCGCGTCGCCGTTCCCCAAAGGTTTGGTGGCATCGGTCGTCTACACGGCGCTCATCTTCTTCTTCACCTACTTCTACACGGCGATCCAGTTCAACGTGGACGACATCAGCGACAACCTGAAGCGGGGGGGCTCGTTTATCCCGGGTGTTCGGCCGGGCAAACAAACCCGAGACTTTCTGGACGGGGTCATCTCGCGGATCACGATCGCCGGTGCGGGGTTCTTGGCCTTCGTCGCGTTGATCCAGTACGTCGCGTGGTCGCTCACGGGCATCCAGGCGATCAGCATCATCGGCGGCACGTCGCTGCTCATCATGGTGAGCGTGGCGCTCGAGACCATGCGCCAGATCGAGGCGAGCCTATTGATGAAGCACTACGGGCAATAGGCGGGGTTGCCCGCCAGTGCCTAGCGTTGAGTGTTGAGTGTTGGGAGATCGATGCGGCTGATTTTGATTGGGCCTCCGGGTGTGGGAAAGGGAACTCAAGCGGCGCTTCTTGAAGAGCGGCTTGGGCTCAAGCCGCTCTCTTCGGGCACGATCTTCCGTTCGGAGATCGAGGCGGACACGGATCTGGGCCGGCTCGCCAAGCGGTACATCGACCACGGCGAGCTTGTCCCCAACGGCGTCACCATCGAGATGATGGCCAAGCGCATCCGCAGCGACGAGGTGCGCAAGAAGGGCTTCGTGCTCGACGGCTTTCCCCGCACGGAGAAGCAGGCCGAGGCGCTCGACGAGATGCTCGCCGAGATGGACATGGACATCGACCGCGTCGTGAGCCTCGAGGTGGACGAGGACGTCGTCGTGCAACGCCTCGGCGGACGGATGGGATGCACCAAGTGCGGCGAGATCTACCATTCGAGCACCAAACCTCCCAAGCGCGAGGGGCTGTGCGACAAATGCAACGGCCCGTTGTTCGTGCGTTCCGACGATCAGCCGGAGACCATCCGCGAACGGCTGCGGGTGTTCCACCAGAACACCGCCCCGGTGATCGAGCATTACGAACGGCTTGGAAAGCTCCATCGCGTGTCGGCCGACGAGGGGCCGGAATTGGTGTACGAGCGCATCGTGGACGGTTCCGCCCGATGATCCTGCTGAAGAAGCAGTCCGAAATCGAGAAGATGCGTGCGGCCGGCCGGGTGGTCGCCCGCACGCAGCGCGTGGTCTCCGAAGCGATCGTCGCCGGCAGCTCGACGCCGCAACAGCTCGACGAGCTGGCCGAGCGCTTGATCCGAGAGGCGGGCGGAATTCCGAGCTTCAAAGGGTATCGCGGCTTTCCGAACGCGGCTTGCATCTCGGTCAACGACGTGGTCGTGCACGGCATCCCCGACGCGACGCCGCTCCAGGAGGGGGACATCGTCGGCCTCGACTTCGGAGTGATCCTCGACGGCTGGCACGCCGACGGTGCGTGGACCTACGCGGTGGGCGCCATCAGCCAGGACGCGCAGCGACTGCTCAACGTATCGCAGGAGGCGCTGTTCCAGGGCATCGCGAAGGCGCGGGTCGGCGCGCGCGTCGGCGATATCTCGGCCGCGGTTCAGAAGTACGTCGAGTCCAACGGTTACGCGGTGGTGCGCGATCTCGTGGGGCACGGGATCGGTCGGTCGCTCCACGAGGAGCCGAGCGTCCCGAATTTCGGGAGGGCGGGTAAGGGCCCGGTCCTGCGCGAGGGCACCACGATCTGCATCGAGCCCATGGTCAACGCCGGGACGTGGCGCGTGACGACGATGCCGGACGGGTGGACCATGAAGTCGGCGGACGGGAGCCTTTCCGCGCACTTCGAGCACACGGTGGCGATCACGCGAAACGGACCCGAGATCCTCACATTGGAGTAGCCTAGGGAGCAGTGGGCGCCGAGCGCGCCCAGGAGATTGGATGGCAAGAAGGAAACCACCGAAGAAGAAGAAGCAACAACCCGAGATCGAGAAGGAAAAGGGCATCGAAGTCGAGGGCGTCGTCCTCGAGAATCTGCCCAACGCCCGCTTTCGCGTGAAGTTGGACGAGGGAGACCACGAACTCCTGGCGCACGTAAGCGGCAAGATGCGCATGTTCTACATCCGCATCCTTCCCGGCGACCGGGTTCGCGTGGAGCTCTCGCCCTACGATCTCACGCGGGGTCGCATCGTCTACCGCTACAAGTAGCCGCCCGAGCGGCCGAACGAGACGCACGTTCGAAGAAAAACCCTAGCGAACCGCCGCGGGCTTAGGTATAATCCGATCTTGCGTCAGTCGGATTTTCCGGCCATGGGTGCGCACGCGTGCGTCACCCCTATGTCCAAGGACGATCCAGCAAGGTGAAATGTCGATGAAAGTTCGGGCCAGTGTTAAAAAAATGTGCGACAAGTGCAAGATCATCAAGCGCAAGGGCGTGGTGAGGGTTCTGTGCTCGAACGCGAAGCACAAGCAGCGACAAGGCTGACGGGGTAGTTAGAGATTTATGGCACGTATTGCAGGCGTTGACCTTCCGCGCGAAAAGGCGATTCTTTACGCGCTTCCGTTGATCTACGGGCTCGGGTTGAAGACCGCGGGCGAGGTGATTGAAAAGGCGGGCGTGGATCCACGCGCTCGCGTCAAGGACCTCTCCGAGGCTGAGATCGGGCATTTGCGCGAGATCATCGACCGCGACTATCAGGTCGAGGGCGATCTTCGTCGCGAGGTGAACTCGAACACCCGCCGGCTGATCGAAATCGGCTCCTACCGCGGGTTGCGCCATCGGCGCGGCCTGCCGACGCGCGGCCAGAACACCCGCCACAACGCGCGCACCCGCAAGGGCAAGCCGAAGACTGTGGCCGGCAAGAAGAAGGCGAAGAAGTAACGCGGGACACCCGGGCACACCATGGCAAGAAAGCAAGTTTCCAAAGGCAAGCAGAAAGAGAAGAAGAACGTGCCGGCTGGCGTCGCGCACATCCACGCGTCGTTCAACAACACGATCGTCACGATCACGGACCCGCAGGGCGCCGTGCTGAGTTGGGCGAGCGCGGGTTCGGTGAACTTCAAGGGGAGCCGCAAGGGCACCCCGTTCGCGGCGCAGGTCGCCGCGGAGAACGCCTCGCGCAAGGCCCAGGAGCACGGCCTGCGCAAGGTGGACGTGCGGGTTTGCGGCCCCGGATCCGGCCGAGAGACCGCGGTGCGCAGCCTTCAGGCGTCGGGCCTCGAGGTCAGTTCCATCTGCGACGTGACCCCCCTGCCCCACAACGGATGCCGGCCGCCGAAGCGCCGCCGAGTCTGAGCGAGTTCAAAGATGCCACACATTTCCACCCTTGACATTTCCTCGGAGAAAGGCACGTTCGTGCTCGAGCCCCTCGAGCGCGGGTACGGCCAGACGATCGGCAACGCGCTGCGGCGCGTGCTGCTCAGCTCGATCCAGGGCGCGGCGGTCAGCGCCGTCCGGATCGACAAGGTCTTCCACGAGTTCGCACCGATCCCCGGCGTCAAAGAGGACACCACCGAGCTGTTGCTCAACCTCAAGAATCTCGCGATCCGGATGACCTACGAGGATGCCCTGCCGGCCGAGGACCAGACGCTGCGCATCGACGTGCAGGGGGCGGGCCGGGTCACCGGCGCCGACGTCGTGTGCCCTCCGGGACTCGAGATCGTGAACCCCGAGGCGTATCTCTGCACGGCGAGCGACCCCAAGGGCAGCCTGTCGATGGAGCTGTACGTGGGATGGGGCACCGGCTACGTGCTTCCTGAGAAGCAGGAGAAGTACCGAGGCATCATCGGCGTGATTCCCGTCGGCGCGCAGTACACGCCGGTCCGCAAGGTGAGCTACACCGTCGAGCAGACGCGCGTGGGCATGCGGACGGACTTCGAGCGGCTCGTGCTCGAGATCACGACCAACGGCGCGGTGGTTCCGAACGACGCGTTGTCGCAGTCGGCGCACATCCTGGACAAGTATTTCCGCATGTTCTTCGATCTCGGCGAAGCCGGTTACGACGACGGACCGGACGAGGGAGAGGAGATTCCCGAGAACATCCTGAACATCCCCGACAAGCGGATCGAGGAGCTGGACTTCTCGCAGCGGACGTTCAACTGCCTGCGGCGCGCCAGTCTGCTGACGCTTCGGGCGCTCGCCGTGGCCACCGAGTCGGACCTCACGGGGATCCGCGGGTTCGGCAAGAAGTCGCTGGTCGAGGTGCGGGACAAGCTGCAGGAGTTCGGTCTCGAGCTCAAGCCGCCCAAGGGCGGGTACCGGCCGCTCGACGTGCTGGACGATGAAGATGAAGAGGATTTCGACTGATGAGACACCTTGTTGACCGACGTAAGCTGGGCCTGCCCAGCGACCAGCGCCGAGCGCTGCTGACGAACCTCACGCGCCAGTTCATCCGGCACGGCTACGTCCGCACGACGCAGGGGCGCGCGAAGGAGCTGCAACGGCTCGTCGAGAAGATGATCACGCTGGGCAAGAAGGACACCCTCGCGGCGCGGCAGCGCGCGCGCCGGGTTCTGGTCGGCCACTCGGCCTCGAGCGCCAAGCCCGAAAAGCTGCTCGCCGGGAAGACCGCGATGGAGAAGTCCCAGATCCTGCAGGAGCGCAGCCTCATCAACGGCGAGGACCTTGTCAAGCGTCTCTTCGACGACATCGCGCCGCGCTACAAGGAGCGGAACGGGGGTTACACCCGGCTCACCAAGATCGGCACACGGCGCGGAGACGGTGCGCCTTCGGCGGTCTTGGAGTTGGTTGACTAGACGGATCAAACTGGTCGTCGCGTACGACGGCACCGATTTTCGCGGCTGGGCCGCACAGGCTGGACGGAGAACCGTCCAGGGCACTTTGAAAGATGCTGTTCGCCGGGTCTCGGGCGAGGATTGCGAGATCGTGGGTGCAAGCCGCACCGACAGTGGAGCGCACGCGCGCGGCCAGGTTTGCCACTTCGACAGCGACGTGGCGATCGAACCGCCTCGCTGGGCGGGAGTCCTCAACCGGGTCCTCCCCCGAGATGTGGCGGTGATGGACTCCGTCCAGGTGGACGACGCGTTCAACAGCCGTTTTTGGGCCAGAGACCGGCACTACCGGTACCGGATCTGGAACGCGCCGAGCGACCCGTTCATCGAACGGACAGCCTATGGCTGGGACCAGCCGCTGGACGTCGAGGCGATGGCTCGAACGGGGCTTCGGCTCGTCGGAGAGCACGACTTCCGCGCGTTCACCGAGGAGCTTCGGCCGGACGTGCTGAACACCGTCCGCAAGCTCTTTTCCGTTCGCGTGAAACGGGTGGGACGGGAAGTGCGGATCGACATCGTGGGAACGGCGTTTCTGCGGGGAATGATGCGGCGCATCTCGGGCGGACTGCTCGAGGTGGGACGAGGCTTGCGCAGCGAGGCGGAGATCGCCGAGTTGCTCACCCATCAAGGACGCGCCGATCGGCATGGCCCCGAGGTCTTGCCGGCTCAGGGATTGACCCTGATGCGCATCCGCTACGGAAGACATCCGCGCGACGTGCGGGAGACGGCATCTGGATAGAAACGATTTGAACGAGTGGACTGGGTTGATACGATGAATAGAACATCTACGGTTAAGGCAGGAAGCATCGAGCACAAGTGGTTTGTGGTCGATGCCACCGGCGTGCCCATCGGGCGGCTCGCGGGTCAGGTGGCGCAGGTGCTTCGCGGGAAGCACAAGCCGACGTTTGCGTACAACGCGGACTGCGGCGACTTCGTCGTCGTGATCAATGCGGAGAAGGTCGTGCTGACGGGCAACAAGGGCGAGGAGCTGATCCATTGGCACACGGGCTGGCCCGGCGGCCTGCGCAGCGTGTCGCGAGGCAAAATGCTCGAGACCAACCCGACGAAGCTCGTTGAAAAGGCAATTTGGGGCATGACGCCCAAGACCAAGCTCGGCCATCAGATCATCAAGAAGCTGAAGGTGTACGCGGGCGCAGACCACCCCCACGCGGCGCAGAACCCCGAGCCGCTGAAGGTGACGAAGGACTAACGCAGCATGGCGAAGAAGAAAATCGATTCGAACTACGGCACCGGGCGGCGCAAGAGCGCCATCGCCCGGGTTTGGGTCACGCCCGGCGAGGGCGCGATCTCCATCAACGACCGGGACTTCAAGGAGTACCTGGGACGCCCCGTCCTCGAGATCCTGGTGCAGAGCCCGCTCGTTAAGCTCGGCCTCGACGGCCGGTACGACGTGAAGGTCCGCGCCAAGGGCGGCGGCATCACGGGCCAGGCCGGCGCCATCAAGCTCGGCATCGCCCGGGCGCTGCTCGAAATGGATTCCGAACTCCGCAGGCCTCTGCGCGCCGGCGGATTCCTCACGCGCGATCCCCGTGTGAAAGAGCGCAAGAAGTACGGTCGCAAGAAGGCGCGACGCGGCTTCCAGTTCGTCAAGCGCTAAGGCCCCAGGGAACCCGGTGCCACGCCCGCTCGACGGGCGTGGGCTCCGCACCAGGTCAGGCATTCTTGGCACGCAACGGCTCCCGCCCCTCCCGCATCCCAGCTCAACGCGTGGGGCGTCTTCCGCGTATGCTCTGATGGTCCGCCATGCCCACCGCTGAAGCGCCGGTCAAGCTGTTGCCTCTTACCCGCCGGCCCCCGGTCCTGCGGCTCCTCGCGGTGGCTCTGCTCGCCGAGATCGGGTTCGCGGTCCTCAACATCTCGACCATGCCGGTCTATCTGGCGAACGACCGGCAATTCGGCGAGTCGGCCATCGGCCTCGTGCTGACGGCGTTCCTTCTCAGCGAGGCCGCGTTCAAGAGCCCGATGGGCCATCTCGCCGAGCGGGTGGGCCGCAAGATGCTGATGGTCGTCGGCCCTGCCCTGTGCGCCGTCACGCCCCTGCTCTCGCTCGCCGTCCCGCACCACCTGGGGGCGAACGAGACGCTGCTCTTCGTGGCCCTGCGTGTCGTGGACGGGCTGGGCGCGGCGATGATCTGGCCGGCGACCTTCGCCGCGATGGCCGACTCCGTGGACGAAGGCGAGCAGCAGCAGGCGATGAGCCTGCTCAACGTGTGCTACTTGCTTGGCATCGCGCTGGCGCTCCCGATCGGAGGGATCGTGAACGACCTCACGGGACGCACGTGGTCGAGCCTCATTCTCGCCACGCTCCTGTTCGCAGGGGTGGCGATCACCGTCGGTCGGTTCATGCGTCCCGACGGCCAAGCGCATCGGCTGCCCCCGCCGGAGCACTCGAGCATCGAGCTGGCCAAGCTCGCCGAGACCGCGCGCGAGATTCCCGCCTACGTGGCTCTGGCCGTCGTGATCTTCGCCGGTATCGGGTTCCCCATGGCGATCATCAAGCTGTTCGCCCAACAGGAGTTCGGCATGAGCGAATCCGCGTTTGGAGCGCTCGTGTTTCCAGCCGCCATCGCCATGGCGGTGCTCAGCGTCCCGATGTCCCGCTATGGCGAGCGTCTGGGCCGCGTGCGCGCCGTACACCTCGGCTTGGGGCTTTGCTCGGGTGGATTGACCCTGATCGCACTCGGCGCGTTCTTCGAAGGGCTGAGGACCCCGCTCGCGCTGGCCGTGGGGGCGATCCCGGTGGGAATCGGGTTCCTGCTCGCCATTCCCGCGTGGATGACCAGCGTGAGCGAGATCAATCCCAACCGACGAGCCGCCAATCTCGGCGTGGTGATGACGGCCCAGGGCGTGGGGGCGATCATCGGCGCCCCGGTCGGGGCGGCGCTCTACGAGAAGCTCCAAGTGTTTGGCGCGGACTTTGGCCGCTACTCTCCGTTCGTGGGTTGCGCGCTGTGCGTTGTGGGCGGATGGGTGCTCTCGTTGCGGATTCTCAGCGAGCCCTCTGGAACGGCTCCTGAAAGGTAACATCGGGCCCACACCATGGCTACAAGGATTGGGATCAACGGCTTCGGAAGGATTGGAAGACTGACGCTGCGCACGATGGTCGAGCGCCACAAGGGAGCGTTCGACGTGGTCGCGATCAACGACCTGACCGACACGCGCACGAACGCGCACCTGTTCAAGTACGACACGACCTACGGCCCGTTCAAGGGCACCGTCGAGCACGACGCCGATTCGATCACGGTCGACGGCGATCGGCTGCAGGTGTTCTCGGAAACGGACCCGGGGAAGATCCACTGGGCCGACGTCGGATGCGAGATCGTTCTGGAGTGCACCGGCCGGTTCACCGATGCCAACCTGGCCAAAGCCCATCTCGGCGACACGGTCAAGAAGGTCGTGATCTCCGCGCCGGCCAAGAACGAGGACGTGACGCTGGTGCTGGGCGTGAACGACGGGATGTACGACCCGGCCAACCACCACGTGATTTCGAACGCCTCGTGCACCACGAACGGTCTCGCTCCGGTCGCGAAGGTGATGCACGAGACCTTCGGCGTGGAGAAGGGCCTCCTCACCACCGTTCACGCCTACACGAACTCGCAACGAACCGTCGACACAGCGGCCAAGGACCTACGCGACGCCCGCGCGGCCGCCGAGAACATCGTTCCGTCGAGCACCGGTGCGGCCAAGGCCGTGGGCTTGGTGATTCCCGAGCTGAAAGGGAAATTCACCGGCATGGCGTTCCGCGTGCCAACCCGCACGGTGAGCGTGGTGGACTTCACCGCGCTGTTGTCGCGCGTCGCTTCGGTCGAGGAGATCAACGCCGCGATGAAGAAGTACGCTGACGGGCCGATGAAGGGCATCCTCCAGTACAGCGACGAGCCCCTGGTCTCGTCGGACCTCATCGGGAATCCGCACTCGTCGATCTTCAGCGCGGTCGATACGATCGGACTGGACGAGATGGTGAAGATCGTGGCGTGGTACGACAACGAGTGGGGCTACTCGTGCCGCGTGGGGGACCTTTGCAAGTTCCTCACCGAGAAAGGGCTGTAGCGTCGGCCGGCTCCACGAGAGGTCCAAACGGAGGGTGCCACGCCCGCTCGACGGGCGTGAGCCCAAGTCCGACCCGAGCATGTCGACACGCCCGTGGCACCCTGGGGCATCGGCGCGTTCATCATCGGGGCTGGAGGGCCTCGTGCTCTCCGTCGCCCGGGTCTGCGAGGATCTCCGCCGCCCGCTTCAGCGCCGCGTCCACGTGCGGGCACAGGTTCCGAGGGTCCAGGTGCCTTTGGAAGTGCGCCCGCTCGATCAGGCGGGCGGGCTGTGGGCGCATGCCGCAAAGGAGCAAGTGGCGCCCGTGCAGTTCCATCGTTTCCGCGAGATCCTCGAGCGCCTGAATGCCCGTCGCATCGATCGCGGTCATGTTGCGCAGACGCAGGATCACGACGGGTGGAAGCGCCTCGATGGAGTCCGTGACGATTGCGAGCTTGTCCGTGGCGCCGAACAGGAACGGGCCGTGGATCCGGTAGATGGCGACCCCGTCGGGAATCTCTTTTCCTTGCAGGCTGTGCTCCTCACCCTCCGCGACGTAGTCCTCCGTGACGGGCACGACGGTCGTCGTGTTGGTCACGCGGGCAATGTACAGGAGCGCCGCGAGGATCATGCCCGCTTCTACGGCCACGGTCAGATCGGCGAACACGGTGAGCATGAACGTGACGAACCACACCGCCACGTCGGCCTTCGAGAGCTTGAGAATGCTGGGGATCTCGCGCCACTCGCCCATGTTGTAGGCCACCATCATCAGGATCGCCGCGAGGATCGCGAGGGGAATCACGCCGGCGACAGGAGCGGCGAACAGGAGGATCGCCCCGAGCGTGGCCGCATGGATCAGGCCCGAGACCGGGGTCTTCGCGCCCGATCGGATGTTCGTGGCGGTCCGGGCGATGGCCCCGGTCGCGGGGATTCCGCCGAACAGCGGTGAGACCAGATTTGCCACCCCTTGGGCGGCCAATTCGACGTTGGGATTGTGGCGATCGCCGCTCATGCGATCAGCGACCACGGCCGACATCAGGGACTCGATCGCCCCGAGCATCGCCACGGTGAGCGCCGGCGAGATGAGGCTGGCGAACTGGTGAAGGTGTATCTCGGGCACCTGAAGGGGGGGAAGACCCACGGGGATGCCGCCGAAACGGGACGTGATGGTTTCCACGGGCAGACGCAAGCCCCACGCCACAAGGGTGCCGACGACGAGCGCAACGATCGCTCCGGGGATTCGGGGAAGAAAGCGGCGGAAGACGATGAGCACCGTGAGGGATCCGGCGGCCACAGCGGTGGCCGCCGGCGACAGGGTGGACCAGTGGGCGCCGATGGCGACGAGCCGATCGAGAAAAAGGCTCGGCGTCTTGGTCATCGTCAGGCCGAAGAAGTCCTTGATCTGCGTGCTGGCGATCAGCACCGCGATCCCGTTGGTGAACCCGACGACGACGGGGCGGGGAATGTACTTGACGGCCGTTCCCAGCCCGGTGAGGCCCAGGACGAGCAAGATCAGACCTGCCAGGATCGTGCAAAGGGCGAGCCCGCCCAGACCGTATTTGGCCACAATGCCGGCCACGACCACGACGAACGCCCCCGTCGGTCCTGTGATTTGAAGTCGGGAGCCTCCAAGCGCCGAGGCGAAAAAGCCGGCAACGACCGCCGTGTAGATTCCCGCCTGAGGGCTTACGCCCGAGCTGATCGCAAACGCCATCGCCAAGGGCAGGGCCACGAGCCCCACCGTGACCCCCGCGATGGCATCAACAAGGAACGAGTGAGCCGTGTAGCCCCGCAGGCAATGAACGAGTTTGGGCGTCCATTCAGAGCGCGGTGTGGTGGTCGGGGCGCTCGCCATCGGGGAAGATGCAGAGTACCACCGACAAACAAGAAAACCCCGACCGTAGACTTGGGTCGGGGCGTGGTCGCTCTTTGGCGGCATTATCGTTTCGCCGCTGTGTCCGCCGAGCCCGGGTCTCCCCGTAGCTGGGCAAGCGCCTCAGCCGCCGTCTTTTTTCGAAGGTTCGGCTCCCTTCTCGTGCAGGCGTGTTATGCCGCTTCAGTCGGTCGAGGCTTGCCACCCCGCTAAGATCCCGCTAAGGACCAACCGTTCGTTCACGACAGTACGTCGAGGATCTTGCGAGATCCTCCACGCTCCCCTCTAGCCGAAGCCAGGGGAAACAGGCTGCTTTCCATCCTGCACGGACCGTATCTTTCGCTATGGCTGCGATCTGGGGATTTGAACCCCCATCAACGGAGTTGCAGTCCATTGTCCGACCTCGGACAATCGCCTTTGTTCGCCCGAACGACGTGTACGGTCCGGCGTTGCGTGTCTTGTTAGACACCCAATGCGCCACGCCATTCTGTCCTTCCCCGTTCCGCGGGTACCAGACGGCCTTCCCGGACGGCGTGCCTGCTTGTGGCAAACCCGCAACCCGCGAGGCTGGAGCGCGGCTCTTCCGACGGACCGGTCGAACTGCGTCCCCTACTCTTCGGCTCTCACCCCTCAGCCTTTAGCAGAAGCCGTTGTCGAGGGCTACCCCGACGCGGACCTCAGCACTCGCCGTCGGTCCTCGGCCTCGGCCTTCCGGTTCAACCCCGTTCCAGGAACGAGGTCTGCGAAGCCTCAGCTTGCATGGAGGTCCCCGACTTGCGTCAAGGCGACCGGGATGGGCACCCGATCCTTTGGCCGTGTTGCCACGGTTGATCCATTTCCCGGGCCATGCCCCGGACCGGCACCGCGCCGACCGAAGCCGACGCGAGCACAGGAAAAGCTAGACGAACCAGATGAGCAAAGTGTTCCCAATCGGGTTGAATGGGACACTCAGCGCTTCCCATGTCTATCCTCACACCCAACCTCGGCCGCAACTCGGGCACGGCCCTCGACCTCGATTGGATCGACTCGATCCGCGTCAACCGCAGCGCGGTCGACCGCCGGGCCGCCTCGTTGCCCGGGAGGCGAACGGTGAAGAAGCAGTGGCAGGCCGGATGGCTGTTGCGCGCCATCGCGTGCATGGACCTCACCACGCTGTCCGGGGACGACACCCCGGGGACGGTGAGGCGGCTGTGCGCCAAGGCGGTGCAACCCCTGAGGCCCGACCTGGCGGAGGCGTTGGGCGTTGCCGATCTGGGCGTCCGCGTCGGGGCCGTGTGCGTGTACCACCGGTTCGTCGAGGTGGCTGCGGAGGCGCTTGAGGGATCGGGAGTCCCCGTCGCGGCGGTCGCCGCGGGGTTCCCGCACGGGCTGAGTCCTCTTCCCGAACGCACTCGCGAGATTGAGGCGAGCGTGCAGGCGGGCGCGGAGGAGATCGACATCGTGATCACGCGCGCGCATGTGCTGAACCACGATTGGCAGGGCCTGTTCGACGAGGTGAGCGCGTTTCGAGAGGCCTGCGGCGATGCGCATCTCAAGACCATCCTCGCCACGGGGGAGCTCGGCACGTTGCGCAATGTCGGGAAGGCGAGCGTCGTCTGCATGATGGCCGGGGCGGATTTCATCAAGACCTCCACGGGGAAGGAGGGCGTAAACGCCACGCCGCAGTTCGGGTTGGTGATGGCGCGCATGATTCGCGAGTATCGAGAACGGACGGGCTTTTCGGTCGGCTTCAAACCAGCGGGCGGCATCCGTGCCGCCAAACAAGCCCTCGACTGGCTGATCCTGATGAAGGAAGAGCTCGGGGACCCCTGGACCCATCCCGCCTTGTTTCGACTTGGAGCCAGTACTCTGCTCGCCGATATCGAGCGCCAGCTCGAACACCACGTGACGGGCCGTTACTCGGCGTTCAACCGGCACCCGATGGGTTGATCGACACCCCGCATGGCGTCACAATGAACCGATGACCGTTCGCGAGATCTATCAGTCGCTTTCGTACGGGCCGGCGCCCGAGTCGGCGGATCTCGCCCATGCGTGGCTGGATGGCTTCGGGCGGGACTTCCGCCTGTTCATCGGGGGAAAATGGCGCGCCGCGCACTCGGGCACCTCGTTCGACACCTTCAACCCGGCCAACGGCAAGTCCTTGGCACGCATCGCCCAAGCCGATGCGGTCGATGTCGATGCGGCCGTCAAAGCGGCCAGGCGCGCTCAGAAGAAGTGGGCCGCCCTTGGGGGTCATGAACGTGCCCGGTACCTCTACGCCATCGCCCGCCAGATTCAGAAGCACCACCGACTCCTGGCCGTGCTCGAAACGCTGGACAACGGCAAGCCCATCCGCGAAACGCGAGACATCGACGTGCCGCTGGTCGCGAGGCACTTCTATCACCACGCGGGCTGGGCGCAGCTCATGGAGACCGAGTTCCCCGGCTGCGAGCCGGTGGGCGTGTGCGCTCAGATCATCCCGTGGAACTTCCCGCTGATGATGCTCGCCTGGAAGATCGCGCCCGCGCTCGCCATGGGAAACACCGTGGTGTTGAAACCCGCGGAGTTTACGTCGATCACAGCCCTCGCCTTCGCCGAAATCTGCCGCGAGATCGGACTGCCGCCCGGCGTCGTGAACATCGTGACCGGGGATGGCGAAACCGGCAAGCTGCTCGTGGCGCATCCGGGGACCGACAAGCTGGCGTTCACAGGCTCCACCGAGGTCGGCCGCATCCTGCGCGAAGCGACCGCGGGCACGGGGAAGAAGCTGTCGTTGGAATTGGGGGGCAAGTCCCCGTTCCTCGTGTTCGAGGATGCGGACCTCGACAGCGCCGTGGAGGGACTCGTGGACGCGATCTGGTTCAACCAGGGCCAAGTGTGTTGCGCCGGCTCGCGCCTCCTGGTTCAGGAGAGCGTGGCCGAAACCGTGCTCGCGAAGACTCGGGCGCGCATGGAGAAACTCCGCGTGGGCGACCCGCTCGACAAGGCCGTCGACCTCGGGGCGATCGTCGATTCGGTCCAGCTGGAACGAATCAAGTCCCTGGTCGAGCAAGGGTGCCGCGAAGGTGCCGAGCTGTTTCAGCCCGCCTGGTCCTGCCCCAAGGACGGCTGGTTCTATCCACCGACCCTCTTGACGAACGTCGCCCCGGCGGCGACGGTCGCCCAAGTGGAGATCTTCGGGCCCGTTCTCGTGGCGATGACGTTTCGGACACCGGACGAAGCGGTCGCATTGGCAAACAACACGCCTTACGGCCTCGCGGCCAGCGTCTGGAGCGAGAACGTCGGTTTGGCGCTGGACATCGCCGACCGCGTGAAGGCCGGAACGGTCTGGGTGAACTGTACGAACCAGTTCGACGCGGCCTCGGGCTTCGGTGGCTATCGCGAATCGGGATACGGTCGGGAGGGCGGGCGCGAGGGCTTGTGGGAGTACGTGAAGGGCCGCGCGGGGGGCACCGTTGTCGAAGGCCTCCGCGGGAAGTCCCAACCCGCCCCTGTTGAAGCGGCCCCTCCAAGGATGGACCGCACCCACAAGCTGTACATCGGCGGGAAGCAGGTGCGACCCGACGGTGGGTACAGCGTGACTCTGCACCTGAAGCACGGGGGCACTGCCCAAGTCGGGAGGGGCAATCGCAAAGATGTCCGCAATGCCGTGGAGGCGGCTCGGAAGGCGCAAGAGTCCTGGGCGGTCGCGAATACCCACCTGCGCGCCCAAATCTTGTACTACCTCGCAGAGAACATGGAAGCGGAGAGGGCGCTTTTGGCGCGAGCCATCGCGGACACGACCGGCGATCGGGACGGGGCCACCGCCGAAGTGGACGCCGCGGTCGCATGCGCGTTCCACTACGCCGCCTGGGCGGACAAGTTCGACGGGGCGGTACACCGCACGCCGTTCCGTGGGCTCAACTACACGCGGCCCGAGCCCGTGGGGGTCGTCGGCCTCGTATGCCCCGAGGACCCGCCCCTCCTGGGTTTGCTCGCACTCGTTCTGCCGGCCATCGCGATGGGCAATGCCGTCGTGGCGTTGCCATCCCAAACGCACCCGCTCGCAGCCTGCGATCTCGTTCGCGTGCTGGAAGCATCCGACGTGCCCGGCGGTGTGCTGAACCTCTTGACAGGTCCTCACGCCGAAATGGAGCAGGACCTGGCCAAGCACGATGGGGTGGACGCCTTGTGGCACTTCGGAGACATTGAGGCCGCCGCCGAGGCGGAGCGGCTCTCGGCGGGCAACCTGAAGCAGACGTGGACGGGGCGTGTGCTCCCCGCCGACGCGCGGGAAGCTCTGCGCCGTGCGACCCAGGTCAAGAACATCTGGGTCCCGACCGGGGAGTGAGACACTACTTGCGGATTTTGAAGATCGCGTCGAAGTAGAACGCCGCCTGGCCAAGCTGGCTCAGCGTCCCGATCGTGATCCCCTTCGGCTCGCCGAAGAAGAGCACGTCTCCCACTTGCAGCTGCGGGTTGCTCTCCACGCGGCCGTCCTTGAGGAATTCGTCCAAGTTGAACTTTGTGGGAACGACCTTTCCATCGGGACCGGCGCGCAGGAGCGTGACCCTTCGGAGGGTGCCTTGCCCGCCAAGGCCGTGCGCTTTGCCGAGTAGATCTGCGGCGGTCCAGGTCTGGCCGTCGGGGATAATGAATTGGCCGGGGCTGTTCACCTCGCCGAGCGCGTACACCCAGCGCTCGTTGCGCGGGACGTAGACGAAATCACCGGATTGGAGTTCGAATGCCGCATCGGGACCGCCGACGACGGGGCCGGTGGCATCGACCCGGAACACGTCGGCACCGCGCATCACCAACGTTCCGGCCAGGGTTCCCGTGGGCGTCGTTCCCCGCGCTTCGGCGACGACTCGGCCGATCCCCGAACCCTCGTTGACCAGATAGGTGCCGGGCTCCATGACGTCGCCTCCGACGGTGATTCGGATCTTGGTGGTCGGCTCGACGTAGAGCACATCTCCGGCCTCCAGCTTGAAGCTGGGGTTTCCCGGCGCCGGCTTCAAGGGCAGCACGTGGGTGTCCGGGCCGCGTTTGATGGTCAGGGTCATCTCCTCGGGCAGGTCGCCCGTCCCAGCCGGCCCTCCGAACGCCGAAAGGGCTTTGTACACGTCGAGGCCCTCCCGCACGCGGACTTCGCCCGGGCTCTTCACGGCACCGAGCAGCCAGATCCTGATGTAGGGCTTGGGAAGGATCACGAGCGTGTCGTCGCCTTCGAGCAGGCCGTTCCACTGGTCCGGGCTTCCTTGCGCGAGTTTGAGAAGATCGACGGAGATCATCGACCCGTCTTTGCGGTGCAGGGTCGCGTCCAGCAGATCGGGTTCGCTCGGCAAGGTGATGGTCGCGACCAGTTGCCGGAGCGTCATGCCTGGGAGGATCTCCAGCGCGCCGCCCCGCCGGACCGACGAAGCGGTGTCGCCCTCTTGTTGCGCGCCCAGGCCGAGCACGTAAACAAGCGGGCGCCGCTGCGATTTCAGCACGACACGCACCGAGGGGTCTTTCAAACTAGAGGCAAGCGCCTTCTCAAGGCGGGCTTTCGTTTCGCCCAAAGTGAGGTTCTGGACTACCAGACGGCCAAATCCCTCCCCGTTGATCGTCCCGTCGTCGAAGACGGTGAAGTCTCCCCCATAGGGGTGATAGCCGAAGACGGTCACCGAAATCACGTCCCCGGGATGGAGCTTCGGCTCGGGGGGCGTGGGGACGGCCTGCGCCTGGAGCTGCATCAGGCAACCCAGCAAAACCACCAGGGAAAGGAACGCGCGCATAGGCGCGTTGTACCTCACGGCTCCGCCTCCCCAGTAAACTCCGCGCCATGGGTCCACTCTCGGGCATCGCCAACCTCGTCGACGCGCGCTCGCGCCGCGCCTCCAGCTTCGACCGCTCGGGAGGGAATGCGGACTACGTGAAGGTCCCAGCCGGTGCGACCCACACCCTGGCGGAGATCGAGGGTGCGGGCAGGATCACGCACCTGTGGTTCACGATCTCCTCCAAGGACCCTTTGGTGCGTCGCAACCTTGTGCTGCGCGCATACTGGGACGGGTCGCACCACCCTTCGGTCGAGAGCCCGATCGGCGATTTCTTCGGGCAGGGTTGGGGGGAGACGTATCTGTTTCGTTCGCTCCCGTTGGCCGCCGCGCCGAAGGGCGGGAACGCGCTCGTGTGTTACTTCCCGATGCCGTTTGGAAACGGCGCCCGCCTGACGATCGAGAACCAGGGGGCGGAGGAGGTCGACGCGCTCTACTTCTACGTGGACTACGAGGAGTGCGCCAGCGTCGGCGACGAGGTCGGCCGGTTTCACGCGTCGTACCGCCAGGAGCTGACTCGGCCGGAGTCCGACTTTGGGGATCGGGAGAACGAGTGGGCCGTGCTGGGTCCGACGCCGAAGAACCCCACCGACGAACACAACTACGTCTTCGCCGAGGCGGAGGGGCGGGGTCACTTCGTGGGGGTGAACTACTACGTGAACTGCCCGTCCCCGATCTGGTACGGCGAGGGGGACGACATGTTCCGGGTCGACGGCGAGCCGTGGCCGTTCAGCGCGCACGGGACCGGCACCGAGGATTACTTCAACCAGAGCTGGAGCCCGGACGAGCTGTACATGCACCCCTACTTCGGCACGGCGCGCGCGCCGGGTCGGGGAAACGACGATGCCCTGGCGGGCTGGTTGGGGCGCACGCACTGCTACCGCTTCCACCTCGAGGATCCCATCCGGTTCCAGAAGTCGCTCCGGGCCTCGATCGAGCACGGCCACGCCAACAACCTCACCCTCGAGATCGCGACCGTCGCCTACTGGTACCAAACGATGCCGGGCAAGGCGTTGCCGCCCCTGCCCAGCGCCGAGGAGCGCGTGCCGAGGGGCGTCATCAAGCCGGCGGACATGCACGCGTGGCGCGACGCCTGGCGCGCCGCCAAAGGGGGCGGCGCGCTCTGGGGTGATCGCTGATCCTTCGCGAGAGGTCGCGGAGGGGTCTTGGACTGACCGGTTAAGGTACCGAGGGGTCTGGGTAGGCCGATTTGGGTGCCACGCCCGCTAGACGGGCGTGGAACCTACTTGCTCGGGGGAGGCGGGTTGCCGCCGCCGCGTCGCTCTAAGGGTGCCACGCCCGCTAGACGGGCGTGATCCTACTCGCTCGGGGGAGGCGGGTTGCCGCCGCCGCCGCGTCGAAGCTGCTCGCGGCCGACGGCTCCCGGGGCGCCCGGGCCCCGCATCTCGGGCATGGGGAGTTCGCCTTGGGCAACGACCTTGAGGGTCTCCTTTTGGACTTTGAGCAACTGGTTGCCCCGCAGGATGTAGAGGAACTGGCCGTCGACCACCATGGTCGGGCTTCCCCCTCCCATCATCATGGCCATTCCGGGGAACTGCCCTGGCTGGCCCGGCTGTCCGGGTTGCCCTGGGAACTGCCCAGGTTGTCCTGGGAATTGGCCGGGACGCTGCCCGCCGCGCGGGCCGGCGATCGCTCCGCCTTGTCCGGGCGGATTTGGAGGCGCATCTTGGGCGCCCACGGTCTGAATCGTCAGCGGAACGGCAAGCGCGGCCACGGCAACGGCCGCGGCCAGCATGGGTTGGGTTCGAAATCGCATATCAACCTCCGATCGGAGGGCCAGTGGCCCCCTACACCAGGGTAAACGCATTCGGCGCCCGGGAGTTCAAAAAAATCGGGCTACGTTTCGATTCGGATTCCAAAGTGCTCCGCGTAGCGCCGAAAGAGGTTGTGGGCCGAAGGGTAGCACGAGTGGGGCGAAAGGAAGTGCGCGAACTCGAACGTGATCAGTTTTTCGGCGCGTTGCGAGGCGGACTCCAGCTTCAAGCGTAAGTTGCGCCAGTCCGCCGGGGGAAACTTGATCGGCATGTCCCGATCGAACGTCTCGACGTTCGCCCAAACGGTGATTCCGTGGCGCCGGCCCAGCTCGGCGATCCCCTCTTGGAACTCGGGCAGCTCCCGATAGTGCAGTTGGCCGTCTTGAAACGCGCAGATGTCGAACGCTCCGCGCGTTTCGGCGAAGATGTCGTGCCACTGGCGAAAAGACTCCTCGAGAGGGAGGGGGGCGGCGCCGGGCTGCTTCGCTCCCTGGGGGTAGGGCGAGATCAGGACGGGACGAGGCACGGCCTGCTTGCACGCGTGGCCCAGCCGGTTGTAAAGCTCCTCGGTGTAGGGCTCGCGCCTGCCGGTTTCGTGGCACAGGTACCACCCCTGGAACGCCGCGTGGCCCCCGTACCGTGCGGCCACCTCCTCAATGAAGCGCAGGTTCAGTTCGACCTCCTCGCGCCAATCGCCTCGGACCCAGTGGACGCCCGAGTCGAACAGCCCGAAGAAGAGACGGAGTCCATGGGCGTGGGCGAGGTCGAGGAACATTCGGGCGAGGTCCTCGTAGACGGGGAGCAGCCCAGGGACGGACCGGGCCGGGAAGACACACCGGTCTCGGTAGCCCGCGCGAATCAGGATCACCGTGTCGATGCCGATGCGCTTGTACAGCCCGAACTCCCGGTCCCAATCCTCCCGCCCCCAGTTTTGGGAGGGGATGTCGTGGGTGATCTCGTCGAGGAACGTGCCGGAAAGCGGAAGGCCTGCCACATGGTGATGTTACTTGCATGGAATCGGGCCTTCGGCCTTGGGCCTTGGGCCTTGGGCCTTGGGTGATCGGTCCTGAGGACCGAATGGGCAGAAGTAATGAGGTACTGTATGCGGATGGGATCGGCCACGACCTTCAAGGATCTCCACGTTTGGCAGACGTCAATGGACTTGGCGCGAGAAGTCTATAGGGTGACGAGGGACCTGCCGCGGACCGAGGTCTTCGGTTTGACCAGCCAGATCCGCCGTGCAGCGGTGTCGGTGCCGTCGAACATCGCAGAGGGAAACGGGCGCCAACACCCGAAGGAGTACGTCCAATGCTTGAGCATCGCCATGGGGAGCTTGAGAGAGGTTGAGACGCTTTGGATCCTGTGTCAAGAATTGCTTCCGCACGCAGAACGTTCTCGCATGGATGAGCTGCTCGACCAAACCGGCCGCATGCTGAACCGACTGCGCGCCACCATCCGAGCCAAGATCTAAGGCGCAAAAACGAAGGACGAAGGACAAAGGACCAATCGCTACTCCCTCGCCAGCCGCTCCAGCGTCGCCTCCATGATCGCGCTGGTCTGCGCGCTCACGGTGAAGACGAGGGCCTCGCGGTACACCCGTTGCGCGGGGTGGGCGGCGCTGTTCGCGGCGCCGCTGCTTGCGGCCACGCCCGCGTGGGCGCAGCGCACCGCGAGGTCGATCGCCCACGCGCGAACCTTGAGGCGCTCCTCGGTCGTCTCCTCGCCGACTTGGCGCGCATCGACCGTCGCCTTGCGGCACGCCTCGAGCTCGGCGTCCAGCTTCGTCCACGCGTCGTGGACGAAGGGCAAGCCCTTGCGCTCCGCGGCGGCGGCCACGATGTCGAGCCCCGCCCGTGCGCAACCGAGCGCAAAGTGGCCCTGCAGCGTCACGTTGATCATGTCGTTGTTCTTGATCCAACCTGCAGGCTTGAGAAACACGACTCGGGCGTCCGGCACGAACCAGTTCTCAAACGTCCCCGACACGGTTTGGGCCGACTCCATGGCGGCGAGCCGCATCGGTTCGGAGAACGTGATCGCCTCGCCTGGGCGCTGGGAGTCCACGAACGGCACCACGGCGAAGACCGCGCGACCGTCCGGCAGCGTCGCTCCCACGAGGAACTCGGGATAGAGGCCGAACCCGGTGATCCAAGGCACGTCCCCGTTCAGCCGGTACCCGCCCTCGCACGATTCGGCGCGCATCATCGGCGGCCCCGGCCGCCGCAACTGGCTGAAGCCGATGCCGACGAGCTTGCGGCCATCCCCCATTTGCGGCAGATATTCGGCTCGCAGCTCCGGGTTGTCTCCCTTCGCGATCATCGAACCCGCACTCTGGTGTTGGGTCTGGAGAAAAGCGAGCGATCCGGAGTACCGGGCCACCGTTTCCTGAAACTGGCGAAAGGCGTCCTCGTCCAATGCAGGCCCCCCAAACTCCATGGGTCGGCGTAGGGCCATCAGGTCCCTGTCGCACAGCCCCTCAAGAGCCGAACGCAGGGCGTCGGGATCGGCATCGATGGCGCAGGCACGGGGTTGGACCTCCTCCTTCAGGAAGCGATCGGACTTGGCGAGAATCTCCTCGGCGGACACATTGGTTAGTCTACTGGCGGAATGAACTCGATGAGGGCTTCCGCTCCCTTGGGAGTGCGCGAGCTTGCTCGTCGCTCTTGGGAGTGGGGGGGGGGGGTGGTCGGCCGCTTCACCGGCGACTTGTCGCCGGTTCCACACCTGGACTCGCGGCAAGCCGCTCGAAGGCAAGGCGACGAGCAAGCTCGCCGCCCCCCCCCCCCCCCCCCCCACTCCCACAAGGCGCTCGCTTCCCTCCTCCACCCGAACATCGAATGCTGACGATGGACTAGCCCTCCAGCTTCGACCAGTCCCCACCGAGGCGCAAGACCTCGGCGGCCGCGGCGACGAGGCTGAGCCGCACATAGCGCTCTTGCTCGTTCTCCGACATCACCATCGTGGCCTCAAAGAAGGCGTTGATCGGAACTTCCAACGGTTTGAGCGCCGCCGTCAGGGCTTTTGCATCCTGGCGGTGGACCGCTTGGGTGGCGGCGTCGCCCGCCGGCCCGAGCGCGTCCGCGAGGGCCTCGCCTTCGGGACTGGCCAGTTGGGCTCGATCCAGCGTCGCCAGGGGCGCCTCCCTGTGGTAGGGGACCTGCTTCTTGTCGGCGGCGGCGAGGATGTTGAGGGGCCGCGTCGCCGTCTGCACGAAGGCTTCGTCGGCCGCCAGCGCACCAACGGCCGCGAGGCGCGTCTTCACATCATCGGGCGAGGCGAGGGCTTCGAGGCTGTCCGCAAGGATGGCCGCCTGCACCTGGTCGTGCCGGCTCGAAGCGAGCAACGCCTCGTAGCGAGAGCTCAAGACGTCGCCCAACGCCGCGCTCGCGGCCGCGAGGTCGAGGTCGACTCCTTGGCGTTCGTACAGGTTCAGCGCCTGGTGGAAGAGGTGCAAAAGCGAGGGAACTCGGTCCGGCCAGGCCCATGTGGCTTCCAGGACCAGGGTGGCTGCGCGGCGGAGCCCGTTGGGATCGCTCGATCCCGTCGGGACCAGTCCGATGCCCAGGTTGCCCGCCAAGCGGTCGAGCTGGTCCGCGACCAGGAGAAAGAGCCCGAGCCGGGCGTCGGGCGAAGCGGGCGGCGTGCATCGGGTCAGATCGTAGTGGGCCGCCAAAGCGCCACAGACGCTTTCCGGAACGCCCTCGCGGCGCGCGTATTCGCTCCCCACAACTCCCTGCAGCGAGGGGAGCTCGCTGACCAGGCCCGTGCTCAGGTCCGCTTTGGCGAGATGTCCCGCCTGCTCGGCGAGCTTCTGCTCGTCGGAGCCCGCGCCGAAGTGGGCGGCCACCCCTGCCGTCAGCGCGGCGAGGCGGTCGGCCCGTTGGCGCACGGTGCCGAGCTTGTCCTGGAACACGATGCCCCGCGTGCGTTCGAGGAACTGGGCAAGATCGTGCTTCTGATCGTCGTCGAAGAAGAACTTGGCGTCGTTGAACCGCGCGTTGAGCACCCACGCGTTCCCCTCGCGAACCACGGCATCCTCGCCGCCGTTTCGGATCGAGATGAACCGGTTCGTCAAGGCGCCCTTGCCGTCGCGAACCGGGAAGAAGCGCTGATGTTTGGCCATCGCCGTGACCAGCACCGGCTCTGGGAGCTCCATGAACTCGGGCTTGAACGCGCCTTCGATCGCCGTCGGCCACTCGGTCAGGAACACGTTTTCATCGACCAGGGCGTCGGTCAAGTCGGGCGTGCCGGAGGCCGCGATCGTCGCTCCCTCGCGGATCCGCGTCTCCCGCTCCGCCGGGTCGGGTTCGACCTGGCGTGCGAGAAGGCCGTTCAGCAAGGCGTCGAGGGTGCGCGCCTCGAACGGTTCGGGATGGTTGAACCGGTGCCCGCGACTCGTGGCACCCGCCTCCACCCCCTCGATCGAGAACGGCACGACTTCGCCGTCGAAGACCGCGAGGATCCACCGAATGGGGCGCGCGAACCGCATGCGGGACTCGCCCCATCGCATCGACTTTTCGAATGTGAGGGCCCGAATCGCGTCGGGTAGCAGTTCGGACAACACCTCGGCGGTGGGACGTCCCTCAAGGGTCTTGGTCACCCACACGTAGTCGCCTTCCTGGCGCACGTCCTTCGGGTCCACTCCCTGGCCCCGGCAGAATCCTTGGAGCGCGCCGGTGGGGTTGCCCTCGCCGTCGTAGGCGGCTTTGACCGCCGGCCCGCGCATCTCCTTGGTCTGGTCCGGCTGCCGCGCGTCGACCGCAGCCAGGTGCACGATCAAACGCCGGGGCGTCGAGAGCGGCTTTTGCGTTCTCTCGAAGCCGATGCCCGCCTCCCGAAGGCGCTCTTCGACATGGCTCTGAAGGTCGTCGGCGGCCTTGCGAACAAACGACGCCGGCAGCTCTTCGCATCCCAGTTCAAGAAGGAGGTCGGGCATGAAGTGGTGAGTTTACCGACGCCCGCGCCCCAAGGACCAAGGACCAAGAACAAAGCACGAACCTATCCCGGCCACAGTGCCAACGCCGCCGCGCCGTACAAGCCGGCATCTTGGCCGAAGGGGCTCGGCAACCCGTCCAACACGGGGTCGGGACCGGTCACCAGACCCAAACCCACTCCACCGCACACCACGACGTGGTCGGGGTGGAACAGGCCGTGCACGAGGCGGATGGCGGCGACGCCCGCTTCGCGCGCCGACGCGATCTGGGCAGGCGAGGGGTCAGCGCCCAGCGCATAGCCGCCGAGCAGGCTCTCAAAGGACCCCCAGGGCGTGGGCACGTCGTTGAGGTGCGGGGGCTCGCCCCGCGCACCCATCAGCAGCCGGCCGCGCTCCACGATGCCGAACCCCACCCCCGTGCCGAGCGCGATCGTGGCGACGCGCGTGCCGGCGAAGAGGGGGTGGCATGCATGGCCCCAGGCCGTTGCCAGACCGTCGTTCAACGCGTACGTGGGGAGATCGAACCGGAGGACGGTGCCCTCGTGGTCGGGGATGAGCGGTTTGGACCGCCACACCGTGCCGGTGTCCGGGTCCACCACGCCTCCGGTTCCAATGCCCAATGCCCGCACCCCGGACTCGCGCGCCCGCGCTCGAATCCAGGCCAGCCTGTCTTGTGGGTCCGCCGGCGTCTCGATGCGCTCGGAACCCTGCATCTGCCACCTGTCGTCGAAGGTCCCGAAGCGCAGCCACGTGCCTCCCAGGTCGACGGCGCCCACGGGGCCCGCCGTCGTTCGGCAAGCCTGAAGAAAGGCGCGGGTTTGCTTGACCGGGTCGTTCAGCGCACCCCCCACCACGACGCCGATCGCCCCGGCGCGCAGCGCGGCGGCGGCCTGCCAAGGTTCGGCGACCCGACCCTCGGCAAGGACGGGAATGCTCCGGGCGGCGGCCTCGCGCACGAGTTCGAGGTCTGGTCCCGGCCGCGGAGGGGAGGCGTCCGTGTAGCCGGACAGGGTCGTTCCGACCAGATCGCACCCCGCCTCCATGGCCTCGAGGACCGAGTCCAACGTGTCGCAGTCCCCCATCGCCAGCGCGCCGGCTTCGTGGATGCGCTCCACCAACGCCGGCAGCGCGGCCCCTCCCGGTCGAACCCTCGCGGTTGCATCGAGGGCGACGATGTCGACACCGGCGTCCAGGAGGGCGTCGACTTCGGTCGAGGTGGGTGTGATGAAGACGTCGGAACCCTCGATCCGCTGCTTGACCAGCCCGATGCAGGGCAGTCCGCCGCGCGCCGCGCGGATGTTCTCCACGCCCTGCAGGCGGAGGATTCGGACCCCCTCGGCCACGCTCGCCCGGGCCAACCGCGCGAGGGTCGCGGGGTCGTCGAGCGGCGAGCCCTCGCTTGCTTGGACCGAGGCCACAAGCGGGCACGCGCGCAGCGTGTCGAGCAGCGCCTCGAGAGTCATGGTTGATTGTAGACCCGCGCGTGTGGTGGGTCGGATGGTCCCGGTGGGCTCGACGATGCGTGTAAAGTAGGGCGAGTATGGCCGTCGCCGAAATCCGAGACCTAACCGTCAAGTACGGCGACTTCACTGCTCTCGACCGGTTCTCCGTCGACCTTCCGGAAGGCTGCGTGGGGTTGCTGGGTCCGAACGGCGCGGGCAAGACCACCTTCATTAAGACGCTCCTGGGATTCGTCGCGGCGGCGAACGGGGGAGGGAAGGTGCTCGGCCTCGACTTCCGCACGCAGGGGCGCGAGATTCGGCAGAGGGTCGGGCTGATGCCCGAACAGGATTGCCACATCCCCGGCATGAGCGCGGTCCAGTTTGTGGCCTACGCGGGCGAACTCGCCGGCATGCCCGAGGGGCAGGCGCTTCGGCGCGCCCACGAGGTGCTCGAGTACTGCGGACTCGGCGAGGCGCGGTACCGAAACGTCGAAACCTATTCGACCGGCATGAAGCAGCGGATCAAGCTCGCGCAAGCGCTCGTCCACGGCCCCCAACTGCTCTTGCTCGACGAGCCGACCAACGGGCTCGATCCGGCGGGGCGCGAGGAGATGCTCGAACTGGTGCGCAGCATCTCGCACGGCAAAGGTGTGAACGTGCTGGTGAGTAGCCACGTGCTTCCCGACATCGAGCGGGTCTCGGATCGAGTGATCGTGCTGATGAAAGGCCGCCTGAGCGCCGAGGGGCTGATCAAAGATCTCAAGCGCATCGAGGGCCAGCCCGTCGACGTCGAGCTCAAGGTGCCCAGCGCCGCGTTCGTGAACGCGGTCGTGACACGGGGCGGCAAGTTGGTTCACGCGAAGGGCACCGCGTACCGCGTGCAGGCTTCGGGCACGCACGAGGAGAACACGACGATGTTGTTTGCCGCCGCGAAGGAGGTGGGCGCCCAGATCCGGGGGCTCCACATGGCCGAACGGTCGCTCGAAGAGGCGTTCTTGGAGGCCGTCCATGGCTAGCACCCCATCGCCCATCGCGGATCTCACGTATCGCAACTACGACGGCACGCTCGAGTCGCCGCGCTACCGCTGGTGGGTCATCGCGCGGATGGGGATCAAACAGGCGTTCAAGAAGCGGTCGTTCTGGGTCTTCACGACCTTTTCCGGCGCCTACTACTTCGTGATGATGATCGTGCTGTTCTTCGTGGAGCAGCTCGCCACGAACAGCCCCGCCCGCGGAGGGGTCGATCCCATGCAGTCGTTCTACGACCGCATCGTTTGGAAGGACCAGTTCATGCACGGGATCTCTCTCGGACAGATCTGGTTTCTGGTGCTGGCGCTCCTCCTGGGAGCCGGGGCCATCGCGAACGACAACCGTGCGAACGCCCTGCTGGTCTATCTCAGCAAGCCGTGCGAGAAAGCGGACTACCTTCTGGGCAAGTGGATGGGGATCTTCCTGCCGATGCTGCTTGCGGTTGCCATCCCCACGTTCTTTTTCTACTTCTACGGGGCGTTGAGCTTTCGCGACCGCGGGTTCCTGTCGAGCGATCCTTGGCTGATTCTCAAACTGCTCGCCATCGTGCCGTTGCCGGCGGCGTTCCACGCCAGCGTGGTGTTGGGAGTGAGCTCTCTCTTCAATCAAGGGCGCCTGGCGGGCGCGACCTATGCCGGTCTCTATTTCGTGACCAACTTCTTCACCCAGATGATGGGCGTGACCTGGCGCATGTCTCGCGGCGGGATCTCTCCGGTCGTGAAGAACCTCTACTACGGGAGCGTGGACGGCGTCCAGATCGGATTGACGAAGGCCATCCTTGGCACAGACGGCACCCCGCCGTTCGGCGTCCCGGGCCGGATCGAGTCCGTGCCCGCTCCTTCGCTCGCTGTCTTCATCCCCGTCTTTCTGCTGATCTGCGGGGGCTCGCTCTGGCTGGCGTGGAGCCGCATCCGCGCGGTCGAGGTCGTGGGATGATCATCTTCGAGGGTGCCTCCCGATGGTACGGCCAGGTCATCGGCCTCAACGACGTCACCTGCACCATCCAGCCCGGCGTGACCGCGCTCCTGGGGATGAACGGGGCGGGGAAGACGACGATGATGCGGATGATCACCGGCCAGATCCGAGAGACCACAGGGTCGGTGACGGTGATGGGTCTGCGTCCGTTCGCCAACCCCGACGTGTTCCGCCATCTCGGCTACTGCCCGGACATCGACAACTTCTACGAGCACATGACCGGCCGCGCCTTCGTGCGGCTGCTCGCCCGGATGGCGGGCTTCGACGCGGCGGAGGCCGAGCGCCGGACCGCCGCGGTGCTCGAGCGGGTCGGGATGGCGGACAGGTGCGACCGCCCGATCGCGGGGTACAGCAAGGGGATGCGGCAGCGCATCAAGCTCGCCCAGGCGATGCTGCACGAGCCGGACATCATCTTGCTCGACGAACCGCTCAACGGCCTCGATCCCGTGGGTCGGCGCGAGTTCATCAACCTGTTGGGCGAGCTGGCCGATCAGGGGCGGACGATCCTGGTGAGCAGCCACATTCTCTTCGAGGTCGAGCAGATGACGCGCAGCATCTTGCTGCTGCACCGGGGGCGACTGCTCGCAACGGGCGATCTGCGGGTGATCCGCGAGCTGATCGACAAGCACCCGCACCGCATCCGGATCGACACAGACCAGCCTCGCGAGATCGCGCCGCTTCTTGCGGGCCTTCCGTACGTGCTGAGCGTGCAGTTCGCGCCCTCCGGCCGCTCGCTGGAGGTGCAGACGAGAGAGCCGGACCGGTTCTACGACTTCATCCCGTCGCTGGTGCTCGAACGCGGTCTTCACGTCGAGGGGTTTTCCAGCCCCGACAACAACCTGGAATCCGTGTTCCGCTACCTGGTGACCGACTGATGGGAGTCTTCCTTTACCAAAGCGCGCTCCGTGATTTCCTGCGGCCCAAGCGGCTGGTGGTGTGGCTGCTGGTCGTCGCGGCGGTCTTTGGGATCGCAAAGTTGTGGACGAGCCTGACCACGGGCATGAGCCCGCAGGCGGCGTACAACCAGGTTTCTGCGGTGCTGGTGTACCGCGTGCTGGCGCTGACCGCCGCGATCTTCAGCACAGCGGTGGTGAGCCAGGAGGTGGAGCAGAAGACCATCGTCTACCTGCTGACCCGCCCCATTCCGCGTCAGACGCTGCTGCTGGCTCGGAGTTTGGCCGCCGCGACGGTCGTGGTCGCGATCGGATGGCTGCTGGCGATCGGGGTGAGTTTCGCGGTCTTTGGCGCGCGGATCGGCGACAACGCGATGCTGGTCAAGGACCTGATCGCCCTGGGCGTCGGGGCCCTCGCCTACACATCGCTGTTCGTCCTGTTGACGCTCTGGATCAACCGGGCGATGATCGTGTGCATCTTGTTCGCCTTTGGTTGGGAGACGATGATTCCCAACCTCCAGGGCGATATCTACTACCTGTCGATCTACAAGTATCTGGAGACGATTTCGGAGCGCCCGTCCCTCGAAAGCTCGGGTCCGATCGGCGCGTTGGCGGCCCAACTCTCGACCAACCAGATGACCACCCAGACGGCATGGGTCGCGCTGGTCCTCATGATCGCCGCGTTCACCGCCGTCGCCGGCTGGTGGTTCACGCACTACGAGTACGTTCCGCGCGAAGACGCGGAGTAGGTCTAGTTGGGCCTTGGGCTTTGGGCCTTGGGCCTTCGATGTCGGCTGGTCCCACCAAGGCCCAAGGCCGAAGGCCCAATTTACGCCGCCAGGCGCAGGCCCGGGCTTCCTTCCCTTGGCTGCCGGCGCTCGATCTTGAAATCGGAGAGCAGTTCGCCCAGTTGCTGCGCCGCGAGCTGAAGCTTGAGGCTTCCGGCGGAGAGCTCCTGCAACCTCTCCAACTGCTTCGCGATGCTTTGCCCGACCTCGCTCACGGCCGTCGCGTTGCGTTCGCCGACGGCGACGATCGAGCGCATCGCGCGCTGCGTCTCCGACGTGGCGGCCGACATCTGCTCGGACGCTGCGCTGCTCTGTTCCGCGACGGAGGCGATCTGCTGCATCTCGTCGAAGGCGGACTCCATGAGCTTGCGGATCAGTTGCGCCTCCTGCACGGAGTCCTTGGCTTCGCCGGCGATCGTCTGCACGGATTCGAGAATCTGGCGCACGCTGGCGAACGCCTCGAGGCATTGGCCTGCGCCCGTGTCGACGGATTCGCCCGTGCGCTCGACGACGCGCGCGGCGCGGGTCGTGCGCTCTTGCGCCTGCCCGATGATGTCTTGGATTTCGCTGGTGGCGATCGCGCTTCGTTCGGCGAGCTTGCGCACCTCTTCGGCGACGACGGCGAATCCGCGGCCGTGCTCTCCGGCCCGGGCGGCTTCGATCGCCGCGTTCAAGGCGAGCAGGTTGGTCTGTTCGGCGATGTCCTCGATCGTCCGCACGATGCGCCCGATCGTCTCGGACATTTGGGACAGCGAGCGGACCTCGTCGGCGGCCAGGGTCGTTTCCTCTCGAATCGACGCCATCGCGTCTCGCGCGCCCTGCAGCACCTCGCTCGTGCGGTTGGAGAGCACGGCGGCTTCCGTGGCCGAGTTGTCGACGCGTTGGATCTTCTCCATCAACCGGCTCGACACCGAGGAGACGGACTGGATCTGCTCGAATCCGCGGCCCGCGGACGTGGCTGTCTGTTCCGCGCCGATGGCCACCTCGTGGGCGGCGGAGGCGATCTGCGAGAGGCTCTCGTCGGCCTCGGTCAGCGAGCGGTACTCCTGGGTCACGTTGTCCGCCACGGCGTTGGCGTGTTGGCTCACCTGTTCGGCGACGTCGCTGGACTCGCGCGCGGCCGAGACGAGTTGGTAGGAGAGCTCGGACACCTCATGGGCGACCGACATCGTCCGGTCGACCATCTGGGAAAGCGCTTGGGTGCCTTGGTTGAAACTCTCGGCCATCGCTCCCATTTCGTCGCCCATGCTGGCATCCATTCGGGTACGCAGATCGCCGTCGGCCAGCGAAGCGAGCGCGGCGCGCGCGGTTTTGACCGAGCGGGTCAGCCACCGCGTGATCGCCCATGCCGTGAGGCAGGAGACGATGACGACGAGGATCTGGAACAGCCAACCCAGGAAGATGCTGTGCGTCATCTCCGCGTTGCTCCGCCCCACGAGGTCGGTGCGGTGGCGCGCCAAGAGACCTCCAAAGGCCTCGAACTGTGCATCGAGTTTGTCCAGTTGGGGCAGGTAGCGCGTTTCGAAGACCGATCGCGCCTCCGAGTTCTCGCCGCGGGCCGACAGGGCGAAGATCTCCGTCGCGATGGGTTGGGCCGCGGACCACTGGCTGCGCGTGTCGCTCCACTCGGAGTTGAGGTCTGTCGATCGGTCGAGGTTCTGGATCGACTTCGAGGCGGCGGCGAACTGCCGATCGGTCTGCTCGGCGAGTTTGGTGTAGCTCGTTTGGTAACTCTTCTGGCCGCCGTAGACAAACTGGGTGAGGTCGTTGGTGGTTCGCAGCACGTCGGCCCGGACGCCTTGGCTCGTGAGCGCGGCCGCGTGCACCGTCGCGATCTTGCCGTTCATGGAAGCCGAGTAGGCGTACAGCTCGCCGACCGCGCCCATGAACGCAAAGAAGCCCAGCGTGATCACCACGCCGAAGCCGACCGTCAGTTTCTTGCCGAGACTCCAGTTTTGGAAGCGCATCCCCACACCCTGGCCCTGTTGCCGGGCCCCTGATTACTCTCGGTTCGCCCGCGTTCGTTTTGGAGGGCCCGGCGGCCCTGACCTCACACGCGGTGTAGACTTCCCTCCAAGGAGAGACCATGAAGTTCGACGCGGAGCGGTTGGCCCAGTTGGGCGAGTTCGACGGGTACTTGGAAGGCGACGCGGTGGACGCCTTGTTCGAGCGGTTCGAGATCCGCTTCGCCGCCGGACACTGGTGCGCGGGCGAGTTCTTCGACCGGTTCTGCCCGGTGGGCTACAACAGCGACAACCCGGATTTCGATCCGTCCGTGCCCGCCCAGATTCGGCGGGTGCGAGAGGCTGGCATCGACGGGGTGGAGTTCCACGAATCGTGTTTCATCGACGCGCATCGGCAGCGCGATTCCGCCAAGATCCGCGAGATCTTGGCCGCCCTCGAGGAGCATGGCGTCCAGCCCACCAACATGAATTTCAACACGTGGACCGACCCGAAGTGGAAGTTCGGCGGCGTCACCCACCCGGACGCCGGCGTGCGCTCGGAGTGCCGCGCGCTCGTGCGGCAGGGCATCGAGATCGCCAAGGAGATCGGATGCGTGAGCTGCGGGCTGTGGCCGGGATCCGACGGGTGGGACTACCACTTCGAGGTGGACTATGGGAAACGGCTCTCCTGGTTTATCGACGCGTGCGCCGAGGCCGCCGAACACTGCGACCGGCTCGGGCTGAAATTCGGAACCGAGCCCAAGCAGAAAGAGCCGCGCGAGGGGAACATGGTGTGCAACACCGTGGCCAAAGCGGCTTGCGTGGCCGTCGAAGTGAACCGCACCGTCGGAAAGACGGTGATGGGGGTCGCCATCGACTACGGCCACGAGCAGATGGTGGGCAACACGCCCGCGGATTCGCTGTACATGCTCAAGCGCCTTGGGGTCCCCATCGCGAACTTCCACGTCAACGCGGCGAAGTACAACTCGAACGACGAGGATCGCATCGCGGGCACGGACGACCTGTGGCGCTTCGTCGAGTTTTGCTACGCCGCGCTGGACACGGACTACCAGGGGTGGTTTGGCGAAGACCAGTTCACGTACCGAACCGAGCAGGTCGCGTCCATGGCGCTCTCCCGGGAGTTCTTCGCGAACTGCATGAAGAAAGCGCTCAAGATCTACGCGAAGAAGCCCGATCTCGACCGGGCGATGGACACGGGGGACGCCGTGCAGACCATCAACCTCGTCAAGCGGATCCTCTACAACGGGTGACCCCATGCCACACATCGTTTTGGAAACCTCGGCCGACGTTCTCGAGAACGACCGTATTCCCGACATCCTGGAGGGGCTCGTCGCGGAGCTTTCGGGTTGCGAGTCCGTGGATCCCGCCTCGATCAAGGCGTACCACGGCCTTCGCGGGAACTGGGTGATGGGGGCGGGCGCCCCTCGCGGGTTCGTGCATTGCGAGGTGCGCCTGCTTGCGGGCCGCTCGGCGGAGTTGCGGGCGGAGATCGCGGAGCGGATGCTGGGGCGGCTGCGGAGCCACGTGTCGGAGTCGCTCGAGGCCGGGGAGATCTCGTTGACCGTGGAGGTTCGCGAGATGGACTCCGACGCGTATCGCAAGACCACGAGCTAGGCTCGACGATTTCGCAACCCTCAACCTGCAAATCAGGGTTGAACGTTCCGAAACCTAAAGTGACGCTTTATGGTTGAGCTGAGCATTCGACTCCTGATCGCCGCCGGCGCCATCTTGACGGCAGGGTGGCTCGGTCGCCCCGACTTCGATGTTGCGTGGAAGGTGGGCGCCCTGGTGGCTGTGTATGCCGTGTTGGCGTACCGGATGGACCTTCGCGACCTTCGCAATCCGGGATTGCGCGGCTTCGTGGCCGTGGCCGACGCGTTTGCGATCGCGTTCTTGGCGACGTCTGCCGGCGTGGCCGGCGAGTTTGGATTCCTCGTGCTGGCGCCATGCGCCTACGCAGCCGCGCGGTTTGGCTCCCAGCCGGCGGCGATGGCCCCCTTGGCGGGTGCGGCGCTCCTGTGCGCGGCATCCGCGGTCGGAGAGCCGGGGTCCGTCGGCGTGCGCGTTCTCGCCCAGGCCGGGGCTGTCCTCGGCGTCGGCCTCCTGCTCAACCACCGTCGGATCGTGATGACGGTGACTCGACCCATCGAACCTGTCTCGGAAACCCCCCAACACGCCGCCGAACCTGACGGATACCTCGAGCTGCGCGAGAACTTCCGCAAGCTGCGGGACGCTTATCACGATCTCGAGCGCAAGAGTCGGCGCGATCGTCTCATCGCCCAGCTTCAGGAAGCGAAACTCGGGCGTGGGGAGCGGTTCCTGCCTCGCCTCGCGGCTCGGATTCAAGAGCTCACCGGCGCCCAGAGCGTTGCGTTGTACACCGTCGCCCAGTTCGCCGAGAAGCTCGTGCTGCGCACCGTGACCGGAGACGTTCCGGAGGAGTTGCGCACCCACGCGTTCGAAGTCGACCTCGAACGCGCTCCCGGACAGGTGCGCCACGCCGTGGGCGCCCTCACATCGGCTCTGCTCTCCGAGGCGGACCGCGCGAAGATCGCCCAGGTCGTGCTGACCGAGGGCGGCGCCGTCTCGGGCATGATGGTCGTCTCCCACGATCGCCCGGGTCACCTCGACGAGGCCCGCGAGCGCGCGGAGGAGTTGGCCCCGTACGTTGCGGCGCTGCTTCGGGATCGCGACGAGCGGGAGCAGGCCGATCGCCGCCTGCGCGAAACCGAGATTCTGTACGAAACCGCTGTCGCGTCCGTCGGGGCGGAGACACCGCTGTCGCTTTGCGCGCGGGTCGCCAAGCGCTCGACCGGACTGTTCGAGGCAGACCACTTCGGCGTGTTCCTCCTCGAGGAGGGCGAGGCGATGGCCGCGGCCCACGCCGGGCGGGCCGTCCGCTTGCTCGAGGCGCTGGAGTTCGAATCGGGGTCGGGGGTCGAAGGCTGGCTGGCGTGCGGGGCGCCGGAGTTGGCCATGCACGATCTGGACGCGGACCCGCGATGCCCGCCTCGCGAGGCCCTCAAGCGACGGGTCCACAGTTTCTGTCTGGTTCCCCTGCGTTACGGTTCCGAGCCGTGCGGCTTTGTCACCGTGGCATCGCAAGTCGTCGGCGGCGTCGACGTCCGCGACTTGGAGGTGCTCCATACCGTGGCCGCCGAACTGTCCCTGGCGCTGGGGCGGCTCATCGAGGGGGCGCACCGTCCCGAGGGTCTTGTGACCGTGCCGGAGTTCCAGCACGCGGTCCAGGGTGCGACCGAAGGTGCGTTGGTCCACATCGAGCTCTTGCGCGTGGCCGAACTGGTGGAGCGGTTTGGGGCGCCCGCGGTGGAGCAGGCCGTAGGGGTGTTGATGCGGAAGCTGCGGGACCGTTTGCCCTTGGGGGCGGCGCTTTGCCGTCGGGAGGGCGGCGATCTGGTGGTGTTCCTTCGAGGGATGGACGCCGCATTCGCCCAGAGCTGGGCCAACGAAGCGACGACCTACGCGTCCCTGGTACCTCTGTCGACGCCCGACGGGAGTGAGACGATCCCCCTTGCGGTTCGGGCAAAAGCGGCTGCTCTGACCCGGCAATCCGGCGGGATTCTCGGTGAAACCGCCGCCTAGCTGCCAATCTCTGGCAAATTTGCCTGTTCGCCCAGACAGGTCACTAGGGCTACTCTAGGAGCGGCACTTGCGTGTGTTGACGAGCGTTTTTCGCCGTTCGTTCGCGGCACGCGAAGGCCTCGATTTTTGGGACCGTCGTTGCTGGGTTGGCAATCCGCGTGCCGGAGTCGTTGGTTTGACATGAAGAACGTAGGGAGGGATGCGATGGACCTAGCGAAGCGCCGAGTGGCTGCGGATCCGACCCACCTGGGGCACCTCGAGGAGTTGGCTCGTCTCCAATGGTCGGACGGCGATTGCAGCGGCCTGATCGACACCCTTCGCCGGCTCACCGCCCTCAATCCGTTCGAACCCGGCTACCACTTCCTGCGCGGGGCGGCCCTCCAGTGTCTCGGGATGTTCGGCGACGCCCTCACCGCGTACGACCGGTGCGCCCGATTCACGGATTCGAAGCTCGCCGAGGACGCACGCGCGGCGGCGAGCGAGTTGCGGCGCTGGCCCCGCGAAATCGTCTCGCGGTTGGCCGAGGCGGATCTTGCCTTCCGCCACCGCTACGAGAGGGACCCGGAGGGAACCTGGCGGATGCTCGGCTTCAAGGAGTCGGAAGAGGAGAGCCCCGGTGTTCGGCCGATGGCTCCCGACGCGCAGTTTCGGGCGATCCACCGCCCGAGCTGAGGGAGTTGGGAGCCGGAGTGCCTAGCGGCCGCTGAGGCGTTCGTACAGGGCGATCACCTTTCGGATGTAGTTCTGCGTTTCCCGGTAGGGAGGCACTCCGCCGTGGCGGGCGACCGCGCCCCCGCCCGCATTGTAGGCGGCGAGGGCGAGCACCAGCGACTCGTACGATCCGGCGTTGCCGGTCTGCTTGCCGTACTTGTCCAGATGGCCGCGGATGAGCCGCACGGTTCCATAGAGGTTTTCGATGCTGTCGTACGGGTTCCCGACCCCCATCCCTCTGGCGGTGCCGGGCATGAGTTGGCCCAGTCCCATCGCCCCGGTCCGGCTGGTGGCGCCGGGGTCGAATCCGCTTTCCACCATCAGCATCGCCATGATCAGGCGCGCGTCGACGCCGTACCGAACGCTGAAGCCGATGACGCCCGTGGCGATCTTGACGGCCTCTTCGCGCGTGAGCTTCTGGTTCTGCTTGCGGATGAACGCGACGTAGGGCTCGAGCGCCTCGTGCGGGGAGAGGTTCCACTCGCGGGCCGGCGGGGTTGTGCCCCGGGACGGAAGTCTGGTGTTTCTCTTGGCCGCGGCGGCTTTGGCTGCGGCGGCCTTCGCCTCGGCGCGGGCCTGGGCGTCTTCGAAATCGCGCACCACGCGCTCCGGTGCGGCGGCGATCAGGGTCGAGTCGGGCTCCAGCATCTCGGATTCGCGGCTGGCCCGGATCAACAGCCGCGCGTGCACTTCGTTGCCTTGGAGCCACTCGGGAACGGCCTTCGTGGAGACGAACAGCGGTTTGCCGCCCGTGCCCTCCAGGAGCAGCAGCGAGTTGCCGTTGCTGCTCATGGTGCCTTTCACGATTCCCTGAACTTCGAGGACGCGCACGCCCACGAGGGTTTCGAGCGCCTCGACGCCCACCGCTTGGGTGATGCCGAGGCCTTTGCGCGCCCGCAGGTACTCGTCCGTGTTCTGCGCGAACCCGAAGGTCGCGGCGAGGACGGCGATCAAGGCGGCGGTGAGTCGCATGGCACGCTCGGTGGAGTTGTCTGGCGGAGAGATCGGGATTCGAACCCGAGAGGCGACTTTCGTCACCTACCCACTTAGCAGGCGGGCGCTTTCGACCACTCAGCCATCTCTCCGCGCTCCCCAGTATAACATCTCGGGTTGCGAGTCCGGTGTGCGCAGGGGTGTCAAGCGCTTCGGCGTTTGCGGGAAGAGAGGAGCTTGCCGCGGTCGCGGTACTTGTTCACCGTCCGTCGGGCTACCGAAACGCCCTTCTTCTTGAGAATCTCCGCGATCTCTTCGTCGGAGAGCGGGTTGTTCGGATTCTCCGTGGCGAGGATCTCGGCGATCATCTTCTGGACGCGGAGCGCGGGTTTGAAGAACACCTCGAAGCCGAGCAGCTCGCCGTTGGCGATCTGGACGAATTTGCCCATGGTCGCGCGGCTCACGGTGCTCTCGTGCACGCCGAGGTCTTTGGCCATCTTCGAGCGGGTGAGCGGTTTGAGGAACTCGTAGCGACCCGTGGAAACGAAGCCGTTCTGGTGCCGGACGAGGTACTCCCCGATCGCCTTCATGGTCTTGCGCCGTTGCTTGATGCTCTCGATGAACCGGCTCGCGCGGTTCACGTACTCGTTGACGTGCCGTGTCTCGCCCTTGGGCGGTCGCTTCATGGCCTCGAGCTGCCTTTGGCGGGCCTGGTACGTGCGGTCCACGCCAAGGATCGCGGGATCGGCTCCGCGCACGTGAACTTCCCAGCCCGCTTCCGAGTGGACCAGGACGAGGTCGGGGACCACCCCCACGGGGCGAGCCTGGTTTTGGTGCGTCGTCTTCACCCGGAAGAGCTCCCCGGGATACGGGGTGAGGGCAAGGATCTCGTCGAACGCCGCTTCGACCAGTTCCGTGACGATGCGGTAGCGGCGGGCGATTCGGGACGTGCGCCGAGCGATGAAATCGTCCATATGCGTCTTGAGGATCGCGCGGGCGAGTTTGCGCTCCATGGTGTCGGCGTCGCGCAGTTGGAGCAGCAGGCACTCCTTCACGTCCGCGGCTCCGACGCCGCTCGGCTCGCACTCCTTGAGGGCGGCGACGACCGTTTCGGCGTCCGCCAGCGAGCAGTTGTTCTCAAGGGCGATCTCCTCGACCGGAGAGTCGAGGTAGCCCCCTTCGTTCACGCACTCGATCGCATACTCTCCCACCTCGCGCAGCTCTTCGGGAAGCATGGGCAGAAGTTGGGCGCGCAGGTGGTCCCAGAGCGTCGTGGTGCTGGCGGCGAAGTCGATCCAATCGACGCGGTCGCCCTCGTCTCTGGGGATGCTGCGCAGGAACTCGAAATCCTCGCTGGACGGGCCGAGCTCTTGCGGGGCCACGGTGCGGAGGATGATCTCTTCGCTCAGGGGCTCGCTGTCGTCGTGCAGGCGCTCCAGGGCCGGATTGTCCGCCAGTTCGGCCTCGATCGCCTGATCCAGCTCCTGGATCGTGTACTGCATGATCTGGCTGTTGAGCACGACCTTGGGATCGACGCGAAGCCCGGTCGTGGTTTGCACGCGTTGAGACGCTCGAATGCCTTGACCCACTTGTTCCTCCGAAGCCGACCCAGACGGTCCAGCCTCGAGAAAATCATCGGCGCAAGGGGGGGCGCCCAACCCGCTCGAACTACCGGGGTCCTGGAGAACCTGTTAGGAACGCGTGATCCGGTCGGTGCCCACATAGGGCCGCAGGGGTTCGGGAACGAGCACCGAGCCATCGGGCTGAAGGAACGTCTCGAGGATCGCCGCGAACAGGCGCGGACAGGCGAGGCCGCTCCCGTTGAGGGTGTGGACGAACTCCGGCTTCTCCCCCTGCGCCCGCCGGAAGCGGATGTTGGCCCGCCGCGCCTGGAACGCTTCGAAGTCGCTGCAACTGGAGATCTCCAGGAACTTGCCGACGCCGGGCGCCCAAAGCTCGAGGTCGTACTGCTTGGCGTTGGAGAATCCCAGCTCGGCGGTGCACATCTCGGCGACCCGGTAGTGCAGGCCGAGGGCTTGGAGGATCTGTTCGGCGTCCTGCACGAGCGCCTCCAGCTCGGATTTGCTCTCCTCGGGCTTGGTGAACTTCACCAGCTCCACCTTGTCGAACTGGTGGACGCGCAGCAACCCGCGGGTGTCCTTTCCGGCAGCGCCGGCCTCCTTGCGGAAACAGGCGCTGTAGGCGGCGAGTTTGATGGTGAGGTCGTCTCCGTCAAGGATCTCGTCGCGGTAGAGATTCGTGACCGGCACCTCGGCGGTGGGAACGAGGTACAGTCCGTCGCCCGCCTTGTACAGGTCCTCCTCGAACTTGGGCAGTTGGCCGGTGCCGAGGAGACTCTGGTCGTTGACGAGATACGGAGGGAAGATCTCGCGGTACCCGTTGCGCAGGGTCTGGTGATCGATCATGTACTGGATCAACGCGCGCTGGAGCCGCGCGCCCCAGCCCGTGTAGACGATGAATCCGCTGCCGGAGATCTTGGCGCCCCGTGCGAGGTCGAGCAGCCCGAGATCTTCGGCGATCTCCCAATGCGGCTTCGGGACGTCGGGTTGCGCGGGCTCGCCCCACGTGCGCACGACGACGTTTTGCTCCTCGCCGTCTCCGTGCGGGACGCCGGGGTCCGGGATGTTGGGGATGCGCAGTTCGAGGGCGGCCATCTCCTCTTCGAGCGCGCGCTGGCGCTGCTCGCCGGCACGCACCTTCTCTTTGAGGGCGCCGGTTTGGGCTTTTGCCTGCTCGGCCTCTTCGCCTTTGCCCTGGGCCATCAGCGCGCCGATCGACTTGCTGAGCTGGTTCATCTCGGCTTGGTCGCCCTGAAGCTCGGCCAGCAAGGCGCGCCAAGACTCGTCCACCTTGAGGAAGGCGTCGATGGGAGCGTCCACCTTCTTGAGGCGGGCCCCTTCGCGGGCACGGTCGGGATGGGTGCGCAGCAGATTGCGGTCGAGCATCAACCTCGTTTTACCTTGGGTGGGGCTCCACATCTGCTCGTGGGAGCCGACCATTTGATTGGGTGGCGTCAAACGGACCCGAACGTGGATTCGCGCCATAATGGGGGTGTTCTCCCAGGGTCCGCGAAACCGTCGTACCCATCCGGGGGCAGATTGCCACGCATGAATCGGACGTTGAGAGTTGCCTTGGGTCTCGTGTTGGGAGCCGCGCTGGCCGTGCCGGGGTGGGCGCAGTCCGACGCGTTCCCCGACACGCCCAAGAACCACTGGGCGTACGAGGCGCTGGCTGCGATGAAGGCGAACGGGCTCCTCGTCGGCTATCCCGACGGGCTATGGGGGGGCGACCGTCCGACGAGCCGCTACGAGATGGCGGTGGCGGTCCACGCGGCGTACAAGCGCCTGAAAGAGATGATGGACCGCGTCGACGGCCAGATCAACGACATCAAGATGCTGACCGATCGCGACACCTCCTTCGGTGGCGATCAAGTCACGTTGGTCAGCCCGAAGCGCGCCTTGGAGGATTTGCGCGCCCAGGTCGCCAAGATGGGAGCCTGGGGGGACGACGTCGCCCGGCTTCACAAGCTCGCGCAGACTTTTGAAAAGGAGCTTGCGTCTCTGGGCGTGGACGTGGCGGCGATGCAGCAGGGGCTGGGATCGCTGGACAAGCGGGTGGGGGACCTCGAGAAGCAGTCCCTGCCGGTGAACATCGGGGGCGACCTCACCTTTGCGGCTTACGGCGGCTACAGCCAAGACGGGCTTTACGGACTGACGGTGGACAGTAGGCCCGTTGGAATCGGGCACGGCTCGTACAACGGGTTGCCCAGCGGCGCGACGCGCGACCTCTCCGTATTCCACGAGGCCGCGCTCACCCTTTCCAGTCGGGACGACAGCCCCACCCAGTGGCGAACGACGTTCGTGACCGGCAACGCGCTCGAGGGGTTTGGAGACCAGGCGTGGGTCGTGCCGGGGGCTCCGCTCAACTACGCCCCCGAAAACGAGTTCTATCTGAGCGAGGCTTGGCTCAAGTTCGACACGAGCCTGATGGGCCGCGATCTGAGCGCTTCGGTCGGGCGGGTCAACTATCGCGTGGGCCCTTATCTATTCCAGCGCGTGGACAACACGCCCTACTTCTCCAACGAGCGGTGGGACAACCGCGCGTGGACCCTCGACGGCGCGATCGTCGGGTTGGAGTTCGGCGGCGCCCGGCTCGATGTGTTCGGCGGGAGGACCAGCACGGGCATCTCGGGCGATGGCACCGTGCTCCAACCCATGTTCGCAGGGAACTTCACCGGCCCCGGCTACGCGCCGGGCGGGCCGAGGCCGCGCGGGATGAACTCCGGGCTCGACGTGCTGGTCGACCGCTCTCTTGGCGCCAATCTCGTCGTCCCGATCGCCTCCCTGGGAACGTTGAATCTTGCGTACCTGTGGTTGGACGGCGACACGGTCTCCACGGCATCCGCCGGCTTGGTCAACGGCGTGAACGTGTACGGCGGCGATCTGAATCTGAGGCTCGGCGAGGTCCGTCTGGAGGGTGGCTACTCCCAGTCCGACGTGCGCTACAACGAGACGCCCGTGGTCAACGAAGACAACCGCGCGTGGTACGTGAATGCCGGGCTGTCGGGTTCGCGCTGGGGTGTGAAGGGCTTCTACAAGGCGATCGATCCCTTGTTCGCCGCGCCGGGGGATTGGGGCCGCATCGGGGATTGGTGGAACCCTACGGACATCCGCGGCTACGGCGTGAACGCCCATTTCGACTTTTCCGACCGGGTGAGCATCTTGGGCTCGGCCGAGAGATACCAGGGAGCAGGCACGGCCAGGTCGGCGCTCACTTCGGACGACGAGCTGCATCGGTACCTGCTCGGCGTCGGGTACCAGCTCAACCGCAACTGGCAGTTCGGTCTGGGGTACGAGCACGTCGAGTGGTCGCTCGGCAACGTGGGCGGTGCCGGCAAGCCGACCGAGCGGTGGTGGAACATCGGTTTCGGCTACGCGATGGACAGCCGGACGACCGTGAACATCTTGTGGCAGATCTCCGACTTCGACGGCAAAGGCGCCGCGGGTTTCCAGCCCTTCGGAACCACGGGGGATCGGGCCAAGGGCGGGCTGATCACGACCCAGTTGAGCGTCAAGTTCTAGGATTCGACTGAGGAGATTCAGGTTCGAATCCACCCTTTTTACAACTCTTTTTCCCGGAGGGGTTGTGTTTTGCCTCCGGGGCGTCTATACTACACCTGAACCTGTAGTACTTACGGGTTCACGTTGCAGGATGCACGCTATCTGAGCTACGGCCGCGGAGCTTGGACTCATAGGAAACTCAAGGAAAGTTATGAGGACGGTTGCGGCGACCCGGAGTCCGGGGTGTGTCTCCTGCAGAGAAAAACTAATGCAAGGAGCATCAAACGGACATGAAGCGAACCCTTAAAATCGCTCTCAGCGTCGTCTTGGGCGCCGCGATGGTTGTACCAGCGCTGGCCCAGTCGGACGCTTTTCCCGACACTCCCGAAAATCACTGGGCGTACGACGCCCTGAAGGAGATGAAGAACAACGGCCTTCTCGTAGGCTATCCGGACGGACTGTTCCGCGGTCCTCGCCCGGCGAGCCGATACGAGCTGGCGGTTGCGATTCACGCCACGTACAAGCACCTGAAGAACATTACGGACGGTCTGGACAGCCGGATCTCCGATCTGAAGCGGATCGTCGACAACCTTCCTAAGGCTGGTGGCGGCGGCCCGAGCCAAGCCGATGTCGACAACCTCAAGCGGGGCCTCAGCGACCTTCAGGGCCAGCTGGGCAACATGAAGGCTTGGGGCGATGACATTGCCAATCTGAAGAAGCTGGCGAGCACGTTCGAGAAGGAGCTCAGCTCCATGGGCGTGGACGTCGAAGCGCTGAAGAAGGGCATGAGCGACCTCGCGGATCGCGTGGGCGCCCTTGAGAAGAAGAAGCTTCCGGTCGACATTCATGGCGACCTCGGCTTCGCGGTCTTCATGGGCTACAGCGACGACGAGTTCGGCGTGACCCGCGACGGTCGCCCGACCGGTTACGGTCGAGACGACTACAGCGGTCAGCCCGTCGGCGCGACGCGCGACACCTCGGTGATTCACGAGGCTGCGGTCACCCTTTCGGGGACGAACGACGAAGGACCCAAGTGGGGCTTCACGGTCGTCAACGGCAACGCGTTGGACTTCTTCAACGGGCAGAACTACCTCAACAGTGGCAACCCGTTCGATGACAACGTGGATTCCGAGTTCTACATCCAGAACGCATGGATCAAGTTCGACGACAGCCTTGTCGGTCAGAACTTCAGCGCGACGGTGGGCCGGCTCGGCATCAAGGTGAGCCCGTACATCTTCCAGAAGCAGGATACGACTCCCGACTACGACAACCCCCGGTTCGACGATGGCAAGTTCATGGTTGACGGCGGTTCGCTCGACTTCCACTTCGGTGGAGCCAAGCTCAACGTGTTCGGCGGTCGCATCAACTCGCAGACGGGTACGGACTTTGACAGCATCCAGACGATCATGGCGGGTGGCCACTCGTGGCTCGAGCCGCATCGCGTGCTCGGCACCACGTTCAGCACTCCGCTGACGCAGAACGGCAGCATCAATCTGTCGTACCTGTGGCTGGATTCGGACGAGGTCATCGGTTCCTCGCCTGGCGTCAACCGCGTCAACGTGTTTGGCGGCGATGCGAACTTCAAGTTCGGCAAGATCATGGTCAACGGTGGCTTCGCCCAGTCGGACGAGCGCTACAACACGACTTCGGTCTTCACGGACAACAACACGGCGTGGTATGCCAAGGCTGCCTACAATGCCGAGAAGTGGGGCGTCAAGGGCTGGTACCGGAACATCGAAGAGTACTTCGCTGCTCCCGGCGACTGGGGCCGAATCGCCTGGTTCTACAACCCGACCAACATCAAGGGTTGGGGCGCTGCCGCGCACTTCGACCTGAACGAGAACGTTCGCCTGTGGGCGTCCGGCGAGATGTACGAGCCTGAGAACGGTTCGGGCAACGACGTCGACATCTACAAGGCGGGTCTGGGCTACAAGCTCAACAGCAACTCGAAGGTCGGCGTGAGCTGGGAGAACGTCCGGTTCGACAACTCTGGTTCCGGCGGCGACCCCGAGGTCACCTGGTGGAACTTCGGGTTCGACCACATGCTGGGCGGCAACTCGACGTTCAGCATCAACTGGCAGATCAGCGACTTCGACGGCAAGGGTGTGATGACCACTCCGTTCGGAGCCGGCACCGCCAAGGGCGGCCTGATCACGACCCAGATCGGCGTCCGGTTCTAAACCCGATCGCCTCTCTCGGTTGCGGGCCCCGGCTTTCGAGCCGGGGCCCGTTCTTTTTGGCAAGCACCTGTCCCTCGCAACAAGGGGGCCGCCTCAATCGTCCAACTGGAAGGAGAACTCCCAAACCATGAAAACGAATCGCAAACTCATCCTCGCCCTTGTCGGAGCCTTGGCCCTGTCTACGGCGGCGGCCCCTCAACTCAAGCAGTTGATCAAAGTCGTCGGCATCGGCGCCGCCGTCAAGCAGTTTGGTCCCCAGATCAACTCGACCATCAACAAGGCGACGAAGCACGAGGACACGAAGGCCTCGGCCACCAAGGTGGTGCCGATCCTGAGCGTCGGCTCCGGCAGCGGCGCGATCGGCGCCGCTCAGGTGATGGGCGCCAAGGAGTCCGTCGATAAGGTGCAAGCCGTCGCGCAGATCGAGGGGGGGCTGTTTGGAGAAGTGCGTTTCCGCGCGTTGATTCCCGTCGAGAGCAAAGATGTGCTCAGCAACATCCGCCGAGTGGACGGTGTAGGCGTGAGCGGCATCGTCGACTTGAAGCTGTAGGAGCTGCGGGTACCGGGCGTTATCTTTGAGCGGCCGCCAAGACGTTGGCGGCCGTCTTGAAGTGCATCTTGGCGACGTTCTTCAACGCGTCCCGGCCGTGGGCCTGGACGTAGCGGACCCCGGCGTCGATCACGGGAGACGTGGCGCCTTTGGGAAGCGCGACGCCGTACTGCTCGCCCAAAGACCGGAGCTTCCAGAGGAACTCCGCCCGGGCGAGAATCGAAGCGGCGGCCACGGCGATGTCGCTCTCGGCTCGGACCATCGAACGCAGTTCGACTTGGCGGCCCCTTTCGAACAGGGCTCGGCGCAGGCCGGCCGGATCGGCGAACTGGTCGGAGATGACGAGCTGGCAAGGCGCAAGCTCGAGCACGTTCTCGATCGCCCGCGCATGACCCCATGCAAGCAGCTTGTTGAGGTTGCGGAACTTCTCGTACAGCTCGTTGTACTTGGCGGGTCCGATGGCGATCACCGAGTGGGGGCACACGGCCTTGATCCTCGACGCGAGATGGGTCGCGACGGCATCGGTGAGCTTCTTCGAGTCCTTGACGCCGTCGAGCTCCGCGAGGTGCTCGGGCCCCACGTAGCATGCGGCGATGACCAGCGGTCCGAAGAAGTCGCCCTTGCCGCTTTCGTCCACACCGATGTGTCCATCCATAGAAGGAGCAGTGTACCGGCGGCCGATCAGACGGAGGCGGGCAAAGCCCCGTCGAGGCGCGCCCGGCCCCGCCGCCAATTGCGCGTCAGCGCCCACAGCTCCGCCGCCATGGCGAAGCTCATCGCCAAGCCGGCCGTGACGACGCCGGGCCAGCGAAGCCCGACCCCGACTGCCAAGCCCGCGACCAGGCACGCCATCGACACGACCACGGCATGAAGCCTCGCGACGGTCAGGTGGTGGGCCGTCAGCATGCCGCGCACGTAGGATTGGAGCGCGCCGAGAAACGGCATCAGCATGCCCACCATGTAGGCGAGGTGCGCGGTCGCCACCGTCTCGGGTTGGCTCCCCAATCCCCGGGCGAAGAACAGGGTGTCCACTCCCGTCACGGCGAAGAGCACGATCGAACCGCTGGTTGCCAGGCCCACGTGGATGCAGAACCGGCGCAGCACGGCCGCGGAAGCCGAGTCGCGGTAGAGCGCGACGACCACCTCCGGGAGGGCGAACACGATCGTGCGGTGGAGGAAGAGGACCGTCGTCGCCACCTGCCACGCGGCCAGCGAGAGCACCGAGTTGGGTGCACGGGCCAGTGCGGCGCTGATCACCAATCCCGACATCAGCATCACCATCGTGGTGGCGGTGAGAGGCAGGTGGAACTTGGCGACCCTCTGCATCGTGAGATGCGCCTCGTCGGGCCGCTCGGGATGGTCGAGCGACTGGGCGACGGTCTTTCGACTGACCAGGTGGATGAACAGCGCTTCCGCGGCGACCGCGCAAAGGAGGGAGGTGGCCGCGATCGGAATCCCCGGCCACTCCGTCGCGTGGAACAGGATCCATGCGGCCGTGGCCATCATGGCCACGCGGACGCCGGTCCCCCAACCGATGAGCCGCGTCTGGCCGTGGCGAATGAGGACGCCCTGAAGGTACCGCCTCCATCCGATGAGTCCGCTCCACGGGATCATGACGATCATCCCAAGGTGGGCCGCCGCGGCCACGTCCGGGGGCAGGTCGAGGATCGAGCGGGTGACGAAGCCGTACAGGGGCGTGGCTGCCAAAAGGAAATGCACGCACGTCACTGCGGCGATGACCCATTGCACGAAGCGGGTCAAGACCACGAAATGTTGGCGGTTCCTGGCGAGGGTCGTCGCCGTCGAGAGAAGGTCGATCACCGGGCTCTCGATCCAGAGAGCAAGGCTCATCAGGACGAAGAAGGCCGCCGTATTCACCTGGCTGTCGGGCCGCCGTGCGATCAAAGCGACCGAAACCGGCCCTTCCACGGCCATGAACATCCAAGACAAGGCAAGGGGCCGGTAAAAGCGCAGGACAAGACTCTGCGTCAAAGGTGGATGAGGGCTCGCGCCGGACTCAGCAAGATCGGTGGGAGCGGCCAAGGGCAAGCAAAGAATACCCCTGACCAGGCTCCCAAGCCCCAAGCCCCAAGCCCAAGGCCCAAGCCCCAAGCCCCAAGCCCCAAGCCCAAGCCCCAAGCCCAAGGCCCAAGGCCCAAGGCCCAAGGCCCAAGGCCTAACGACTAGCTCCCGCCGCCGCCTCCGACACGCGGATACCCTTTCGGCTCCACGTACTTCACCGACCCTTTCTTGAGTTGCTCCATCAGGTACTCCACGGCCTTCGCAAGCTGCGGGTCCTGTCCCTTGGCCACGAGGTCGGGGCGTGCGTCCACCTCGATGTCCGGCGTCACGCCCGTGTTCTCGGCGATCCACTTGCCGGTCTTCACGTCGTAGATGCCGAACTCGGGCGAGGAGAGGAAGCCTCCGTCGATCAACGGCGCGCCGCCTTGGATGCCCACAAGCCCGCCCCAGGTGCGCGTGCCGATCAGCGGACCCATCTTCGCGTTCTGGAACAGCCACGGGAACATGTCGCCGCCCGATCCCGCATACCCGTTGATCATCATCGCCATCGGGCCTTGGAACGTCTGGGTGGGGAACTTGATGTCCTCGCCGTTGCGCTGCTTGAGCGCGGTCGCCACTTGGCGCCCGAGGCGCTCGATGAAGAACGTCGGGATCATTCCGCCACCGTTGAAGCGCTCGTCGATGATCATCGCCTGCTTGTCGCTCTGCGAGTAGTAGCCTTTGATGAACTCGATGACGCCGGGCATGGACGTGTCCGGCACGTGCATGTAGCCCACTTTGCCCCCGGTCGCTTCGGAGACCCAGCGGCGGTTGGCCTCGACCCACTCGATGTAGCGGAGTTGGCCCTCGCTGGCGATCGGGTGGACGCGGACTTCGCGCGATCCCTCCATCCCCGGGCGGTCGTTGACGGTGAGCGTCACGGTCTTGCCCGCCTTGTTCACGAGCAGCGAGTCCGGATTGGTGTCGGCTCCGAGAGGCTTGCCGTCGATCGCCAGCAGGTACTCACCCTCTTTGATGTTCACTCCGGGCTCGCCGAGGGGGCCGCGGCGACTCTCGTCGAAGTTCAGGCCGTAGTAGATCTTCTTGAATCGGATCTTGTTGGCGTGGCTCTCGTAATCGGCGCCAAGCTGGCCCGTGGGGATCGGCGGGGGCCCGTCGCCCATGTCGCCTCCCCCAACGTACGCGTGGGACGTTCCCAACTCTCCGATCATGAGGCCGATCACGTAGTTGAGGTCGTTGCGGTGCGCGACGTAGGGCAGAAGTTCGGCGTAGTGCTTGCCGATGGCGTCCCAGTTGAGTCCCAGCATCTCCGCGTCGTAGAAGTGGTCGCGCTCGTAGCGCCAAGCCTCCCAGAAGATCTGCCGCCACTCGGCGCGCGGGTCGATCACGGCTTCGACGCCCGAGACGTTGACCTTGCCATCCCCCAGCTTCTGGCCGGGTCGGGCGTCGATGATTCCGATCACGCCGCCACCTTGATAGGCGAGCTTGGTGCGCTTTGCGTTGAACGCCAATGAGGACGCTCCGGCGATGATCGGGGACGCCTCGCGGCTTCCAAGGTCGAACTTCTGGAGGGTGCGGTCGCTGAAGAAGTAGACGCCGTTGTTGGCGCCGACCACCGCGTTGTACGTGCCGGGAGGCATGGGCAGTGGCAACACCCTGGCCGCGAGGCCGTCGAGGTCCACCTTCATTCCTTCGGGCTTCTCGTTGCCCCCCTCCTCCTTCTTGCCATCGTCACCTGCCTTCTCCTCGTCGGAAGGGGGTACCAGGGGGTTGGACTCGTCCTTGGAGAGCGTCATCAGGTAGACGCGCTGCGAATTCTCCATCTGCATGATGAATTCGAAGTCGCCGGGGGTCGGAATGAAGGTCCGGCCGGAAATGAGGTAGAGGTACTTGCCGTTGAGGTCGAAGCTCACCGCCTGGTCGGGGAAGTAACCCTCGGTGACCTTGTGCGACGTGCCGGTTGCGACCTCATAGAGATAGAGCGCACCGAACAGGTTCTCCCCGTTGGCGATGTAGGCGATCCAGTTGCCGTCGGGCGACCAGTCGTACGGCGGCGTTCCCCCGAATCGCTCGGCGAAGATCTCCTGGCTTGACTTGGTCTTCGGATCGAGCAGGTAGACCTGCCCTTTGACGGTGGAGAAGCTGATCTTGTCGCCCTTGGGCGACCAGCGGAACGCTTGGATGCGGTTTGTCTTCTCGTCGCTGACCTGGGTGGCGGGTCCGCCCATCTGGGGGCGCGTGTAGATCTGGACCTCGCCCGACTCGTCGCTCATATAGGCGATCGTCTTGCCGTCGGGCGACCAGTCGGGAGCTTGTTCCCGGGCTCCGGGAGTCTCCGTCAGGTCGCGCGTATCGCCGTGCTTGGCCGGCACGCTGAAGATCTCTCCACGGGCTTCGGCCGCCAAGCGAACCCCCGAGGGAGAGAGCGAGAAGTTGGAGATCTGGTTTCCCAGCTCCTTAAGCTCGGGCCGGGCCGAGAGCATATCGCCGCGCACCGTCGGGGTGAGCCGTTCGACCTTCTTCGACGCCAGATCGTAGTCGTACAGGTAGCCGTCCCGCTCGAAGACGATGGTCTTGCCGTCGGTGCTCGGCCACTTGATATCGGCGTCGGTGAACTTGGTGAGCTGCTCGGTGCGCTTGCTCTTGGTGTCGTAGGCATAGAGGTTGACCGTGCTCTGGTTCTTGTCGCTGATGTAGTAGATGGTGTCGCCCACCCACATCGGCTCCCAGCTGTTTTCGCCGGCCGAAGGAATTTCGCTGTACGTCTGGGAGGGGAAGTCCCAGAACGAGATCTTGCCTTGGGACCCGCCTCGGTAGCGCCTCCAGTTGAACGCGTGCGAGCCGAAACGGTTGTAGGCGGCTTTGCGCCCGTCGGGGGAGTAGGAGAGGTCGGAAACCTCGATGAGATCGGTGGAGATCGGGAGACCGCCTTTGGGGTCCACGAGCCACAGGCGCTGCTGGCGGTTCGTGAAGCTGCCGTAGGTGGAGGCGTAGGCGATTTTGCCGTCGGGAGTCCAGTTCAGAACGATGTCGGTGTCGGGTTCGAACGTGAGCCGCACAGGCTCGCCGCCCTCCGCGGGCATCACGTAGACGTCCGCATTCCCCTCGTAGGTGCCCGTGAAGGCCAGCCACTTTCCATCGGGCGAGAAGCGCGCCCGCGATTCGCCCCCGAAGTGCGACGTGAGGCGACGCGCGAAACCGCCGTCCTTCTTCGACGTCCAGAGGTCGCCCGCGAACGTGAACACGACGGTGTCGCCGTGGACCGCGGGAAACCGCATCAGCCTCATGTCGGCGGTGCCGAACTGCACGGTGAGGGCGAGAGTCAGTGCTTGAATCAACATCGGTCTTGGTCACTCCCTGGGGCACGAGGGCCACACTGCCCGATTATGACGGACGGCTCGGTTTCGACCGGGCACTTTGCCCCTGAAAGTGTCGATCGAGCCGCCCCGCGGAATTCCCTTCCCGTCGCGATGGCCCGATGGAAGAGGCGTCTGCGAGCCGATGCCGCCTTCCGGGGTAAAATCCGCTCTCGTTGCCCGCGCCGATCGTGCGAGGCTGGACCAGGAGCTTTTTTGATGTCTGTTTTGAATGTGACCCCGAGGGACGGGACCAAACCGCACGCCCTCCGCCGAGAGGGCAAAGTGCCCATGGCGCTGATCGAGCGTGGGAAGGACCACCTTATGATCCAGGCGGACGCCGCCGAGCTGCGCCACGCGCTGGCGCACGCCTCCGGCACCGGAATGTTCGACTTGGTGATCGAGGGCGAAAAGAAGCCGCGCAACGTGATCGTGAAGCAGGTGGACCACGACGCGATCAAGCGGGCGATCCTCAACGTCACCGTGATGCAGATCAAGATGGACGACCTGATCACCGTCGATCTGCCCGTGGTTCCCGTGGGCACGCCGCCGGCCGTGGAAGAGCACGTGGCGATTCTCAACCACCCGACGACCCACGTCACCGTCCGCGCGAAGGTGTCCGACCTTCCCGACCACATCGAGGTGGACGTCGCGGGAATGGAGGTCAACACCACGATCATGGCGGGCGAGTTGAAGCTGGCGGAAGGACTCGAACTGATGAGTTCGCCCGAAGCCACGCTCTTCACCTGCACGCCGCCCCCGGTGGTGGTCCTGGAAACTCCGACCGAAGAGGAGGAGGGCGAACCCGAACTGCTCGGCGAAGAGACCGAGGAGGGAACGACCGAGTCCGCCGAGGCCTCTTCGACCGAATCCGAGTAGCGGCGGGCCTGCGCGGACCGACGCGCAGCCCAAAAGGGTGCCATGCCCGCTTGGCGGGCATGCAACTGTCGAACCCACGCCCGTCCAGCGGGCGTGGCACGCTGGTAAGGCCCATCCGACTCCCATCTCCGGTCTCCCACCCGTCTCCCGATTCCCGTCTCCCGACTCCCGATTCCCGATTCCCGATTCCCGTCTCCCGACTCCCGTCTCCCGATTCCCCCTTGCGTGAAACTCCCCGCGTGAGGAACCACGAACCGCCCGCCGACGTTCTATACTAATGACAACTGGGGGCGTCAGGGTTCGACAGAGCCGGATCAACCTTTCGTTGCGAGCCGAGGCGCCGTTGGCCTCGTAAAAAGCGGCAAAAAAAGTAACTGCGAATAACAGCTACGCTTACGCGGCTTAATTGACCGCGCGTCCCCTTTGGCCGAGCCGGTAGGCCGAAGTCGGGGTGTCAAACAAATCCGGATCGTCGGGCGAGCTTCTGTTCGGAGCGAACCCGCCTAGAACAATCGAACTGGACGACCGCTCAGGCATCCCCGGCAGAGAGCGGCGTCGAGACAAAGTACAGGGGAGACGCTCGTGGTAACGGCTGGACGACGGTTTTGGAAGCGAGTTCAATTCTCGCCGCCTCCACCAGTTCTTTCGATGGCTTCTACCGGCCCGCCACCAGGCTGGCGACCAGAAAGGCCTCTTCCACCGGGTTCGCCGCCAGGTGGTGCAGGGAAGCGTTGTCGGAACGGCGGGCCAACTCGGCCAGGGCTTCGGGCTCGTTTCCTGCCGAGTATCGCTCCAGGGCAACCTTCATCGCCGGCACGGATTTGATCGCGCCGCGCAAGGCCTCGAGCAGGGCCGAGTCTCTGGCCATGCCTTCGAGAAGCATCAGCTTGTAGGCGTCGGGCTCGACGCCCAGGAGGCGCGCCACGCCCAGGAGGCAACGCCGTCGCGTCGTCATCGAGACGCCTTGGGACGCTTCGTGCAGGATCGTCGGGATATCCTCGACCGTCCCCACGCAACCCAGCGCGTAGGCCACTTCGCTCGCCGCCTCGTCGTCGAAGTACTCGAGCGACTTGCGCAGGTGGGGGGCCAGGTCCCGCATCGCCATCTCGGCCACCACCTCTGCGGCGGCGATGCGGACGCTCGGGTGCGGATCGTAGAGGGCGTCGCCCACCACGGGCTGCGCCTCGCGTGCCCCGAGCACGCGCAGGGCCTGCAGGCTGGCGCGGCGCAGGTCGGGATCGCCCGGCTCGGCGGCCGCGGCCATCAACGGGCCGATGGCCTCGGCGTCGCCCACCCGGCCCAGCGCCTTGGCTGCGGCTCGCCGGACGAGCGAACGCGGGCTCTGCAGCAGGTTCACGAGCGCAGGGACGGCCTCGGCGTGCCGCAGCTCGCCCAAGGCCTCCACAGTCTCCTCCTCCACGAGGTCCGGGTGTTCGACGACCATGTGCACCAGGGCCTCGCCGGCACTCTCGTCCTGCAGTTGGGCGAGGGCTTGTGCGGCCCGCCGGCGCACGCGAGGCGAGGGGTCGTGCAGGGCCTTGACGATCTCGTCGGCGCCCAGCGCAAACCCTTTTGAAGCCACGCGGCCGATGGCGTCTTCGCGGCTCAGGGCGTCGGAACTGCGGGTGAGGCTGCGCATCGCGCGGATGCCGCCCGGTGTGGTGCGCCGAAGGTGCTTGAGCGTCGTCCGGATGCGGATCGCCCCCTCTTCGCGGACGGGGGCGAGGAAGAACACGGCGATGAGGCGCAGGGCCATGCTGGTGGCGAAGACCCACTTGTACGCCTGATCGGCCGGTACGAACCCGCGCATGGCCGTGAGCATCGATGCTCCAAGCAGCGGCGAAACGCCGCCGATGATCGCTTGGATCCCGAGCCCGACGCCGATGTAGGTCGAGCGCTCTTCGGGCTTGGCCGTCGCGAGCAGCAGGTTGAACTGGCACAGCGCCACCCCGGCCCAGATGATGCCGACGAAGAGGTGGCTCGAGAGCAACACGACGGCGTTGTGCACGTCGCGTCCGGGGTAGCAGAACAGCCACATCACCGGAGTCAGGGTGAGCCCGAACCCGACAAGGGTGAGAATGGGCTTGTTGCCGTACTTGTCAGCCAGGAACCCCCACATGCGCGCGGAGAGCAGATTGCCTGCGGCGTGCATGAACCCCGCCCCTTGGATGATGGTGAACGGGAGGTCAAGACTCTCGAGCGCGAAGGCGCTGAACAGGTTTCCCGCGAAGCTCTGGCCCGCGACGAAGAGCGCGAAGAAAAGAAGGACCTTGCGGAAGTTCGCGTCCTTGAACGGGACGCCGAACGCCCGGGTTCCCTCGCGCACCGTCTGCTTCACCGGATTCGGCCGGGGGATGTCCCGCATGCGCAGGTACATGGCAAGACTCGCGGTCGCACAGACGATCCCCAGGGCGAAGATCGTCGAGAAGCCGATCCCCTCGTTGCCGTTGCGGCGGAACCAGTCGAGAATCAAGGCTCCGATCACGCCGACGGAGGCTCCGACGCCGGTTGCGACGGCGTTGCGGCGGCTGAAGTACCAGCCGCGGGAACTGGGCGGGACCATCTCGGCCAGCCAATCGTTGTAGATCGGGCTGACGATGAGGACCGCGGCAGAGGCCGTCCCGATGCAGGTCGCGAGGATCCAGAGCTTGAGCTGGTTGTCCAGGGGAAGAAACGGAAGGACGATCAGCGGGACGTAAAGCGCCCGCCAGATGGAGCTTCCGACGAGCACGAACGGCTTGTAGCTGGGAAAGCCCCGCCCCCAGATCCCGCCCGGAATCTGCAGAATGCCGAGAAGGCTGGGAACCGCCGCCAGCAATCCGATCCAGATGTCCGAGCCGCCGAGGAACTTGATGAACCCAACGAGGAACGTGCCGGTGACGAGGGTGCCGAACGCGGTGGCGAAGCCGACATCGAGGTTGGCCATCCGGAGCGTGCGCAGGTTGTCGAGCCGGCTGGGCTCGCTTTGAAGCCCCGGGTTTTCGACGCGCGCGCTCGGACCTTCCATGGCGGTGCACTCATTGTGGCAGGGCTATACTCAGGTCCATGTGTCGCGTGCTCGTGATTGACGATGAAGAGGATGTTTTGAATGCGGTCCGGCGAAGGCTGGAGCGCGAAGGCTACCAAGTGTCGCTCGCATCGAACTCCGAGGACGGACTCGAAATGATCCAGAGCGCCGAGAAGCCGTTCGACATCATCGTCACCGACATGAGCATGGAGGACCCGGATTCCGGGTTGAAGGTGCTGAGCGGCGCGTTTTCGAGGGACCTCTTTGCCGAGGTGATCGTCATGACCGCGTACGGCAATGTGTCGAATGCGGTGGAGTGCATGCGGCGGGGCGCGTTCGACTACATCGAAAAGAACTCGCCCGGCGCCGACGCCTACGAGGTGCTGGCGATCAAGATCGGGCAGGCGATGGACCGCCGCCGCCGCGACGTGCGTACCGTGGCGATGTGGGAGCGGGCCGCCCAGGCGAAAGAGAAGCACTGATCGCGATCGGGGTCTGCGCGGCGCCCAACTAGCGATCCCCTTTCGTCGGCGCGAACACTTCAAGCAGGTTGGAGAAGTCGTCCGACCACGCCTCCATGCCCGTGGGTGCGAGATCTTCCCAACCGCCGCTCGAGGGCAAGGAGAGCAGGTCGGCCGGAGATCGCGCCATGACGACCCACTTGGAGGGCTCGATCCCGGTGGACTGTTCGTCCTCGCCGATGTAGAGGTCGAAATTGAAGAGCGCGACGAGGTCCAGATCGGCCGCGGCGGCCGCAAGCACGGGGCGCAGGTCGAGGTAGCGGTTCGAAATGTGGAACGCGAGAACTCCGTTCGGCTCGAGCTTCGCCAGGTACATGCGGATCGCCTCGAGGGTGAGGAGGTGTACCGGGATCGCATCGGAGGTGAACGCGTCGAGGACGATGAGGCCGTACGCGCCGTTGGGTTCGCGCGCGAGGGAGAGGCGCGCGTCCCCGAGGACGACATCGACCTTCGCGCGCGAATCCCTGAGGAACGTGAAGAGGGCAGGGTCCTTTGCGATCCGGTCGACCTCCGGGTCGATTTCGAAATAGGTCATGCGCTGGCCCGGCACGCCGTAGGCCGCGAGGGACCCGACCCCCATCCCCACGAGCGCGACCCGGTCCTTCGTATTTGGGCCGGAGAACGTGGCGAACACCTGGCCGATCGGGCCTTGGCGGCTGTAGTACGTCAACGGTGTTCCCGGTTCGCGGAGGCTCTGAATGCCGTGCGTGGTGTTGCCGTGCACGAGGTGGTGGAACACCCCGTGCTGGTTGGTGGTTTCCAGGACCCGGTGGACGCCGAAGAAACTTCGTGCCTTCACGAGCACCTGACCCGGAGCCGCGGTGTCGACGATCTGCGCCGCGAGGAACAGGGCGCCGAGGGCGAGACCGAAGCGCAGCGGGCGGTCGACCGCGAGGAAACAGAGGATCGCCGGCACGCCGATGGTGACCGCCGAGCGCCACGCGTTGGCCTCGTATCCGGCGGATCGCCAATAGAGCGCGGTGGCGGCCGCGAACAACCCGATCGCAGCGGCATAGCCCACGTCGAGCTTAAGCGGGCCCGGAGGGCGGTCGCCGCGGGGCCTGAGAAGACATGCGGCGACGAGCGCGACCGGATACTCGGCGAGGGTCTTGAAGACGACCGGGGCGACCAGCGCATTGAACGCCCCGCCCAGCACGCCTCCCACCGCGATCCACAGATAGAACTCCGTGAGATGGGACGGGTGGGGCCGTTCAGAGGCGAGGCGGGCGTGGCACATCCACGCCGCCACGAAGAAGGTGGCGAGATGGAGCGCGCCTAGCTCGCGGATCGGCTCGGTCGCCTCGAGGACCATCACGAGGGCCAACGGAGTGGCCAGCAGGGGCAAGACGCGGGCCAGCACCGAAGGGCCCGCGAGCGTTCGCCTGGCGAACGCGAGAATGAAGGTGATCAGATAGAGCGCGAGCGGAACGACCCACAACAGGGGGACGGGGGCGAGATTCGTCGTCAGGTAGGTCGTGACGCCCAGCATGAGGCTCGAAGGCACCGCCGCGAGGGCCGTCCATCGGAGCCGATCCGCCCGGCTCGGCCCTACGGGCGCGCGTTCCAAGTCGCTGCCCTCGAGTGGCAGCGGCTTGCGGATGCCCGTCGCCGCCGCCACCAAGCCGATGCCGAGAAGAGCAAAGCCCCACGACCAGTCGACGCGTTGGGCGTCCAGGCGCAGTCGGGGTTCGACCAGGAGCGGGTAGCCCACCAGCGCGATCATGCTGCCGAGATTGCTCGCGGCATAGAGGAAGTAGGGATCGTGGCCCTCGGGGTCGCCGGTGGCGGCAAACCAGCGCTGCAGGAGCGGGGCTCCCGCGGAGAGGGCGAAGAACGAGGGGCCGACGACCACGGCCAGGAGCCCCAGCAGGAGCCACGTGGGCTCGGCTCCGCCCTGAGGGAGCCAGTCCGGGACGCCGAGCGGCAGGGTGAGGGCCGCGAGGCCGAGTACGGCGAGGTGGGCGATCGCCTGCCAGCGCGGCGTCAGCCACCGCGCCCCCAGATGGGCGTAGGCGTAGCCGAGCAAGAGCACCGCCTGGAAGAACAGCATGCTGACGACCCAGACTGCGGGAGAGCCGCCGAACCGCGGCAGCAGCAGCTTGGCGATCATCGGCTGAACGAGAAACAGGAGTCCCGCGTTGAGGAAGATGGTGCTGGTGTAGAGGGCTCGCACGGGACTGAACGCTTCCTGACGGCTTGATCGAGGTGCTCCGTCGCGCTACCAACCTAGTGAAGACGAGCCGGGGGCCCGATCCGTCTCAAAAAAGCGCCTCAGGGGTTGACATTCGGGCATCCGCCTGCCTATAATATCCCCTGTTGCCCCGCTTGGGGCCGCACGCACCTTGACAGTTGGATAGAGACGCGCGATTAAGAAGTGTTCAAACGAGAACGTTCTTCGGAACGATTCTCAACCCCGGAGTCCCAAACCCTACGAGGTTCGCCTCGGTGGGCCAGGGAATCTCTATTTTGAGAAACTCCAATATAGTCAGAAACCAAACCCTTACGGGAAATTGGTAACAATTTCTTCGGAGAGTTTGATCATGGCTCAGGACGAACGCTGGCGGCGTGCCTAAAACATGCAAGTCGAACGGTGCCTTCGGGCACAGTGGCGAACGGCGGAGTAATACATAAGCAACGTGCCCCAAAGACTGGGATAGTCGCTGGAAACGGCGGGTAATACCGGATGTGGCCCACCCTTGGCATCTTGGGTGGATTAAATGGTTTTTCGCTTTGGGAGCGGCTTATGGCCTATCAGGTTGTTGGTGAGGTAACGGCTCACCAAGCCGACGACGGGTAGCGGGTCTGAGAGGATGATCCGCTCGAGTGGGACTGAGACACGGCCCACACACCTACGGGTGGCAGCAGTTGGGAATCTTGCACAATGGGGGAAACCCTGATGCAGCGACGCCGCGTGGAGGATGAAGGATCTAGGTCTGTAAACTCCTTTTATCGGGAAAGACTTAGGACGGTACCCGATGAATAAGCACCGGCTAACTACGTGCCAGCAGCCGCGGTAAGACGTAGGGTGCAAGCGTTGTCCGGATTTACTGGGCGTAAAGAGCGCGTAGGCGGTCTGTTAAGTGTGAAGTGAAATCTCCAGGGCTCAACCCGGAAACTGCTTCGCATACTGGCAGACTGGAGGGATGCAGAGGTAAGTGGAATTCCTGGTGTAGCGGTGAAATGCGTTGATATCAGGAGGAACACCCATGGCGAAGGCAGCTTACTGGGCATCTCCTGACGCTGAGGCGCGAAAGCGTGGGTAGCAAACAGGATTAGATACCCTGGTAGTCCACGCCCTAAACGATGGATACTAGGCGTAAGAGGTATCGACCCCTCTTGTGCCGCAGCTAACGCATTAAGTATCCCGCCTGGGGAGTACGGCCGCAAGGTTGAAACTCAAATGAATTGACGGGGACCCGCACAAGCGGTGGAGCATGTGGATTAATTCGATACTAACCGAAGAACCTTACCCAGGTTTGACATCGATCGAAAGCCCTAGAGATAGGGCCCTCCCCCACAAGGGGACGTGAAGACACTTGTTGCATGGCTGTCGTCAGCTCGTGCCGTGAGGTGTACGGTTAAGTCCGCCAACGAGCGCAACCCTCGTTCTATGTTGCCAGCACTAAAGGTGGGAACTCATAGGAGACCGCCGGTGTAAGCCGGAGGAAGGTGGGGATGACGTCAAGTCAGCATGGCAGTTACGCCTGGGGCTTCACACATGCTACAATGGGCGAAACAAAGGGCAGCAATACCGCGAGGTGGAGCTAATCTCAAAAATACGCCCCCAGTTCAGATTGCAGTCTGCAACTCGACTGCATGAAGTCGGAATCGCTAGTAAACGCAGGTCAGCTATACTGCGTTGAATACGTTCCCGGGTCTTGTACACACCGCCCGTCAAGTCACCTGAATTGTCTTCACCCGAAGTCCGTGGCCTAACCGTAAGGAGGGAGCGGCCGAAGGTGAGGGGAGTAAGGGGGACTAAGTCGTAACAAGGTACCCGTACCGGAAGGTGTGGGTGGATCACCTCCTTAAGGATAAGCACTCTTGGCTGCAAGTCAGGCAAGACATATCCTGGTCGATCGCTTTGAAATCGCCGTCTCTATCGAGCTGTCAAGGTTCGCAACAAGCCCGCTTTCCCGCAAGGCAAAGCGGGCTTATTTGCGTCTGAAATGGCCCGCGGTCCACCAGCGGACGCCCCGGAGCCGAGCCGAAAACTCAAAGGCGGAGCTTGAGAGGCTTCGAGCGGAGGGTTCCCGTCCAGACGCCACGGACCGGAGGAAAGTCGGCCATCGCGTTCTTGTAGATGGCGGTGACCGTGTAATCGCCGGGCGCAAGGCCCCCGTGATCTCGCGCGGCCGCCAAGTTCACCACGGGCAGGTGGAGCCGCTCGTGGGGAGCGAGTACGACTGCCGTCGCAACGCCGCCCGCGCGTGGCGGGACCGGGGGCCGGTACTCGACCACCTTGCCGCCCACCGCTTGGAACTCGAACCAGAGAGACTGGAGGCCCTCCACATTGTTGGGTGCCCAGAGCCGGACGTTCCTCTCGCCCGCGTTCTCAAGCACGACTTCCACAGGCAAGTTGGCGAGCGTCGCGTTGGCCCCGAGCGCGAAGGACGCGATCTTCAACGCGGCCGGACCTGATGAGGGCAACGGCAATCCCAGGGCAAGCAATAAGACACAAAGCATCGGTGGGGTTGGGAGGCGCCCCCCTTCCGGCGCCCCCATCCGTTATCCTACGCCACTTTGCGGCGGCGGCGCTTGGCGGCGACTCCGATCGCTGCGGCGCACAGCGCCATGGTGCCCGGTTCGGGAACCGGGTTGTACGTGAGCTGACAGTTGGCGTCTCCGAGCGTCATCGACCACTCCCGGAAGGTGGCCGGGTTGTAGTTGGCATCGGTGGTGTTGATGTGCAACGCCGTGTTGAACATGTCGACCGTGGCCTGGTTGTTCGCCATTTGAAGCAGCGGCTTGGCCGTGACCGTTCCGTTGGCGGCGACCGTGAAGCCCCAAGAGAATCCACCCATGTAGCTCGCGGTCTTGGCCGTGTTGTCGATGCAGACAACGGCGGTGAACGCACAGAACATCATAGGCCCGAAGGGACCCCAACCGGCAGGCGAGTCGTTGAAGAACCGCCCCGAACCGTTGGCGATCCGGTTCGTGTTCGTGTTGCGGTCCGCAGCCGATCCGTACGTGACGTCGTACCACGGCAACGTGTCCCAAGGGCCGCCCGGCTGATCCGGAAGCGGATCGATGAAGTTCGGCCGGTTGATGTAGCCGGGAACGTTGTTCTTGTCCGTCCCGTCCAGGTTCTTCAGCTTGATATTCTGGATCCAGCGGACGTTGGCCGGGTCGCACCACGTGGACGACCCGAGATCCCAGTCGGCTTGGATGTTGACGCCCCCATTCCCATGGGTTGCGTACTGAGTGACATTGAGCGACTGGGCGAACCCGGCATGGGTTCCCGCAACCACGAACAGCGTGGCCAGAGCGCAACGAAAAGTCCGATTCATCTCCTTTGACCCCCCTCCGAGCGAACTCCGCTCGGATGTTGATATCGCCATTATAGGGCAACTGTGTTGAAAATGGGGGACTTATTCACCCCCAATCGTTGCGAGCGTGACGCCGACTCTTTGCGAACCTCGATTCCCAACGAACGGTCCGCTGCCCGTAAACTGTCCGTGTGAGCCAGAGCGACTTGTTCGGCGCGGACGGTCCCACGGGCTTGGAACCCGCGGGGAGCGACGCGCCGCTCGCCGCCAGGATGCGCCCGCGTTCTTTCGACGAGTTCGCTGGGCAGCGCCACTTGGTTGCGCCCGACGCGGCGTTCCGAAAGATCGTGGAAGCCGACCAAGCGGGCTCCTTCATCCTCTGGGGCCCGCCCGGCGTCGGAAAGACCACGCTGGCGGAGATCGTCGCCCGCACGTCGAAGGCGCGGTTCGTCCGCATGAGCGCGACGTCCGCAGGCGTCGCCGACCTGCGCAAGGTGGTCGAGGAGGCCCGTCGGTTCAAAGCTCTGCGGGGCGAACGCACAATGCTGTTCATCGACGAGATCCACCGATTCAACAAGTCGCAACAAGACGCGATCCTTCCCCACGCGGAGGACGGCACGGTGACCCTCGTGGGCGCCACCACCGAAAACCCCTCCTTCGAGGTCAACGCCGCGCTGCTCTCCCGATGCCGCGTCTATACACTGAAGGCCCTCGAGGACCACGACATCGCGAACGTGATCAGCCGCGCCCTCGCCGACTCGGATCGGGGCTTGGCGGGACGATGCGGCCCTCTCTCTCCCGAGGCGGCGGACCTGCTGGTGAATTGGGCCAACGGGGACGCGCGCGCCGCCCTTGGGATACTGGAGTTGTGCGCCGCGGCCGCCGGACCGGGCGTCGAGATCACGAAGGAGCACGTGGAAGGGGCCGCGCAACGGCGCGCGCTCCTGTACGACAAGGAGGGCGAACAACACTTCGACCTCATCTCGGCGCTCCACAAGTCGGTGCGGGGAAGCGACCCGGACGCCACGCTCTACTGGCTCGCCCGCATGTTGGAGTCGGGGGAGGATCCCCTCTATCTCGCCCGCAGGCTGATCCGCATGGCGACCGAGGATATCGGACTGGCCGAACCCCAAGCCCTCGCCATGGCCATGGCCACCCAGCAGGCCGTTCACTTCCTGGGGATGCCGGAGGGCGAACTGGCGCTTGCCCAGTGCGCCGTCTTCTTGGCGTGCGCCCCGAAGAGCAACCGGGTCTACGAGGCGTACCGCCGGGCGAAAGAAGCCGTGCACGAAACGCGCAACGATCCGGTTCCGCTGCACCTGAGGAACGCACCCACGGGGCTCATGAAGAAGCTGGGGTACGGGAAGGAGTACCGCTACGCCCACGATTACGACGAAGGCGTCGTCGAACAACAGAACCTCCCCGACTCGCTGCAGGGCTCCCGCTACTACGAACCCACGGATCGCGGATACGAAGCCCGCATCGGCGAACGACTGGCCAAGTGGCGGAGGATCCTTGTCGATCGGGACGCAGAACCTGGCAAATGAACGGGTGGCATCGTCCACCAGGTACGGCATGATCCACACGGCAACCTTGCCGGGAGTCCCATGCGCGTTCCAACCACATTGATGCTCGTCGCTCTTGCCGCCACGTCCATGGCGCAGGGGCCTTCGGCGTACCAAGGTTGGCAAGAAGGGTCCGCGTTGAACGGTTCGTTCGATCCCAGTCGCGTCTTCGTGTTCACCGGGCGGGTGATCGGAATCGACGTCTCGGCGCCGCGACCCGATGTGGCCCCGGGGGTTGCCGTCCTGATTCGATTGGGGGACGGTCGCTCCGCACTGGTCGAACTTGGACCCCAGGCGTATCTCCGAGAGCAGGGCCTCATGCCCCGCATGGGGGACGAGATCGACTTCGCCGGTGCCAAACTTTGGGATGGCCACGGCTCCAGCTACCTGGCCTCGCGGATGCGGCGAGGCAAAAGCGAAGCAAGGCTGAGGACCGTGGAAGGCCGCCCGCTTTGGGTCGCCTCCGCGGAGTAAACTCCCGCGTAGGCATGGAGCATTCCAAAGCGACCGCGACGCGGTATCTCACCGTTCAGGACATCCTCTGGACCAACCTGCAGGCGACGAAGGCCGTCCAGGGGTTCCGCTACGCGCCCTTGGAAGAGGTCGCGAGCTACCAGTACGCATACGGTTCCAGCAACGCACCGATCGATCGGGCGGACCGGTTCCTGATGGGCTTCTTCAAGTTGCGCCCGTTCGATCGTGGAAACGAGGCCACCGGATTTCTCGCCTGCTTCGCGTTCTTGATGCTCAACGGGATCCAACCCACCCTGCCCGATGCCGAAGGCGCAAACTGGTTGGAGAAGATCGGCACCGAGGCCGTGCAGGCCCACAAAGCACTGGAGATGGTGGTCGAGCCCGCCGAAGGCCACGCTCCCGAGACCGTCGAGGCGGCCGTGAGAACCCTCCTCGATCGCTACCCGGCGACCCTCGCCTCGCTTCGGGAAGCGACGCCGTCCGCAGTTTGAACGCGCCGGATCCTTGGGCTCCCATCCGATGGGGCCGGTGCGAGGTCCCCAACCGCCTCGTCGTCGCGCCGATGACGACCTACTCGAGCCGACCGGACGGCGTCATTTCGGACGACGAGATTCCGTACCTGCGCAGGCGTGCCGAAGGCGGGTTCGGCGCGGTGATGACGGCCGCGTGCTGCGTCCATCCGGGAGGCAAGGCCTTTGTGGGCCAGTGGGCGTGTTGGGACGATCGGTTTCTCCCTTCGCTAAGAAGGGTTGCCGACTCGATCCGGGAAGGGGGAGCCGTTTCGGTCCTCCAGATCCACCACGGAGGCAGAAGGTGTCCCTCCTTGGTCTGCGGGGGACAACCCGTTTCGGCGTCCGCCGTTCCTTTGGACGACGCGGCCGAGGTGCCGCGCGCCCTGGCCGGGGACGAAGTCGAAGAGCTTGTGGAGGCCTACGGGGCCGCGGCGGCCCGGGGCCAGGCGGCTGGATTCGACGCGATTGAGATCCATGGGGCAAACACGTATCTTCTGCAACAGTTCGTGAGCCCGCACAGCAACCGCCGCACCGATGCGTGGGGACGCGACCGACTGCTCTTTTCGGAACGCGTCAGCCGCTCGGTCCTCGAAGCGGTGGGGCCGGAGTTTCCGGTGGGTTACCGGTTCAGCCCCGAGGAGCCGCTCACGCCCGGGATCCGCCTGGCCGACACGCTCGCGTTGATCGACCGCTTGATGGCCCTTCCGCTGGCCTACCTCCACGTTTCCCTGCGTGCATGGGACCAACCGAGCCTTCATGGTGGGACCGAACCCATCCTGGCCACGCTGGCCTCGCACATCGATCGCAGAGTGCCCTTGATCGGCGTGGGCGCCATCCGTTCGCTCGAGGACGTGCGAGGGGCCATGGCCCTGGGCGCCGACCAGGTGGCTTTGGCACGAGTCGCCATCAGCGATCCCGAGTGGCCGCTCAAGGTGCGAGCGGGAGCGGCGGTGCGGCTGAGGGTTCCACGCCACGAGCCGGGAACGCTGCTCACCCTTCCCAAGGGGCTGGAGGCGAAGATCCTCTCGACCCCGGGTTGGTTCGACGTGGAAGACCCTCCCGCTTAGGCTAGAACCCGCCCCAGGGCATCATCGTGAAGATCTTGGCTCGGGCGGTTCGAGTCGGGTCGGCGACGCTGGCCGCCTGCACGACCGTCTCGCCGCCCGCCGTGGACGAAGCGGTGAACAGGCCGTTCGCCGAGATCGTCCCGGGTCCCATCAACACGCTCCAGGCGACCGCCGTGTTGGAAGACCCCGTCACCTCCGCGTGGAACTGTTTCGACTGGCCGCGGCCGAGTTTTGCCCAGATCGGGGATACCGATACGGCAATCGGCGAGCGGACGCGGAGCGCGTTGTTGAACCGGCCGTCTTCGATCACAAAGTCGCCCGAGTCGATGACGAAGTTGTTGTTGCGGTCGTAATAGAGCGCCGCCAGCACGTCGTGCATTCCCCAGGGTTGGCCACTCGACACCGTGAACGGGCGGGTCTGCACCGAAGTGCCGGGTGGAAGATCGACGCGTCGGTCCCCCGCGGGGTTCGAAGACCAGTTGGAACTGCCCGAAGGAGCGATCGACGCCCCCAGCAGAACGCGAATGATCGGTTGGTTGGCATCGATCGCCTCGTTGAAAGTCGTCGTTTGGCCGACAACCACTTCGCTGGGATCGGCGCCAAAGCCGACAAACGTCGCCCGCCCACCCTGCTCGAGTGCGTAGTTCGGGTAGTAGTGCGCCAGGATCTGCTGCCAGTTCTTCGTCCCGTAACCGTGCAGGGGTGCGCTCGAAGTGCACGATTGGCTGCTGGAAAGGCGACGGCCGGTGGCCCAGCGTGCCGACCCCCATTGGCACAGGCCGCGACCATGCCCGTTGTCGGCGAATCCGGTGCACACGGGGTCCGAGATGCACGGCCAGGTCGATCCGGTTCCCGACCACCCGTCGCCGCAGCCGTTGTTGTTGTTCTCGGCGGAGTACTCCGATCGTGCGACGGAACCCGAACTGGTGAGCAGCACCCACCCTGAAGTCTGGTCGGTCGCATTGTTCGCGTTGGTGGTCGTCGTGTTTCCGAACACCTGGCACGCGGTGGTGTCGCAGATGTCGTAGTTGGAGGTCGCGGGCGAGTAGACGAACGACACCCCGTAGCTTCGAACCGCGACGGCTCCAGCCCGAAGGGAGTCCATCCCGCCAGCCACGTTGCCCCAGCACGAGTACCACTCCGCCGGCAAGACGCCCTTGACGTAGCGGTCGAGCGTGTACACCTCGACGATCGTGCACGTCGTCCGACTCGAGCAGTTCCGGCCGACCCGGATGTACTTGGGAAGGGCCGGACCGGTCATCGAGTCCTCCCCGCCTCCCCTAGGCACGTAGGCGCCCTCCTGCTTCGTGCACGAATCGCAATCGGAGTTGTCGGCGAGTTCGCCTCCGGCACGATCGCGCAGGCGCGCCTCGTCCACGATGCGCTCGCCGCGCCCCTTGGCCAAGGCGATGCGGAACAGCGTGTCTCCCCCGGGCCACGTCTCGAGATTGCGGTGCTCTTCCGACTGGTGGCCGGGCAGTTCGAACCGGATCGCGAGACCCGGTTTGACCGGGACGTACGCGCGGAAGAAGCCGTCGGCCTCTGTGGACGTCTCGCCTCCGGGGACGAGGACGCGAACCCCGCCGAGCGGTTCGCCGGATGCCTCGTCGGCCACGTAGCCGACCACCAGATGCGCGTCCGGCCGGGCTTCGTTGCGGAGGGTGCCCGATGCGATCTTCGTCGGAATCTCCTCCGGATCCATGTGGAACTTGAGGTTGGCCGGACCATTCGGCGAGAGGGTCGTCTCGCTGCTCATCGTGCCGTGGTCTTCAGACGTGGCCACGATTTCGTAGGTCCCCAAGACCAGGCGGGCCGTCAGAATGGCGGCTCCCGAGCCTCGGGCAACGACCTTTCCGGTCGTTCGATTCCGCACGATCGCCGTCGTGGGCTTGACCGCCAAGCCCGTCATGCTGTCGCGAAACGCGATTTGGAGGGACTGGGTCGGGGCGGGGTTTCCAATCACCGCCGCGCAAAGCGCGAACAACAAGGCCGTTCCCAGACACCAAAGGGTGAGTCGCCGCATCCTTTCAAAACACCTCGACCCCCTCGAGGGGCCGGAACTGCCTCTTATGGTACACCGATTCCCCGCGCAGGGCCGGCCGTGCTAGGGCGAGCTGGCGTGTTCGCGCCAGTGCCGCAACGCATGAAGCAACGTGGCGACGCTGCGCTCGAGGGAGTGCGTTCCGATGCTGGCCGAACGCCCCTTGTGCATGCGCCGGGACGCCACCACCGCATTGACCTTCTCCCTCTGCTCCGTCTCCATGATGTGGTAGATCGCCTCCAACTCCTGGTCCTCCACGAAAATGCCCGCGCACTTCGGACACGAATCGATGACGACCGGAGAGTCGTAGCGGTAGCGATAGGATCGGAGATGGACTGTGCAGCGGGGGCACTGTTTCAGGGATCCGGGAACGTTCAGGACCTCGAATTCGGGAGTGAGGCGCGAGTCGAGCGCTTCCAGCGCCGCAGGGGCGGCCTGCGACAACTTGGCGAGCTCGCCGTCATCGAACCACACACCAGCGCAGTCCGGGCAGACGTCGATGGGTACGCCGAGATAGTCCAGCGCTTCCATCTCGATGCGGCAACTAGGGCAGAGCAGTGCCATGCCCTATTGTGGCCGAACCCCGCTAAGCGAGAAGGTCCTGGACCACGTGGCCGTGCACGTCGGTCAGCCGGAAGTCCCGACCCTGATAGCGGTAGGTGAGCTTGGTGTGGTCGACGCCGAGGCACCGGAGAATGGTTGCGTTCAAGTCGTGCACGTGGACCGCTCCAGGAACGAACTCGTCCGGTGTGGGATCGAGGGGGTTGCCGGACGCGTCCACGATGTTGTAGCCGTACTCGTCGGTCTTTCCGTAGGTGATGCCCGGCTTGACTCCGCCGCCGGCCATCCACATCGTGAAGCAGCGCGGGTGATGGTCGCGGCCGTAGTTCTCGTGGGACAGCGGTCCTTGGCAGTAGACGGTGCGGCCGAACTCTCCGCCCCAGATCACCAGGGTCTCGTCGAGAAGCCCTCGCTGCCGCAGGTCCTTGACCAGCGCCGCGCTGGCCTGGTCCACGTCTTTGCACTGCGCCGGCAGGTCGCGGGCGACGTTGTCGTGTTGGTCCCACCCGCGGTGGTAGATCTGGATGAAGCGCACATCGCGCTCGGCGAGGCGCCGGGCGAGCAGGCAGTTCGCTGCGAACGTTCCAGGTTTGCGCGCGTCGGTTCCGTACATCTCGAACGTCGCGTCCGGTTCGTTCGAGAAGTCCATCAGATCCGGCACGCTGGTTTGCAGGCGGTACGCCATCTCGTATTGCGCGATGCGCGCGGAGATCTCGGGATCGCCGAAATGGCCGAGCTGCATGTGGTTGAGCTCCGCGAGGCTGTCGAGCATCTGCCTGCGCGACATGCGGTTCACTCCGTCCGGATCGCTCAGGTAGAGCACGGGGTCGCCTTGGGTGCGCAGCGCGACGCCCTGGTGTTGGCTGGGCAGGAAGCCCGCCCCCCACAGGCGCGTGTAGAGCGCCTGCGCGTCGCGTTTGCTGCTCCAGGTCGAGTGCAGAACCACGTAGGTGGGCAGGTCCTTGTTGTCCGTTCCCAACCCGTAGCTCACCCAGGCGCCGATGCTGGGTCGGCCGGGAAGCTGGCTGCCGGTCTGGATGTACGTGACCGCAGGATCGTGGTTGATCGCCTCGGTGTACATCGAGTGCACGACGCAAAGCTCCTTGGCCACGGTCGCCGTATGCGGCAGCAGCTCGCTCACCCACAGCCCGTCGGCGTTGTTCTCGTAGCGTTGGAACTTGTACTTCGAGGGCGCGATGGGGAACCGGGTCTGGCCGCTGGTCATCGTCGTGAGGCGCTGGCCGTTGCGGATGTGCTCGGGAAGGTCCTCGTTGAACACCGCCTCCATGGCGGGCTTGTAGTCGAACAGGTCCATCTGGCTGGGCCCGCCGTTCATCACGAGCTGGATGACGCGCTTCGCCTTGGGAGGGAAGTGGGGGGCGCCGGAGTGGCCCTGGAGTCCCGGTTCCGCCCTCAAGATGGACGCGAGGGCGGCGGTGCCCACGCCCAGGGCGGTCCGCCCGAAGAGCTGGCGTCGGGTCATCAGCAAGGCTTGTTCGTCGTGGAGGTTCATGGTCGTTAGTGCATCGTCACGGTTTCATCGAGGTTGAGCATGAGGTTGCAGACCATGGTCCATGCCGCATGCTCGGCGGGGTCGAGGGATTCGTCGCGGGGCGCCTCCCCGGCGGAGATCAGCTTCTTGGCGTTGTCCACGTCGAAGTGGTACAGGGCGCGCTGCTCGCTCAAGGCGCGCAACAGGACGCCCTGCTCGGACGGCGAGGGATCGCGCGCGGTGGCGAGTCGGAACGCGAAATCGATGCGGCTCGCGTCAGGCCCTTTCTGGTGCAGCACGCGTTCGGCCATGACGCGCGAGGCTTCGAAGTAGGCCGGCGCGTTCATCGCGGTGAGGGCTTGAAGCGGGGTGTTGGTCCGCGCGCGCCGCACCACGCATGACTCCCGCATCGGCGCATCGAAGAGCAGCAGAGCCGGCGGCGGGCTCGTCCGCTTCCAGAAGAGGTAGAGGCTTCGCCGATAGAGCGCCTGCCCGTGGTCCTGAACGTACTTCGACGTGTCGCTGGCGGGGTAGGCAATCTCCTCCCAAAGCCCGGGCGGCTGGTAGGGCTTGACGCCGTGGCCGCCGCGCTCTTCGTTCAACAGCCCGGCCGCATAGAGGGCCTGGTCGCGCAGCACCTCCGCGTCGAGCCGGTATCGGGGGCCTCGCGCCAAGAGGCGGTTTTCCGGGTCGAGCGCCCGCTTCTCGGCGTCAACGGCCGCGCTTTGGCGGAACGTGGCGCTGGTCACCAGCAGCCGATGCAGCTTCTTCACGCTCCACCCGTTCTCGCGGAACCAGACGGCGAGCGTGTCGAGGAGCTCGGGATGGCTGGGGAAGTCCCCTCGGCTGCCGAAATCCTCGCTGCTCGCGACGAGGCCGGTGCCGAACTCCTGCTGCCAAATCCGGTTGACGATCACGCGGGACGCAAGCGGGTTCTTTCGGCTCACGATCCATTTGGCCAATCCAAGGCGGTTGACCGGCGCGCCGGAGGGGAGCCACCCGAAGACCCGGGGAATCGCCCGCGTCACGGGTGCGCCGCGCTTGTCGTACTCGCCGCGCTTGAGCACGTAGGCGGTGCGCGGCATCGGAAGCTCGGCGGCGACCAGCGTGCGGGGCAGCGAGGCGTCGAGCTGATCGCGCTGCGCGGAAACGGTCCGGTACCGCTTGGCGTCGGCGGAGTCGGGGCCCGACGCGAGAAAGGCCGAGGCGAACAGCCGGTGGTCGGCCTTGGCGCCTTTGTCGAGCTCCGCCTTGAGGCGTCCGGCCAGCGGGTCGGCCAGATCGATCGCCACGCCGTCGTCGCCGGTCGCGTTCACGATCTTCACAAGCAGTTCGTTCGCGCCCTGCTGCAGCGGCAGCCGCACCTTGTCGGCGCCGGGTGCGACCGCGCGGAGGGTCTTGTTCTTGTGGACGGACTTGCCGTTGAGCCAGACGGCGACCCCGTCGTCGCTTCCGAGCAGCAGTTCGGCCTCCCGCGCCAAGGGGGAATCCACCGTGGCGCGCAGGTAGACGGCGGCGTTCGCCTTGCCCACGACGCCCAGTTGGGCCTTACCCGGAGGCAGGTCGATCGGACGCCACTCGACGGTGTTCTTGAGCGCGCCGGGCTCCGGTCCGTAAGGCTGGTCGAAGGCCGCATCGAACGAGCCGGCGGCATACGGTCCCGCGAGGGTCCACGCGCCGACCGAGGGGCGGCGGGCGGCCTCGCGCTCGGCCCATGCGCGCGCCTCATTCGGATCGACCCGGGCTTCGAGAGACCGGAGGGCGGCGTCCCACTCCCTCAACTGGGCTTCCTGTTCGGGAAGCGCGGCCTTGACCGTGGGGCCGTGAAACTTGTCGTTGCCGTCCAGGGGCGCGTCTAGGGTGCTGTTGAAGAACGCGAACAGGCCGTAGTAGTCGCGCTGAAGGAACGGGTCGTACTTGTGGTCGTGGCACCGGGCGCACCCCAGGGTGACGCCGAGCATGACGGTGGAGGTCGTGTCCACGCGGTCGAACGTGTTCTTGGCGAGAAACTCCTCCGCGATGGCGCCCCCTTCATTCGTGGTGGGGTTCAGACGAACGTAGCCTGTCGCGATCAACTGCTCGGTCGTTGGGTTCGGAAGGAGGTCTCCCGCGAGCTGCCAGGTCACGAACTGATCGTAGGGCAGATCCTCGTTGAAGGCGCGCACGACCCAGTCTCGATACGGCCAGATGGACCGCTCGTTGTCGAGGTGCAGGCCGTGGGTGTCCCCGTAGCGTACGGCGTCGAGCCAGTAGCGCGCCTCGTGCTCGCCGTAGCGCGGGCTCGCCAGCAAGCGGTCCACGGCGCGTTCGTAGGCGCCGGCCGCCTTGTCCTGAAGGAAGCTGTCGAGCTCCTGCGGCGTGGGCGGGAGTCCGGTGAGCGTCAGGCTGGCGCGCCGCAGAAGCGTCGCCGGGGCGGCCTCAGGCTCGGGTTTCAGGCCGTTCGCCTCCATCTTTGCGCGCACGAAGGCGTCGACGAAGTTGCGGACCCACCCATCGCCCGGCACCTGCGGAGGATCGCTCCGCACGGGAAGTTCGAACGCCCAGTGCCGTTCGAACTTGCCTCCCTGCTCGATCCACTGGCGGACGAGCGCCTTCTCCGCGTCGTTCATCGGCTCGATGCCCGACTCGGGGGGAGGCATCTGGAGGGCGGGAATCTCGGGGTTCAACCGTTGCCAAACGAGCGACGCTTTGAGGTTTCCGGGCTCGATCGGCTTGGACCCGTGGCGCAGCTCCGCGATGCCCTGCGGCGTGTCGAGGCGCAGACCGGCGCGTCTCGATCCCGAGTCGGCGCCGTGGCACGTCCAGCAGTGTTTGGCAAGCAGCGGGCGGATTTCCCGATTGAAATCCACGCGGGTGGACTTCTGGACGGGAGGCGGGGTTTGGTCGAGGGGGCTCGAACTCCACCCATAGAGTCCCACGGCTACGGAAGCCAACGCGAAAGTCCACCTTCCCCAATGCATCCCGTTCAGTATACGAGCGTTCCCCTGGGTTCGCGCATTCGATTGCGGAACCACCTAGCGGGGGAGGGTCGGAGCGTGGAACGCGAGGGGAATGTCGGGGCCTTCGGGCGTGGTTTCCAGATCCGCCATCGCCGCGAGGAAGCGCTCCAGAAACAGGCGTTGGAGGGGGCGTCGGGAGCGTTTCGTGCGGTAGAGGTCGGACATCACGGTCGGGTTGGTGTTGATCTCCCACACGCGGATGCGGCCGTCGACCCAACCGTAGTCGATGCGCCCGTACTCGATTCCCGCGATCTCGAAGGCGCGCATCGCCTGGTCGGCGTGCGGGTTCTCGTTCGCGTAGGAGCACTCCTCCTCCGCCCGCGTGGCAAAGTGCGGGCTCACGACCTTCAGCGCCCAGTGGTCGCCCACGATCTGGTGTCGGGGGATGATCGCGTCTCCGACGCGGAAGGCCGCGAACTTGCGGTAACAACCGTCGCCGCCTCGGCAGTCTTCGTACTCCACCACGAGCAGATCGTCGCACGGGTCGTCCTGCACCGCCAGTCGGACCAGCGCACGCTCCAGCGCCTCCCGATCTTCGAGAAGGTCCGTTCGGGGGCCCAGGTGGTCGTTGGCGCCGCGCACGAACACGGGATAACGCAGATCCGCAGGAACGTCGTCGGGACGGAACGCGCGGTGCTCGTTGATCCCGGCCTCGAACATCGAGTGAAGCAGGGGAACTCGGGTGAGCACGGTGTGTGGGTTGTTGAGCGCGCGGCAGTGCGGGCTCACTTGATCCCACAACTGTCGGGCCAGTCCGAGCAGATCGGGGCTCATACGCTCGTGGTCGGTGAAGACGATCGTGGCGCGTGGGATCGAGCCTCGCTCGACGATCTCCTCGTAGGTTGCGCGAACCAGGGTCTTGCGCAGGGAGCGCGCCCAATCCCGGAACAGGTACCGGAAGATGTTGCTGGACCGGCGCGTCGTCAGGTACACGATCACTCCCGTAGCTTGGCAGATCGTGCGGCGCGCGCGGCATGGGGCTCGATTTGACTGAACGGAAGGAACTTTTCCGTCTTCGCCAGGGCTTTTAGACAGCAGTGGAGAAAGCGCTCGAGCGGGGCAAGGAGGGGCGACTGCGCGCGACGCAGGCCTCGATGCTGCCTTCCGAGCCGGGCCGGCGAAAGGCGCTCTTTCTCTCGCTGGTCCACACGAACGAGCCGACCCTGATCCGAGTGGCCCGCCGGCTCTGCCGTTCGCGCGACGATGCCGACGACGTGGTGCAGGAGGCGATCGTCTCCGCGTACAAGGCGTTCATGGCCGGCCGCTTCCAGGACCTACCGAACTTCAGGCCGTGGATGCTGACGATCGTGCGCAACACGTTTCTGCGCGGAGAGCGTACGCGGCGCCGCTGGGTGTTGACGGACGGGGAGACGTTGGCCGCCCTGCGCGAGTCCAAGAGGGAGCCCCCGGCGACGACGGACCGCGAGTACGACCTCGAGCAGGCGCTGATGGCGTTGAACGACGAACAGAGGCTTTGCGTCGAGCTCGTCTACTTCGAGCAGTTGGAGTACGCCGAGATTGCGGCGATGCTGCAGATTCCGATCGGGACCGTGCGCTCGAGGTTGGCGCGCGCGCGCTACTCGATGTACGAGTCGCTCACGGAATCCGAGCGAGCGAGGAGCGAACCATGAACTTCCACTCGGCGCACGCGCGCCCCTGCCCTTGGATGCGGATCGCCATCGCCCGATTGGCGGACGACAACCTGCATGGGTTCTGGGGCTGGTTGGCCCGCGAGCATCTGAAGCGGTGCTCGGTATGCCGCAAGGCCTACGAGACGCTCAGGGCGTTGCGGGAGCGGCTGTTCGGCACTGTGCCAACGGAGGAGGAGCCGCGCTTGGACGAGTCGCGCTGGTCGATGATCGAGCGCCGACTCGAGGAGGAGACGCCGCCGAATCGGGCGGGGCCACTTGAATAGTCCGGCCCGAGATGATCCTGCTAAGGAAACCAGGTGTTCTGTGCGACAATTCCCTTTGAGACCTGCAGAGGTCGCGTGGATTGCGCGTGCCGGAGAACCGGCGTTACGCGAAGGGGTGATTGATGAAAGTACTGAGTGGTGGGTTCCGAAAGGGCCTCCTCGCGTCGCTGGCTTGCGCCGTCTCGGTGACGGGCTGGTGTCAGCAGGGAGACCTTCACGCATGGGGCGACAGCGCTGGCGGCCAGTGGTTGGTGCCCGCAGGGGCGAACTACGTCGCGGCGGCGGCGGGTGATTTGCACGGGTTGGCCCTGGATGCCGACGGGTATCTCCATTCTTGGGGAACGAACACGAACGGCCAGGTGACGGCCACGCCCACCTGGGGCGGATTCATCGCAGTTTCGGCAGGCCTCAAGCACTCGGTGGCGCTCAATGCGGACGGCACGATCGCATGCTGGGGCGATAACTCCTATGGGCAGATCACCGGAACGCCGGTGACTGCCGACTTCGTGGCCGTTTCGGCGGGTGACTATCACACGATCGCGCTCAGGTCGGACGGTTCGCTCGCGGGTTGGGGGTACAGCAACTTCGGCCAAGCCAACGTCCTTCCCGGCAACGACTTCATTGCGGTGGCCGCGGGCCTTTACCACAACGTGGCGATTCGATCGGACCATAGTCTGGCGGCCTGGGGCGCAGACACGGGACAGGGCCAGCTCAGCGTGCCAGCCGGCACCGACTTCGTGGCAGTCGCCTGCGGGAGGCTGCACGGCGTTGCCTTGCGGACCGACGGGACGCTCGCTTCTTGGGGCGACGACTCCCAAGGTCAGGTGACGGACACGCCGGTGGGGGATGGTTTCGTGGCAGTGGCCGCGGGACAGTACCACAGCATCGCACTTCGCAACGACGGGACCCTCGTCGCTTGGGGGGATGACGTCAACGGCCGGGCGACGCCTCCGGTCGGCTCGAACTTCTTTGCGGTGGCTTCGCGAGGTTACTTCAGCGTCGCGATTGCCAATGCCGCCCCCGCGGACACGGACGGAGACGGTCTCAACGACGCGGACGAAGCGTTGTACGGGACAAACCCCAACAACCCGGACACGGACGGCGACGGCTTGTTGGACGGGACCGAGGTGGATATGGCGCAGGGAAGCGGTTGCCCGAGCCCTACCGATGCGGACTCAGACGACGATGGCCTGTCCGATGGGTCTGAGGTCACCCTTGGAACGTCGCCCTGCAACCCGGACAGCGACGGGGACGGGATTGGGGACGCATCCGATCCGACGCCGTTGACTCCGGGCGCTACGAACTCCTGGATCGAAGGCGAACTACGAATCGTCGCGAACTCGATCGGCGACCTTGCCCTGGTTGAGTTCGACGCTCCCAACAACAACGCACGGAAGGGACGGCGCAACGCGGCGAGCAACAAAGTCTCATCGGCTGCGAACGACGTGGCCCACGGCAGGCGGCAGGACGCCATCGAAACGCTCAACGAGTTGCTGGACAAGTTGGATGGCGACCCGCATCCGAAAGACTGGATGGTCGATGGCGCGGCGAAGGACGCGCTGTACGCCCAGCTCCTGTGGTTCAAGGCGTTGCTGGAGCTACCCTAACGGACGGGTTCGGGGACGGTGTCAAGGGGTGTTCTCGCTAGGGCGAGGGCACCCCTTCGCCATTGCGGACGTCGGGTGTACGCCGTCGACGACGAGCAGCGGATCGGCGCTGAGCACCCCATCCAGGTCCACGTCGGGACGGTCGGGCGCCAGATCGTGCGTCTTGACGACCAGTTTCCACGATTTCGGCGTTGCAGCGAAGGGGATGGGGCCCGAGTAGAATGGTGGTGTGACCCATTGCCTGACGCGCGAATCGAGTTCGCGCTCGGCTTCGAGCGGTCGTGCGTCCCGCAGCGGGCACCGGCGAGGGTGAAGCCCCGCCAAGGAGAGTCCGTTGACCGACGCCCCCTTCGTTCCACGAGCGTCCGTGCGCCATCGTGGTTGGATTGTCACCTTCGCCGGTACCGGCATCAACCTCGCATTGGGTGTGCTTTACGCATGGAGCGTGGTCAGCAAGAAGATCCCAGCCGAATGGGGGTGGACCGAGGCCGACAAGTCCCTGCCCTACTCCATCGCATGTCTGGTGTTCGCTCTGACCATGGTTCCCGCGGGGAGGATGCAGGATCGCCTCGGTCCGAGGGTGGTGGCCTCGATCGGAGGCGCGCTTGTGGGAACCGGGATGATTCTCGCAAGCCTGACCACCTCCGTGGTCGGCTACGTCGTCGGCTTTGGCGTGTTGGCGGGCGCGGGAATCGGGTTCGGGTATGCGTCCGCCACCCCTCCGGCGGTCAAGTGGTTTCCGTCGTCGCGGACGGGTCTGATCGCAGGGATCGTCGTGGCTGGTTTCGGGCTGGCGAGCGTTTACGTCGCCCCGCTGGCCAACAGCTTGATCGCAGCGAACGGGGTCCCGTCCACGGTGCTCGCGTTTGGGATTGCGTTTTTGATCGTCGTGGTGGGTTTGGCCCAGTTGCTGACGCCGCCACCGCCCGGGTTCGTCGTGGAGCCCTCGTCGGCCCGAGCCCGGCCGACGTCGCCCGACGTCGAGCCGGCCAAGATGTTGCGCACGTGGCAGTTCTATGCCATGTGGTTCATGTACGCGAGCGGTGCGGGCGCGGGCCTGATGATCATCTCGAAGCTCGCCAAGCTGGTCGAGGTGCAGGCGGGGCTGGCGCTCGGATTCATGCTGGTCGCCGTGTTGGCGTTGGGGAACGGAGGGGGCCGCATCGTCGCCGGAGTGGTCTCCGATCGGTTCGGCCGAAAGGCGCAGTTGGTCGTCTGCTTCCTTGTTCAGGCGGCGTTGGTGGCGACGCTCTCCCAGGTTTCGGAGGGAGCCCCGCTGGCCTCGACTTGGGCGATGGCGCTGTTGTGCGCCGCGATCGGCGCGAACTACGGGGCGCACCTATCGTTGTTCCCGGCGATGACCAAGGACTACTTCGGCATGAAGCACTTTGGCGCGAATTACGGGCTGGTGTTCACCGCTTGGGGGTTGGGTGGATTCTCTTTGTCGCTCCTGGCGGGAGCGGTCTTCGACCGGACGCAGAGTTTTGCGTTCGCCTACAACTGCTCGATCGCCTTGTTGCTGGCTGCGGCCTTGGTTACCGTGTTTCTTCGGCCACCCAAAGACAGCTCAAGGACCCGCTGACTCGACCGCTCGAGCGACGAGGCCCGCTGGATTCCCCGACAGAACTTGTGGGTGACGAAGACGTTGAACCGGTCGTCGGTTCCGTCCGCAAGAGAGGTTGGCGTGTGGCCCGTTTCAGTGCGACACCGTGCGAGCGTTGAGGGGCGCGTCAAGCGGTCCCTCCTTCCAAGCCCAGATCAGGCTGAACGCGACCAGGACCATCATCGACCAACTCCCAATCTTCGAGGGGTCCACCCACTGCCAACCGTGCCGTTGATGCGGGTACTGCCAAGCCCCGAGGTACGTGCACAGGTTTTCGCCCACCCAAACGAAGAACCCGATCAGTCCGAAGGCAAGGGGCAACCGCATCCGAAACCGCATGTCCGCGCACGTGAACCGCGCGGAACTCTGCATGAGCAACAATGCAAGTCCAACAATCATCGCCGCGCGGTAGTCGCCGATGGCCCGGCTCGTGAAGAAGTTCGCGTAGACCAGCCCCACTCCCAACAGCAGGCACGCCCGGTTGGGCATGTCGGAGACTTCCAGGTCGAATACCCGATACGCCTGGAACACGTAACTGGCGACGCTTGCGTACATGAAACCGGAGAATAGGGGCACTCCGAGGAATTTGGTGAAGGCAAACTCGGGATAGATCCAAGAGCCTTGGCTCACCTTGAAGAGCTCGAGTCCAAGGCCGACGGCATGGAAAGCACAGACGGCGACCAGCTCCTTCTTCGATTCAAGGCCGCTCCACACCATGCAGAACTGCATCCCAAGACAGGTCAGAAGCATGAAGTCGTAGCGGGGGAGGAGGTGCTGCCAGTGCGAGACGGCGAGCATGGCGAAGATGAACAGCGCGAACACCGACGAGCGAACCTGCTTCAGGAAGAACCCTGCGAACTCGCGCATGGAAAGCACAACAAGGCGTATCCCGATTTTGTCCCCGGGGGGTGATGTCACTGAGGGAACGGCTCGCCCGCCGTTCGGTCCTGCGCCAAGGAGCGACCATTCCGGTTCAAAAGGGCTGGAGCGGGCGACGAGACTCGAACCCGCGACCCTCTGCTTGGGAAGCAGATGCTCTACCACTGAGCTACGCCCGCTCGCGGAACTAGATTATAGCCGGGAATGGAGCGGGCGATGGGAATCGAACCCACGTGGCCAGCTTGGAAGGCTGGAGCTTTACCATTAAGCTACGCCCGCTCGCGGATCGGGTCCGATTATAGCATCGCGCGAATCGGCCCCAAAGCAAGAAGGGCGGCTCCGGCTTTGGAGTCGCCCTTCGAGAGGTGGCGGAAGGAGAGGTTAGCTGCGGCGGGCCTTGCGACGTCGCGCGGCCGTCGCAAGCGCGGCGGCGCCCAGCACCATCGTGGCGGGCTCCGGAACGGGCGGGGTGCTCGTCAGGTCCAGGTTCGTTTGAATCTTGAACGTGGACTGCGTGGTGTGGCGCTCGGCGAAGAACATCTTCATCGTGTAAGCGTTCCCGTCCGTAATGCCCAGCGCCGCTGCCGAACTGTCCAGGTTGACGCTTCCGGACGCGGTGCTGTGGATGCCGCCGAGGTCAACCGCGAGTTTGCCGTTCATGAAAACCCACAGGTCGTCGTCACCCTCGAAATCGAAGTGCTGGCCTGTTCCCGCAAAGTAAGTGAACGTTGCTTCGACCTCGTAGGTGAAGTGGAAGTTGTGGCCGTTCCCCTCGTTGCCGAACAACTGCCCGTCGATCGGGAAGAAGCTCTGGTTGTTGTACTCCCACAAGCCGCCTCCGATGTCGCTCAGCGAAATCGTGAGGTTCGCCGGGGAGTTGACGCCGCCGACGTCGTTGTACCACTGGTCGAACGTGGCCGCGCTGGTTACGCTGCCGTATCCGGGTGCACCCACGAAGACGGGGTTGCCCGCACCGTTCAGCGTGGTGTCGACCATTCCGGTCTTGACGCCGCTGATCGCAGCTTCCATGTCCGGATGCGCCTGATAGAAGTCGCGAATGCGACCGGTCAGGTCGTATGCCTGGGCGCCGGCGACGCCGGCAACGACAAATGCAGAAAGCAAAAGCTTCGAAAAACGCATATCTCCTCTCCTTCAATGCAGGACTAGAGTGTACACGAGAGGCAACCACCGTGAGGCCACAGAAGTGACAACTGGCAATTTCACCTGGCGACTACCGGCCCCCGAATCCCGATAAGGTCACGCCCTCGATGAAATACCGCTGCGCGAAGAAGAACAACAGCAGCACCGGCAGCATCGAGAGCGTGGTGAACGCCATCAGCAGCCCCGGCTCCCCTCCGCGATCGCCCTGGAAGAGCTGCACGGCGTAGGCGACCGGCATGTTCTCGGGCGAGTTCACGTAGATCAGCGGACCCATGAAGTTGTTCCAAGCCGCCATGAAGGTCCAGATCGCGATGACCGCCAGCGCGGGTTTGACCTGCGGCAACATCACCGCCCAGTACGATCGCAGGTAGCCGCAGCCGTCGATCTTCGCCGCGTCTTCCAACTCCATCGGCACGTTCATGAAGAACTGGCGCAGCAGGAACACGTTGAACGCCGAGGCGAAGAACGCCGGCACCCACAACGGGTACAGCGTGTCGATCCAACCCAGCCAGCGGAAGATCAGGAACTGGGGCAGCAACGTCACCGCCGCGGGGAGCATCATCGTGCTGAGCAGGAGCGCAAACAACGCGTCGCGACCGGGGAACCGCATGCGCGAGAACGCGTACGCCACCAGCGAGCAGCTTAGAAGCGTGCCCAGCACGTTGAGCACCACCAGAATCAACGTGTTCTTGAGGTACACGAGCCCCTTGAGCGTCTCGACCGGCAGGAAGTCCAGAGCCTCCGTGTAGTTCTGCCACCGAAGCCCGATCTTGCGGAGCGGCTCGACCTCGTTCGGCAAGGCCGTGTAGACCGCGCCTGCGAGCGCGGGCGGCTTCATCACCGCAACGCGGCGGCTTCCGTCGTCCAACTCCTGCACCACCTTGCCGGTTACCGCGGTGCCCTGGTAGGTGCCGGTCACCAGGGGGATCTGCTTCGGAACCTCCTTGAGCGCCTCCCTTGGGGTTTCGAACGTGAGCCCGCGAAGGGCCATGGGCCGCAGGATGTCGAGCTTCACGCGCCCGTCGGGCAGGGTTTCCAGCACCGAGCCCTGGACCGTCGTTCCCTCGTAGTCGCCCTCGAGCAGCGGGTCCTCCCGGTCGTAGTAGGGCACCGTGAGCTGGACGCGGGGGACCCACACGATCCCGGTCGGCGAGGCCATGTCGCGATCCTCTTTGAAGCTCGTGATGGTGAGCCACAAGAACGGCAACCCGAACACGATCGAACCCGCGATCAGCGCGACGTGCGCCACCGCGGTCTTTCCCCACCCTCGGCGCTTGGCCGAACGCCCGGACCAGGCCATCGCGCCCACCGCGGCCACCGCCAACAGCGCCACGAGCCCCAACGTCGCGGGTGAAACCGCGATCGCACCGCGAAGCACGTCGATCGGGTCCGAACCCGATCGGAACCAGAGGAAGGACGCGCAGGCCGCCACGGCCCAGATGCTCCCGGCGAGAAACCGCTGCCGTCGAGTCTCGACCCGGTGCTCCAGCATCGCCTGGCCCAGGCGAAAGGCTGCGGCAACGAAGGCGGCGAGCGCCACCCATGCGGAGAAGGGCATGAACAGCCACACGAGCGGGACCGAAAGCCCCGCCCGCTCCGCGGGGCGCGTGAGCTCGCTGCCGACGACCGTCAGCAACGCGCCGAGTCCGAGCGCGATCGCTGCTCCGCGGGAGGCTTGCGCGCGGGGCAATCCCGGGGGCGCCTGCCACGCGCGCACGGCCAAAGCGGCCGCCCTCAGACCCAGCGCGAGCCCGATCCAGACCCCCAGCGTGCCCGCCAGATAGAGAACCGGACCCATCTAGCGGTCCACCTCGTAGTGCACCCAACGGGGGGCGAGCTTGAACTGGAGGAGCGTGAGCAGCAGGATCAACGCGAAGATCGCCCACGCAAGAGCGCTCGCGTAACCCATCTTGAAATAGCTGAACCCGTTCGTGAACAGGTGGTACACCGGCACGAGCAGGGAGTCGCCGGGGCCCACGGGGCCGTCGGGCGCTTTCATGACGTACACCCGGTCGAACTCCTGAATGGCCGCAATCAGCCCCATCACGACGTTGAAGAACACGATCGGGCTGAGCTGGGGCAAGGTGACGGCCCAGAACTGTCTCCACGGGGAGGCGCCGTCGATTTCGGCGGCCTCGTAGAGGGTGCCCGGCACGCCCTTCAAGCCCGCCAGCCACAGGATCATCCCGCTTCCCGCACCCCACACCCCCATAAGGATCAGCGAGGGCTTGGCCCACGCCTCGGAGCTGAGCCAGCCGGGCGGCGGAGTGCCGAACCAGTGCGTGATCGTCGCCTGCCACCCCGCGTTGATCAGCCCGCGATTGGGGTCGCTGTAGAGGAGCCAGATCCAGAGCACGGCGCTGGCGACCGTCGGCACGATCGCGGGCATGTAGAAGAACGTGCGGTAGAAGCGCATGCCGCGCACGGCGGCGTTCAGCAGCAACGCCACGGCAAGGCCGGTGACGATGCCGAGCGGGACCCCGAACCCGGCGAGGTACAGCGCGTTTCCGAGCGCCTTGAGGGTGTTTCCCTTATCCGTGGTGCCGATGTCGATGTAGTTCCGCAGGCCCACCCAGTGCGGCTCGCTCAGCACGTTGTATTGGGTGAAGGAGAAGTAGAGGGACGCGATCATCGGTCCCAGAAGGAAGATGAGAAAGCCGACGAACCACGGGGCGATCAGCAGGTAGGCCCAGCGAGCCTCGCTGCGCGCGAGCTTGCCCAGCCGCTGGCGCCGGAACGCCACGGCCATCCACGCGGCGGCGATCAGGCAGGCCGCGATGCCCATGGCGATGGGGATGCGCTGGTCCACGACGGGGTACTTGTCGCGGTCGTAGACCGCGTCCAGCTCTCGTTGAACGACGGCCTGGCTGGCCCGCAGCGCCTGCTTGGGGGTCATCTTGTGCAACGCCGCCAGCTCCATGGCGCGCACGTGCTCGTCCCAAAGGACCTGCCCGACGAACGTGACCGGGCGGATGCGGCTGTACGGCATCATGTCGATGTGCGTCCGGAGCGCCTGGGCAAAGGCGGGAAGGACCGGCTTGAACTCCTTCCACATCTGGTCGTTCGCCTCGATGTTCCCCTGGATGCGCGGCATGAACGTGCGGCCGCGCCTCCGCTCCCAATCGCGTTGGGCGCGGTTCTCGATCATGCGCCCCTCTTCGCTCGTCGCGAACTTGATGTATCGCCACGCACCCTCGACGTTGCGCGCGCCCTCGGGAATGGCGAGGGAGAAGCCGCCCACCCACGTGATGAACGTGTCCTTCTCGTCCTTGAAACGCCCGCGTTTGAAGTACCGATCGTCGGGGACGGGTGCGGGCGCGGTGCCGAAGTCGAGGTTCGGGCCGTAGCGCGAGAGGTTGTTGAGGATCCAGTCCCCGTCGATCTTCATCACGATCTTGCCGAGGATGAACGGGTCGTTCTCGTTGCCGACGAAGCCCGTTTCGAACCCCTTGGCGGCCTCGTAGCCCCCGATGAGGTCGTACCCATCGACGATGAACTGGAGGGCTTCCTCGCTGGCGGGGGTGTCGAGGGTGCACGTGCGCCCGTCGGGCGACAGGAACTCGGCGTTGTTTTGGAACGCGTAGAGGTAGAGCCACGAGTTGCCGAAGTTCGGAATGAAGCCGATGCGCTTGTACGAGCCGTCCGGGTTGCGCTCGGTCAGGACCTTCGAGTAGGCGAGGAGCTCCGACCACGTCCGAGGGGGGCGCTCGGGGTCCAGCCCCGCGGCGCGCAGGTCCTTGGCGCGTTCGCGGAAGATGCTCTTGTTCCAGTAGAGCACGCGGTCGTCCGCGGCGACCGGGACGGCGTACACTTTGTTTTCGAACGAGGCTTCCCGCCAGACGGCCGAGTAGTACTGCTCGGGGACGGGGCAGAGGGGATCCCGTCCCCGGTCGCGGGCGATGAGGTCGTCGAGGGCTCGAAACGCGCCCCGGCTCGCCCAGTCGCCGATGGTGAACCGATCTTGGACGATCACGTCGGGCGCGACGTTGCCCACGATGCTCGTCATGAGCTTTTGTGGGTTCATGCGTCCCGCGCCCATCGAGAGGATGCGCACGTTCAGGTCGGGATTGCGCTCTTCGAAGGCGCGAATGACCGCTTCGAGGCCCTTGGAGTCTGGTCCGAGGCCCAATCCCCAAACCACGACGTCCGACTTGCCCGAACCCGGCGTCGAGGGCGCGCCTTGAGGGGCGACGATCGCGCAGACCGCGAGCGCCAGGAGTGTGCAGAACAGTCGCGTGCGCATGGGACCCGAAGACATTGTACAGTGCCGCCGCGGATCGGGTTGAACCGGTGAATACGTATTCACGCAAGCGAACTCGCGGGTTTTTGAACGCGAATGTTGAAAACAGGGGCGATTTCTGGCCGTTTGTGCCGTATAGAATAGTGAAGACGCCCATTTCGGTGAGCGTCGCAAACCAAGGCCGAGTTCCGTTCCGGTGATCGCCGGCGGAAACGGGGGACCCGATTATTGGGGTGTACTTTCGCAGCCGCGAAAGCGGGTGGTTTCTGGCCCGAACCCGACAGCTAACCTCGTAGGCCCATGCAGGAACCAGATCTTCGGATCTGGAGGAGGTCGTGGATGCTGACAGAGTTTGAAGTTCGGCGTCGAGTCTCCGAGATTCAGGTCTCGGACATTGCGCCTACGCGCAAGGCTCGGCTGATTCTTCGACTTGGGCGCAAGCTCAAGGCTCAGACTCGCTTACACGCCCGCGCCCTATCGGCCAGGTCGGTGGACCGTAACACCGCTGTGCGTTTCGAGCGCATGCTCCGGAGCTTCCAGAAGCTGTACGAAGAAGTACGGCAGGTTGCCGAGGCGCTGCTTCTCGCGCGCGCAGGCACGGTGTTCGCACCGGCTTAGCACCGACAGTGACGAGGGCCTTAGGCTCTCCATTTGGACCGCGGCTCCGACATCGTTGTCGGGCCGCGGCTTTTAGAAGCCGTTCCCGAAAGGACGGCCGCCAAGGAGGCACATGACATGACGCTGCTATCCGAAACCGAGACCCTTCGCGAGATCGTCACGATCGACGAAGAGCCGTGTGGCGCCATGCGCAAGGCAAGGCGCTATCTTGCCGTCAGCCGCAGGCTCCGTTCGGCGCAGGCCGAGTTGAGAAAGTGGGCCGAGGCTCCAGACTTCGACGAGGCGGCACCGGCCGCAAAGGGAGTGCGCGAGCAGTTGCACTGGTTGCGAAAACTGGACGGAGAGGTGCGCGTGCGCGCGTCCAAGGCGTTGCGCAGCCTTCGCAAGATCCGCCTGGGATTCGGCTACGGACCCCACGCACCCCCGAAGCTGTTCGGCCGCCGCTCCCTGTAAACGCAACGTGAGGGCGGGTGCCACGCCCGCTTGGCGGGCGTGCGGAACTTGAGCTCGCGGCCGTCCGGCGGGCGGGGAACTTGGAGCCGTTCGCGGGGTTGAGGCGGTATCCTTCGCCCCATGGCGCGCGGAACCGTTGTGGCCCTGCATCTCAAGTCGTCCGCGGACTCACTCGAGCCCGTCGACGAGTTGGTCGCCGTGTCCGGCGAGGGGTTTGAAGGCGACGTCCATCGCGGGCGCGCGAGACGCCAGGTCCTGTTCGTCGCGATCGACCAGTTGGAGGCGTTCGGCTACGCTCCGGGAACCTTGAGGGAGCAGATCACCGTCGAACTGCCGGGGCTGCAACAACTCCCGCTCGGCACGCTGGTCCGCGTGGGTGAAGCGTCCTTCGAGATCACCATGGATTGCGACCCCTGCACGAAGATGGCCCTCCGATTGGGCGAAGAGCCCGAGGCGTTCAAGCAGAAACTGGACCATCGTCGCGGCATGCTGGCGGTCGTTCGCGACGGCGGCACGATCCGGGTCGGGGACGAGGTGCTCGTCGCCAGTGGCTAACGCCAAGCGACCCGTGTTTGCCGGGAGGGTCGTCGGGATCCTCACGTTCCTGGTGGGCATCGGGCTGCTGTTCTGGACGTTCCAACTCGCCTACCACATGTTCACGGTGCCGCAAAGCGTCGCCCTGGGGATGAAGGACGGACAGGCGGTGGATCTGCCCAAGGCGGGGGAAGCGCTGGCGAACGTGCTCCTTCGTATCGTGCTGCTGCTGGTGATGGCCATCGTGGGTTCGGTGATCGCCAACCGAGGCATCAAGCTCTACGACACCCTCGGCCATCCGCCCGAACCCAGCGCTCCAACCGAAGCCCAGCCCGGAAGCGCGCCTTCGGAGTGACGCCTCAGAACCGGAACTCGATCGGCAGCACGGCCTTGAAGATCACGCTCGGGCGGAAGGAGTCCGAATTCGGGTCTCCGATGATCAGGTAGTACTCGTTGCCGGCATTGCCGCTCTGGCGGAACGCAAGGTAGAAGCTTACATCTGCGTCCCGCTGCACGAAACGCGCGGCGACGGCCCGGTAGGCGTCGAAATCGTAGTTGGCGGATAAAACGGACTGCGTCTCGACGCCGTCCCGCTCGAAGTACTCGTAGGACCCCCGGATCTGAAGCCGGTCGTTGGCACGGTAGCTGAAGGAGGGCCCGAGGCTCTGGTAATCGACGCCGCCGACCCGGCCCCACCCGAGCTCGATGCCCCAGTGGTTGTACGGATTGCCCCTCGGCCACCCCACATCGACCGAGTACGAGTGATCGTCGTAGCCTCGGAACGTCTGATGGAACGCGCCGAGATCGATCGCCACACCCGCCCGGAAGGTCAGTTCGACCGAGAGCGAGATCTGCCTGCGGTAGGGGTCGCCGGCGATGGTCGTCTGATCTCGGTACGAGCTGCCGACTTGGACCTCTTCCAGCGGACCGGAGTCGTACGGGCGCGAGTACTGGACGAACACGCTTGGGCCCTTGTAGTCGGTTTCGGGCGCATAGCCCACCCTCGGATAGAGGTCGGGGCTCACCTCGGTGTAGCTGACTCCCGCCTCCCAGAGGGCGTCCCCGTAGTAGAAGCCCGCATTGTGCCGGTAACCCTTGCCACGGTCGGGGTCGGACGTCATGGTGTGCGATCCGTAGAGCGAGAACAACCCGGAGCGCGTGTAGATCCCGAACGACCCGGCCTGGCTTGTCGTCCCGTCGCGCTGATCGGCCACGAACGCACCGGAGAGGCTGGACTGGTCCCCCAGCTTCTGGCTCACGTTGCCCACGACGGTGTTCCCGCCGTGGGCGTCTCGCGTTCCCAGCACGCCCAGAGAGGTGGTCTCTCCCATCTTGCCGAACGCTTTCGCGCCGAAGTCGATCTGGCGGATCCGCTGGCTGGCGAAGATCCGAGGCCCCTCGTTGTCGCCGAAGTAACCCTGTCCTTCGAGGAAGAACGGGCGCGACTCTCCCGCGAGGCGCTCGAAGTAGCTGAAATCGAGCGAGAGGATCTGGTTCTCCACGTTGCGAAAATCTGGGTTGAGGGTCATCACGCCCTCGATCTGGTCCGTCAGCTTCCCCTTGAGATCGATCCCCCCGTCCAGCGTGCCGCCGTGCTCGTCGAGGCCTGCGTACCCGTAGGGCAGGGCGAGGATGCGGCGCCCGTGGTCGACATCGGGGATCTCGACGTCGGTCCAGTAGCCCGCGTTTTGGTACTGGCCGCGAGTCGTGTCGCGCCACTCGAACTCTCGATTGAGCCGTTGCAGCTCGCGCGAAACATTGACCCTCAGCGTCCGCTTGCCCGCACCGGGGAGCCGCAGGACGGCCCATGGGATGCGCGCTTCCGCCTCCCATCCCGTCTCCGTGATGCGGCCTGCGGCTTGGAACTCGCCTTGCCATTCGCGTTTGTTCGCCGTTCCGCCTGGGATCGAGAGGTCCGTGGCGCCGCGCGGGTTGATCCGGAATCGATGGCGGTCCGAGAAGTTGCCGAACGGATCGATTTGGAACTCGATGTGGTCGTCTCCTCCCAGGCTCGCGTTGGTCCGGTACTCCACCGCTCGGATCGAGTCGGGTTGGCTGTCGTCCAACTGGATCGCGAAGTAGATGTATTTGGCGTCGTAGGCCAGCCAGAAGCGCATGCCCTCGGGCGCAGGCTCGCCCGTCTGATCGTCGAACGCCCCCTCGCCGCCGGGTACGCCTGCCCACTCCCGCTCGAGATCGACGATCCCGTCGATCGTCGGCGCGGTGTCCAGGCGGCGGCCCGGAACGGTGCCGTCGCGGGATAGGCTGGGGAAGGGGGCCGGGTGGACGACGCCCTGAGACCATCCCAGGACCGGAAGGAGCAACGCGAGGACTGGTGTCAAGCGCACCCCCCTGTTGTACTCCAGGAATCGCCTCATGCGCGGTGCGCCAATGACGCAAGGACCCCCGGCCAAACGTCTATAATCGTTGGGAAGCCCATGCTGCCGATTCTTCCAGCCCTGTTGCTGCTGCTCGTCAACACGCCGTCCAAATTGGATCGCGTGGACTGCGTGCGCGCCTGGGGGGCGTTGGAAACCCTGCAGCGCCAACTGGAGGCTGGCTCGGCCGGACCCGATGGGGACCGGGAGCAGACGCAGCGCGCTTTGGCTTCGCTGCTCGCGTTGCGCATTCCGCCGGCCGAGTTCGGCCGGGCGCTCGCCACGCTCCTTCACTTCGACGCGGTGGAACCTGCCGCGGCTGGCGGCGAGGCGCCGGAAACCGCGGCAACGGGCGGTCCGGTCGAAGCTCCACCTCCTCTTGCAAGGCTTCGCTCAGGCTCCCTCGAGTGCCGTCGTTCTCGCGACGGGCCCTGGATTCGCTAGAACCCTCTCGCCGCCGCACCCGTCCGGGTGCCCGACCGTTCCTAGCGAAAATCCATGCAATTCCTCAGAAAACTATTCGACACAAGCAAGAAGGACGTTGAAGCGCTGCAGCCGCTCGTCGACCAGGTCAACGAGCTCGAGGCCGAGATCTCGGCGCTCACCGACGACGAACTTCGGGCCAAGGGCCCCGAGTACCGGGCGCGAATCGCGCAGGGCGCCTCTCTCGACTCGATGATGCCCGAGGTGTTCGCGGTCGTCCGCGAAGTCAGCAAGCGCCTGATCCACATGCGCCAGTTCGACGTGCAGATCGTGGGCAGCGCCGTGCTGCACCAAGGCCGCATCGCTGAGATGAAGACCGGTGAAGGCAAAACCCTCGTGGCCGTCGCGCCCATGGTCCTCAACGCCCTCACGGGCAAAGGCGCCCATCTGGTCACGGTGAACGACTACCTGGCCCGCCGCGACGCGGTGTGGATGGGCCCCGTGTACGACTTCCTCGGCCTGAGCGTCGGGATCATCCAGGGGCAGTCCGCGGACTCCGACGAGTTGGGCGGCAGCTACCGGTATGTGCCGGGAGCCCCCCACGAGGATCCCCGCTACCAGGACCTGGTGCCGTGTTCTCGGCGCGAGGCCTACCTTTGCGACATCACGTACGGGACGAACCACGAGTTCGGATTCGACTACCTGCGCGACAACATGGCGTTCGACGTCAGCCAGCTCTCCATGCGCGAGCTGAACTACGCGATCATCGACGAGGTGGACTCGATCCTCATCGATGAAGCGCGCACGCCGCACATCATCAGCGGCCCCTCGATGGAGGACGTGTCGGTCTACAAGGAGGTGGACAAGACGGTCCGGCTCATGGAGCCCGAAGTCCACTACGTGGCGGACAAGAAGAACCATAGCTGCTCGATGACCGAAGAGGGCATGGACTTCGTCGAGCAGACCATGGAGATCGGCAATCTGGCCAGCGATCCCAAGCTGTTCCACCACGTGAACGCGAGCGTGAAGGCGTACGGACTCTTCGAGCGCGATGTGGATTACGTCGTGCGGCAGGGCGAGGTGGTGATCGTCGACGAGAATACGGGACGCATGATGTTCGGCCGTCGGTACTCGGATGGTCTGCACCAGGCCCTCGAGGCCAAAGAGGGCGTCACGGTCCAGCGCGAAAGCCAGACCGTCGCGGTCATCACGTTCCAGAACCTGTTCCGCCTGTACGACAAGCTGTCGGGCATGACGGGGACGGCCAAGACCGAAGAGGACGAGTTCCGCAAGATCTACGGCCTTGACGTCGTGTGCGTCCCGACGAACCGCCCCATGGTGCGCCAAGACCAGCCCGACATCGTCTACAAGACGCAGGAGGCGAAGTTCCGCGGGATCGCCTGGGAGCTCTTGCGCCTCTACACGAAGCAGCAGCCGGTCCTCGTCGGCACCCGCTCGATCGAAATGACCGAGGTGACGTCGAAGCGCCTGGAAGCGGAGATGCTGCAGAAGCTCGTGCTCGTGCAGCGGCTGCGTCATGCGCTCGAGGTGGACAAAGACGTGCCGAAGGAGCACCGCTCCGACGCGACGGACGTGATGAACACCGACCTGCAGGAGCTCAAGCGGCCCCAACTCGCCGAGATGATGGCCAAGTGCGGGCTGCCCTCGGACGCGCACTCCGACGCGATCATGGAGTGGGTTCTCGCCCAGTTCTCGCTCGCGCAAGAAAACCGCGAGTACCTTGAGGAGGCGCTCAAGCACGGCGTGCCGCACAACGTGTTGAACGCGAAGTTCCACGAGAGGGAAGCCTTGATCATCGCAGAGGCCGGACGCAAAGGCGCCATGACCATCGCGACGAACATGGCGGGCCGCGGCGTGGACATCCTTTTGGGTGGACGCGTGTCCGACGAGCTGGTCGAGCGCTCGCGTTCGGCCGCGGGCGACCGCGAGTTCGAAGACGCGGAGACCGGCACGGCTTACCGGCGCGGCGGCCAGCAACGGGCCACGCCCCCGCTTCCCCTGGACGACCAGGAGCGCAGCCGGTTGGCCGAGGAGGTGCGCGCCTTGGGCGGCCTCTACATCCTGGGCACGGAACGCCACGAGAGCCGGCGCATCGACAACCAGTTGCGCGGCCGCGCGGGACGTCAGGGAGACCCGGGCGAGAGTCGGTTCTACGTGGCGCTCGAGGACCAGCTGTGGCGCATCTTCAACGCGAACATGCTCCAGAACCCGCTGCTCAAGGCGTGGCCCCCCATGGAAGAGGTGAACGCGAAGTTCCTCAGCGGCATGATCGCCAAGACGCAGGAGCGGATCGAGAACCACTTCTTCGAGGCCCGCAAACACGTGCTCGAGTACGACGACGTGCTCAACGCCCAGCGCGAACACATCTATGCGATGCGGCGCGAGATCCTGTTGGGCAAGGACGTGGGCGACGACCTGCGCCAGCAAATCGGGCTCACCATCGCGGAGATCGTGGACAAAGCCTGGGTGTACGACGAGGACATGCAGAGCCAGTTCGATTACGACAAGCTTTTCTCCGACCTCAACGAAGTGTTCCCCATGCTCGACTACGCCACTCCCGCGGAACTGCAGGAGAACGAGCCCGGCCCAGACCTGGTGCGGTTCTGCACGGAGAAGGCGCTCGAAGCGTTCGAGAAGAAGGTCGAGGAGTTCGGCGAGCTCAGCAAGGCGATCGAACAGAACGTGATGCTGCGCGCTGTGAACGACAACTGGATGGAGCACCTCCAGACCGTCGAGTACATCCGCGAGGGCATCGGCCTTCGGGGTTACGGCCAGATCGATCCCCTCATCGCGTACAAGCGGGAGACCTACGACCTCTTCCAGAGCACCCTGAAGTCGATTCGCGATCAGGCAGTGCGGATGATCTACCAGGCGACGATCCAACGCGAGCAGCGGCCGGAACCGCAGATGCGGCGCATCGAGGACGAGGCCGCGGCGAACACCGGCCCGGACAATTCAGCGGTCTCGCCCGTGGTCCAACCGAACGGATCGGGCTATCTGGGCGACGTGGATTGGCGGAAGATCGGCCGGAACGACCCGTGCCCGTGCGGGAGCGGCAAGAAGTTCAAGCAGTGCCACTACCCCTCGTTGCGCGCGGAAGGCGTGATCTAGAGGTACGAGAGCGGATTCACGGGCTTGCCGCCGACGCGCACCTCGAAGTGGAGGTGCGGCGCGGTGGAAAGGCCGGTGGATCCAACTGCCGCGATGACTTGGCCTTGCTGGACCTTCTGGCCCGCCAGCACCCCGATCGAGGAGCAGTGGCCGTAAAGGGTTGAGATCCCGCCTCCGTGGTCGATGACGACCATGTTGCCGTAACTCCGGTTGTACTGGGCGGCGATCACCACGCCCGGTGCCGCCGCCCGGATGGGGGTCCCGCTCTTGGTTCCAAAGTCGATGCCTGCGTGAAGGCGGTTCACCTTGAGGATCGGGTGGAAGCGCATCCCGAACTTCGAGGTGATGGGGGCGTTGACCGGCTTGATCATCCGCCCGGCGTACTTGGGCAGGTTCGCGGATCCCGAACTGGATTGGTACGCCGCGATTTGGGCGGCGATCGAGCGCTCCTCGGCGTCGAGCTGGGCGATGAGCTTCTCGAGATCCGATTGCTTGCCGCGCAGGTCGCGCAGATTGGCGTTTTTCTCGTCCCGGACCTGCTGGACGAACGCCTGTTGGGCTTGCTGTTCGCGAGCGAGCTTGTCGATGCGGACCACCAACTCGTCCGCGCGGGCTTTGCGCTTGGAGATCCCCTGGCGAAGTTCGACGATCCCGTTGAAGAGGGAGCGGTCCTTCGACGCGATCCGCTCGAGAAGGTATTTGCGCGAGGCAAGCTCCCCCACCGAATCGACCCCCGCGAGCGCGCTGATGAAGGACGCGTCGCCGCGCATGTAGATGGTGCGCAGTCGGTGGCGGAGCTGCTCGCGCTGGACTTCCAGTTGGGCGGACGCCTCTTCGAGTTCGCGTGCGAGGCGGGTCTGTTCGGAGCGGCTGTCGCTCAGACGCGCCGTGGTGTCGTTGAGCTTGTTTTCGAGAGTGCCAAGCTGCTGGTCGATCTCGCGAAGGTCCACGCGCACGGAGCGAACCTGCGCGCGCGTGGAGTCGAGTTGGCGTTTGATCGACTCGCGCTTCCCCCGCACCGATTTGAGATCGCTCTTCAGGTTGTTGACTTTGGCTTGCTGCCCGAATCCAGGTCCGAGGACCAAGACCAGGGCCGCCGCCACCACGACACGGATTCTCATGAGAACTTGATCGGCTCCCTCAAAGCCAGAGACGAGCAGAACAGCCCGTACGCGGCGCCGGCCGTGCCGAGCAGCACCAGGGCGAACGTCGTTGGGAAGGGGGGCAGCTTGCCCAGGGCGGACATCGTTTGCAGCGATCGGTTGAGCCCGGCATGGCACCCGAGCAGCATGAAGCTGGCGAGGCATCCTCCGAGCATGCCTTGGACGGCGCCTTCCAGGATCAGCGGAATCTGGATGGTCGAGTGCGTGGCTCCCACAAGACGCATGATACGGATTTCAAGCCGGCGTGACATGATCGTGAGCCGGATCGTGTTGTAGATCAGCACGCCCGCCGTGATGAACAGCAGCCCTCCGAGTCCGATTCCCGCCCATCGCACGAGCTGGAGGAACTGGCCCACCATGCGCTGCTCGTCGTCGAGGTAGACCACGCCGTCCTTCTCCGCCACGGTGTCCAGCGCGCGGATCGCGTCGGCGACCTCGGCGCCCCGGTTGAGGTCCTTGACGGTGACTTTGAACGCGTCCGGAAGGGGGTTGTCCAGACCCTCCGTGTACTCCGGCATCTTCTGCTTCATCAGCTCCCACGCCTTGTCGCGCGGGATCCAGTTCACTGATTTGACGTTGGGAATCGCGCGCATCGTCGCCGCGGTTTCGGTGATCTGTTTGAAGTCGGTGCCGTCCTTCAGGTAGACGCGCATCTCGAAACGGTTTCCCATGGCCTCGGCGAACTCGCTGACCTTGAGGTACGTGTACCCGAGCCCGCCGAGGAGGAAGAGCGCCACCGCGCACGTGCTGATCGCGGCGAAGGTCATCCGGCCGTTGCGTTTCAAGGCCACGAACGCCTCGCCGACCAGAAACTCGATGCGGTCAAGCAAGGTCGGACTCCTCGGGAGCGGGAATCGGGACTCGGGAATCGGGAGTCGGGTCCTCCGGAGCGGGAGACGGGAGTCGGGAATCGGGAGTCGGGTCCTCGGGAGCGGGTTCGAATGCGGTGTCGTGTTGGATGCGGCCCCCTTCCAGGGTCACGATCCGCTTGCCCATCCGCTCGACCACCATCATGTCGTGGCTGGCGACCAGCACCGTCGTTCCGCGGATGTTCAGCTGCTTGAGCAGCTCCATGATCTCCCAACTGTGCGCCGGATCCAGGTTGCCGGTGGGCTCGTCGGCGATCAGGAGCGAGGGGTTGTTGATCAGCGCGCGGCCGATGGCCACGCGTTGCTGTTCGCCGCCGCTCAGCTCGTTGGGGAACGCGTCGGCGCGGTGTCCGATGTTCACCCGTTCCAGAATCTCCGGGACGCGGCGCCGCACCTCGCGGCGCGTGGCGCCCACGGCGCGCATGGCGTAGGCCACGTTCTCCCACACGCGCTTTCGGGGCAGCAGCGCGAAATCCTGGGGGACGATGCCCATCTCGCGGCGGAGTTGCGGGACGTCCCGTTCGCGCAGGCGCGTGATGTCTCGCCCGTGGAACAGCACGCGGCCCCGAGAGGCCCGCACTTCGTGGGTCAGGAGCTTGAGCAACGTGCTCTTGCCGGCGCCCGTCGGTCCGACGAAGAAGACGAACTCCCCGCGCTCGACGTGAAGCGTCACACCGCGCAGGCCGTGCACAAACTCGCTGTACTCGACCTCCACCGCCTCGAAGGCAATATAAGGGCTTCGCAATCCGTCGCTCACCTGAAGGGCCAAGGTTACCTGCCGCCCCGCGCCGGGTTCCGGGCGGAGTATCCTCCGTTCGATGGCGAGTCCCGACCCGTGGTACTGGTTTGTGCGCAACTTCGTCCGCGTGTTCGGGTTCCAATGGACGGGGGGCTTGCGGGTCGAGGGCCTGGAGCACATTCCCCGAACCGGCCCCGTCATCGTCGCGCCCAACCACCTCAGCCACCTCGATCCGCCGATCGTCGCCTGCTCGGTTCCGAGGAAGGTGGCGTTCATGGCCAAGGAGGAGCTGTTCCGGAACCCGCTGTTCGGGCGGCTCATCAGCAGCCTGAACGCGTTTCCGGTGCGGCGCGGCGAAGGCGACACCGAGGCGATCCGCAAGACGCTGGAGCGGCTCGAGGCAGGCGAACTCGTGCTCGTGTTCCCAGAAGGCACCCGGGGCGACGGCCGCACGCTGGGGCCGTTCAACCGCGGAGTGGGCATGCTCGCCAAGCGAAGCGGAGCGGTCGTCGTTCCCGCGGGCATTGCGGGCACCGAGAGGAAACTTCCACGGGGTGGAGGGCGTCCCCGCTTCGCCCGAACCACGATCGTGTTCGGTCCCCCGCTGGAGTACCGCACGTTCGAGGAGGCGGATCGCAAGCGCGCGCGCGACCTGTTCGCGGATGCGCTCCGCGCGTCGGTCGAGGCGGCTGCGAGGCGAGCGGGGCTCGCGCTTACATCCGACCCGACAGGGACACACCCAGCGACATCGAGTGGGGCGACGTCACCCAACGAACCGCCAGACTCGGCGCCGGCTTGAATTCGAGCCCAGCGGCGGGCCTCTCCGAATCGTGCTCGATCAGAAGCCGCAGCGACCGGGAGAAGGGGAGCGAGGCGCCCACGAAGAAGGCGTTGCGCGATCCAAAAAAGGCCCCCAGGGTCGTTTCGGCAGGCGTGCTCGAGTTGAACGCCCCGTCCAATCCCGAACGGTAGGTGATCGCGACAAACAGCCGGCGCCCCTCCTCGGAACGGTCGAGGGCATCGACCATGCCCAGGGTGAGGCCCGGGGCGTAGTTCACCACCGGGTCGAGGTAGGAGAACGAGAAGTCGAAGGTCGCTTCATGGCCCTCGTCGCCCGTGACGACGGCGGCGTCGAAGGACTTGCCGATGCCAAGTCCGTAGTACTGGCCCTGCGAGGTTCGCATCTCGGTGTCGAACAGGTGCTCGGTCCGAAACGTCCGGAAGGGGAGCTTGCTCCCCGTGGGGATCAGGATCAGACGATCCGCCGTACCGGTTGCAGCCCACGCGACTGCGAGGACTGCCAAAGTCGCGCGCATATCGCGCACCATACCTCCGCGGCCCGCTCGAAGGCGTCCGATTTGGAGAGCGACGTCCAAACCGCCATACTGTCACTGAACCGATGAGCTACCGCCAGCAGTACGACGACCAACTCCAACTCATCCGATCGAACGTCGTTCGGATGGGCAACCTCGCCACGGAGATGGTGCGCCTCGCCGTGGACTCGGCCCTCGCGGGAGACCTCGAGCTGGCGTCCAAGGTCATCGCGATGGACGACGAGGTGGACCGACTGGAGTCGGAGTCCTTGCACCGTTGCGTGCTTACCGTGGTTCGGGAGGCCCCGGTCGCGAGCGACCTGCGCCTGCTGGTCTCGACGATCGGGGTCCTTGGCGAAATCGAGAAGGTCGCAGACGACGCGGTCAAGCTCGCCCGGCGGGCGACCAAGCTCACGGGGCAGTTCCCAGGGGAGCTGAAGTCGGCGCTCGCCGAGTTGGGAACTCACGCGAACCAGTCGTTCGCCTCGTCTTTGAGGCTTTACGCCGAGTACGATGCCGGGTTGGCGCGCGAGGTGATCGACGCGGACAAGGCCATCGACTCCGAGTACAAGGGCGCCCGCAACCGGGTCTTCGAGATGATCAAGGCCAATCCCAACGCGACCGAGTCGCTCGTCCGGACGATCGAAGTGTTCCACGCGCTCGAACACGTCGCGGACCACGCGGTCGAGATCGCGTCAAGGCTGCAGATGCACCACAACATGTCGGCGATTAACGAGGTGGCTAACGAGTCTCCGGCGCGGCCTCCTGGAACTGCCGCAGAAGGTGAATCGACACCCGAGTGATGCGCCTGCGGGCCATGTTCTCCACGCGCAACGTGCCGAGCGGGGTCTCGATCGAATCGCCGAGTTTGGGCATGTGGCCGAGAGAGTCCACCATCAAGGTCGCCAACGTGTCGGTCGTGGGCTCTTCGTCGAACGAGAGCCCGAGGTAATCCACCAGTTCGTCGAATCGGACGCCGGCCCGCGCGGAGATGCGTCCTCCCGGGTGGCGTTCGATCGGGGGCCGCTCGCTCTCCAAGCGGTCCTCGAGTTCGCCGAACACCTCCTCGACGAGATCCTCCAACGTGACGAGGCCACTCGTCCCGCCGTACTCGTCGACTACGAGCAGCATCTGGATCTTCGCTTCCCGCATGGTCTGGATCATGCGGTCCATCGGGAGGTTTTCGGGAATGACGACGGCCTCTCGGACGAGGTCCTGAAGCGTCACATCCTCCCGAAAGGCGGCTCGAACCACGTCGTGAAGGTAGAGAATTCCAACCACCTCGTCGATATCGCCACGGCACACGGGAACGCGCGTGTGGCGAATGTGGCTCATGGCCTCCAGCAGTTCACTCGGGGGCGTCGCGACGTCGATCCACTCGATGTCGAGCCGGTGGATCATCAGATCGCCCGCGCACAGGGTATCGAGTTTCAGCGCGCGCGAAATGAGATCCGCGTGCACCTTCTCGAGAACGCCTTGGGCGCCTCCCGCCCGGATGAGCAGGAGCAGCTCGTCCTTGGGCAGGGCGTCGCTCCCCTCCTCCTTCGGATCGATGCGCATCAGTTTGAGAACCCCGGAGCCGGAGCTTTGGACAAGCCAGACCAGGGGCATCGCCAGCTTGGTGAACAGGTGCAGCGGACGGATCACGAACAGCGCGAGCCGCTCGGGAACGCGCAGCGCGAGGTACTTGGGAACGAGTTCGCCCAGGACCACGAGCACGTAGGTGACGGCGATGAACGAGAGCGTGAAACTGATCCGCCGATCCACAGCTCCGAGCCAGTTGGTCAACAGGTCGGTCACGAACGGCTCGGTCATCGACCCCACGGCGATTCCGAGCATCGTGATCGCGATCTGGATCGAGGCAATGTACGGAGCGAGGTCCGTCAGGGCGTCTGAGAGGACCTTGGCGGATCCGCTGCCCTTTCGGGCCAGCGAATCGACGCGGCTCTTGCGCGCGCCGAGGAGCGAGTATTCGGCCGCCACAAAGAAGGCCGCCCCGAGGACAAGCAGGCAACTGCCGAGCGCTTTGAGGCCCCATCCCTCCACGGGGGCATTGTGGCACAGGGCCCGTGCGATCGCCGAAGTAGACTCCGCCCATGTTGGCATCGGGCGTCTATCCCGCATCGGTCACTCCGTTCGACGTCCGCGGACGGGTGGATCTCGCCGCGTTGGCGCGCGTGCTCGCGTGGTTCGAAGCCTCCGGTTGCCGGGGCGCGGTGCTGGCGGGGACCAACGGCGAAGGCCCCTCGCTGAGCGCGGTCGAAAAGCGCGATCTGCTTATCGCCGCGATGGGGGTCCGGGGGAGCCTCGACTTGATCCTCGGCGTCGCGACCCCCTCGCTCGACGAGGCGATCTGGTCGTGCAAGCAGGCGCACCGAGTCGGTGCGGCCGCGGTGCTGCTGATGGCCCCGTTCTACTTTCGCGACGCGACCGAGGCGGGAATCGAGCGCTGGTTCACCGAAGTGCTCGACGCGTCCCCGCTTCCCATCCTCCTCTACAACTTCCCCCAAAAGACGGGGATCGTCCTGAGCCCCGACCTTCTGGCGAGGCTTGCCGGGCACGACCGGTTCTCGGGGGCCAAGGACAGCAGCGGGGATCCGGCCAACCTCTCCGCGTATCGCCAGGCGGTGCAGCCCCACCACGCGCTCTTCGTCGGCAACGAGACCCTGTTGCTCGACGCCCTCGGACTCGGATGGACGGGAACGATCAGCGGGGCCGCGAACGTGATTCCCCAGTGGCTGGCCGCCGTTTGCGAGGAGTGGTCCTCGCAGCGCGAATCCGCAGAAACGAAGTTTGCGCTCGCCCTCGCCGCGATCGAAGCGCTCCGAGCGGGACCGCAGCCCGCGCTGAACAAGGCCGTGCTGCGCGCCCTTGGGGTGTTGCCGGACGCGCGTGTGCGCGCCCCTATGATGGAGTGCCCGGAGGTCCGGCTCGACGAGACGCTGCGGGTCTTGCGAACGACCCTCGGCATTGGCCCGGCGTGACGCTTCGGGCCAATTCGGTCGGCGCCCCGCCATAATCGGTGCATGTTGCTCGAAGGCAAGAAGGGGTTGGTCCTGAACATCACCAACAAGAACAGCATCGGATGGGCGGTGGCGCAGTTGGCGGCGGACCACGGGGCCCGCGTCGGGGTCGGCGCCCAAAACGAGAGGATGATGGAGAGCGTCCTCCAGTTGGTGGACGGGGACGAGCGTTTCGTGCCCGTCATGGTGGATTTTGGCGACGAGGATCAACTCGATGCGCTGGCGGAAACGTCGGCCTCGACCTTCGGCACGTTGGACTTTGTCGTGCACTCCGCCGCGTTCGCACCGCGGGAGGAGTTGGCGGGGCGGTTCATCGACACGTCGCGCGAGGGCTTCGGCATCGCGCTCGACGTGTCCGCGTACTCCCTGGTGCGGCTTTGCAACAAGCTGGAGAAGGTGCTCGCAGACGACGCCAGCATCGTGACGATGAGCTATCTGGGTTCCACTCGGGCGGTGGGAAACTACAACGTGATGGGAATCGCGAAGGCCGCGCTCGAAGCCAGCGTCCGGTACCTCGCCGTCGATCTGGGTGGCCGCGGCATCCGCGTCAACACCGTTTCTCCCGGCCCGATCAACACGGTGGCGGCACGGGGGGTGAAGGGGCTGACGGAGATGATCGAGTACGTCCGGGGTCGGGCGCCGCTCAAGCGCGACGCGGCCCAGTCGGAGGTGGCAGGCACCACGATCGCCCTCCTCAGCGATCTCACGAGGGGTGTGACCGGGCAGATCGTGTTCGTGGACGCCGGCTACAACATCGTCGGTCTGTGATGCGCCCCGTGGCCCTCAACAAGACGGACTTGAAGGCGGATCTCGGTCTGCTGGGCGGCGGCCAGCTCGCCCGTATGTCGATCCAAGCGGCGCAGCGGATGGGATTGAAGTGCCTCTCCCTCGACCCCGCGGCGAACTCCCCGGCATCGCAGATCGCCCCCAACCGGGTGGGGGCCTTGGACGACCCCGATGCCATCGCGGAGATCTTCCGTGGCGCGGAGCGGGTCTCTTTGGAGAACGAGTTCATCCCGGCGGAGGCCGTTCGGGAGGGGTGCGCCCGCGCGGGGGTGGCCCTCGACCGCCTCGTCCCCCCTCTCGAAGCGCTGGCGACGATTCAGGACAAGCTGCGCCAGCGGCAGGCGCTGGCGCGGGCGGGCGTCCCCTGTCCCCACGCCGTCGCCCTCGACGACGGCGGCGCCCGGGCGATCGAGGAGATCGGATTCCCCATGGTGCTCAAGGCGCGGTTCGGCGGCTACGACGGCAAGGGCACGCGGTATGCGCGCTCGGAGTCGGAGTTCGACGCCCATCGGCCGCTTTGGGAGGCCGGCGGGTGGCTGGCCGAGGGTTTCGTCGACTTTCGACGCGAGCTGGCGGCGATGGTGTTCCTGGGTCCGCATGGGAAGGGGTGCTATCCCACGATGGAAACGGTCCAGACGAACCACGTGTGCGACCTGGTCTTTCCCAGCGGCACCGACGCCTCGACCATCGCGATGCGGGCGGTCGAGGCCGTCGCCGAACAAGGGCTGTTCGGCGTGGAGTTGTTCGAGGTGGGGGAAGGGGAGTTCCTGGTGAACGAACTCGCCCCGCGACCCCACAACACCGGGCATTACACGTTGGATTGGGGCGCGACGAGCCAGTTCGAACAGCATGTGCGCCTCGCCATGGGTTGGGCGCCGGGAACCGTCGACGGGGAGCCTGTCTGCATGGCCAATCTGCTCGGGCAGGAGCACGCCGCGGACTTGCACGGGGCCCTTTCAGCCGTCGCAAGTCTCCCAGGGGTCCACGTGCACTGGTACGGCAAGGCGGAGGCGCGGGTGGGCCGGAAGATGGGCCATCTCAACGTCCGAGGCGGGGACGACCTGGTAGGGCGCGCCCGCGAAGCGAGGGCGAGGTTCTACGAGGCATGGGAAGGGAAATGAGACGGGCGATCGTGATCGTGTTGGATGGATGCGGAGCCGGCGCCGCACCGGACGCCGAGGCGTTCGGCGATCTCGACGGGCCCTCGACCCTGAAGCACGTGTGGGAGGCGGCCGGCGGCATCGACGCCCCCAACCTGGCCGCCGCTGGGCTCTTCGACGCGGGAGGCGTCTCGACCGGTGTGAGGTGGACCGGCCGCTGGGGCCGGCTGCGGGAGCTTTCGCAAGGTGGAAAGGACTCGGTGACCGGGCACTGGGAGATGATGGGAATCGTCACCGAACACCCGTTCCCCACGTACCCGCAGGGCTTTCCCATCCCCCTGATCAAGGCCTTCGAACAGGCGATCGGGACGCAGACCCTCGGCAACTGCCCCGCGAGCGGCACCGAGATCATCCAGCGTCTGGGCGAACTGCATATGGATACGGGGTTCCCCATCGTGTACACCAGTGCGGACAGCGTGTTTCAGATCGCGTGCCACGAAGAGGTCGTTCCGGTCGAGACCCTGTACGAGATGTGTCGGCAGGCGCGGGAGCTTTGCACCGAGCCGGACAACGTCCAACGCGTCATCGCCCGCCCCTTTGTGGGCTCCAAAACCGAGGGCTTCCGCCGCACGGAGAGGCGCAAGGACTTCCCGCTCACGGCGCCTCCCAACCTGGTGGACGCGGTCGGGAACGTCCTCGGCATCGGCGTGGTGCCGGAGCTGTTCGCGGGCCGCGGGTTCCGCACGACCGAACGCACGCAATCGAACGCCGAGCACGAGAAGGCCCTTTGGAACGCCCTGGAGAGCGACGCGCGCCTGATCTTCGCCAACTTCGAGGATTTCGACATGCTGTACGGCCACCGCAACGATCCCGCGGGCTTCGCCAAGTGTCTCGAACGGTTCGACGCGACGTTGGCGGAACTGGAGGGGAAGCTCCGTCCCGACGATCTGCTGCTGCTGACCGCCGACCACGGCAACGACCCGACGACCGCCTCCACCGACCACTCCCGAGAGTACGTGCCGTGTTGCCTCGTCGGAGCAGGTGTCGCACCGGGCCCGTACGGGGACGTGGACGGAATGACGGCCGTGGGCGCGACCGTCGCCGCCCACCTGGGGGTGGATTGGGCCGTGGGCACCTCCCTCCTGGGTTAGGGCATGCGGGAGAGCTGGAACATCCGGTAGTTCTTGGGCGGTGCTTTCTCGAGCGGGGTGAGGGTCCACCCTTGCTCCCGCAGCGTCTCGAAGTCCCGATCACGCAGGCGTCCGACCCTCGTGATCACGATGCCGGGACCCTTCGCCTCCAGTTCGTCGAGCGTTTCGGCCTCCAGCACCACCCGGTTCACGTAGTACTCGAGGGAAGGCAGGGACGTCTCCTGAATCTTGGCCTGTCCGGTGCCCAGGCCCTTTTCGCGCCGACCCATCTGGTAGGAGATGACGGGGCGGCCCAGGGCGCGAGCCTCCACGGCGAGGCGATGGACCTCGGCCTGGCCCGACGCATAGTACAGCACGAATCCCACGTTGAGCAGCGCCGCGACGACCAGCGACGTCGCGACGGCGCCCCACGGGGTGCGCGCTGGCTCGCCTCGGCCCAATCGCCTCGCGATCAGCATGCCGAACGGGATCGCCGCGGGGAAGATGTAGTGGGGAAGCTTGCTCCCCCCGATCGTGAAGAAGAGGAGCACGACGCCAAACCAGGTCGCGAGGTACGCCTCGTAGGGGTGTTCCTTGGCCGGGCTTGGGAAGGCGCGGAAGGCGTAGAGCGACCACGGCAGCATCCCCACCAGGAGGACCGCGGGATAGAGGGGCAGCCCCACCCAGAGCGGCACGGCGTGGGCGGCGTCGCCTCCGGCAAAGCGCTGGATGTTCTGCTCGATCAGGAACTTCTGCACAAACGAGTCGGGGTTGGCGAGATACGCGGGGGCATACCAGGTGGCGACGACGGCCGCAAACACGACACCGCCGAGGACCCACCCCCGCCCAAAACCCGCACGCAGATCGGGTTCGCGCCAACACGCCAGCACGGCGACCGGGGCGAACAGAAGCAGCGCGACGGGTCCCTTGGCCAGCACCGCAAATCCAAGCGAGGCCGCGGCGGCCAGACGCCACCGCAACGACCCATCCCGCGACTCCCAGTGCGCGAGGAACGCGCCGGTCAAGAAGAACACCAGCAGCGCGTCGGTCATCATCATGCGTCCGAGGGCGGCGACCAGCAGCGACGTCCCAAGGACCATCCACGTCCAGGGCGCCGCGCTCTCACCGACGTTGCGGCGCATCGAAGCCGCGCAGATCGCGTAGGTTCCGATGTTGGCGAGCACGCTTGGGACGCGCAACGCCCAGGCGGCTCCGAAAACCTTCGCGAAGGGCGCGGCGGCCCAATAGAGGAGGATCGGTTTCTCAAACCAGGGATGCCCTCGGTAGTGGGGGGTGATCCAGTCGCCGGTGCGGAGCATCGCCGACACCACGGCCGCATAGAAACCCTCGTCGAGGTCGAAGAGGCCGTAGAGCCAGAACCCGAGCAGCGGCAGCACCGCCAGGGCGATCGGGAGCGCGCGACCGCGGGGGCCGTTCACGCCCCGTGCCCCAGGGCCTCTTCCACCACTTCGATCAGCACGTGCAGCGCCAACATGTGCAGCTCCTGGATCCGGTCCGACGTCTCCCCCGGAGCGACGATGCACCAGTCGCACAACCCGCGCACGCGGCCGCCACCCTTGCCGAGGAAGCCCACCACGCGCATGCCCCTCCTTCGCCCTGCCTCCGCTGCCTCGACGATGTTTGCCGAATGGCCCGAGGTGGAGAGGACGATGAGCAGGTCGCCCTCGTGGCCGAACGCCTCGACCTGACGGGAGAAGACGTGCTCGAAGCCGAAGTCGTTGGCCACGCACGTGAGGTGCGTGGGATCGGAGAGCGCGAGGACGGGGTAGGCGGGGCGGTCGCCTCGGAAGCGGCCGCTCCACTCTTCGGCAAAGTGCATCGCATCCGCAAGGCTCCCTCCGTTGCCGCACACGAGGACGCGCCCCCTTTTTCGGAGGACCTCCGTCAGCGCCTCGGCGATTTCGAGAAGGCTCGACTGAATCTCCGGATCCGCGCGAAACGACGCAAGGGCCTGGGCGGCATCGGAGAACGCACGGTCGAAAATGCGGTGCATCGAGCCCGATTATGGCGCAGTCCACAAAGCTCCAAAGGTACGATGGGCCGATGCACACACCCTCTGCACTCATCGTTTGGGGAGGCTGGGACGGCCACGAGCCCGATCTGGTCGCCGATCTCTTTCGCGACATGTTGAGCGAGGAGGGTTTTCGCGTCGAAGTCTCCAGCTCCCTCGACGCGTTCTGCGATGCGGAGAAGCTTGCCGCGTTGGACCTGATCGTGCCGGTCGTCACGATGGGCACGATCCGCCCCGACCAGCGCGATCCGGTGCTGAAGGCCGTCTCCGAACACGGCGTGGGTTTGGCCGGGTGCCACGGGGGCATGTGCGACGCCTTTCGAGAGGACTCCGAGTGGCAGTTCATGACCGGCGGCCAGTGGGTCGCGCATCCGGGAAACGACGGCGTGCGCTACACCGTGCGCATCAACCGCGCGAATCCGCACCCCATCACGCAGGACCTCGACGATTTTGAGGTGGTGAGCGAGCAGTACTACCTGCACACCGACCCAGGCAACTCGGTGCTCGCCACGACCGAATTCCCCAACCCGAGCGCACCGGGGCCGCACAGCGGGAACCCGTGCCAAATGCCCCAGGTGTGGACAAAGACGTACGGCGCAGGCCGCGTCTTCTACTGCGCGCTAGGCCACAACCGCCACGTCCTCGAGTCCGGCACGCCGCGCGAACTCATGCGGCGCGGTTTCCTCTGGGCCGCGAAATAGATCAGCTCATCTCTTGACCGAAGGCCACGATGTGTCCGTTGGGGTCGCGGAGGCTGAAATCGCGCATCTTGTAAGGGCGCAGCCCCAGGTCCTCGACGATGGGTACTGAGTGGGCCGTGCACCGCGCGTAGATCGCATCCACGTTCTCGACGGTCACGTAGATCGCGAACCCTGCGGCCGGCGTCACGGACTCGGCGCGGCTGAAGTGCACCTGGTGCTTGCCGGCCTTGACCCCGCCGTAGACGACGGGCTCCCCATATTTCCAGGGCTCGCCGAAGCCGAGCTTCTCGGTGTAGAAGGCAAGCGCGTCCTCGACGTCTCGCACCGCCAGGACGGGGCAGATGTCGTCGACTCCCGTGATGGGGGCGGCGGATGGGCCTTCGGCCGCGCCGGCATCGGGGACGGCGACGTGACCCGCCTCGCCGATGAGCGCGGAGAGGTCCTCGATGGTGACCGTCGACCTCGAGTCGGTCCACTTTTCGGGATCGACGTAGTGGATGTTGATCATCTCGTGGGCATCGTCGGTGCCCGAGGTGAACTCGATGGATGCGCCCGCTTCTCCCTGGGCGATCACCCGGTCCGCCTTGCCGTCGCAGATGGCGCGGAGTTCCTGGGGCGAAACCTGGAGATGGTGGAGGTGCCCCATCGGTTGGTCGAAAGGCGTCAGCACCGTCAAGACCATGTGGCCGTCCGGGTTGACGCCCATCTGCAGGCGAAGCTGCGATGGCGCGCCGAAAGGAATGGTGCCGTGATATACCATAACCCAGATTAGCACCCGGCGAGATCGCTTGCAATGACCGCTTCGAAGGAAGCGACTTCAGACTCAGCACTTCTCCCCCCATGGACGAAACGGCACGAAGGTTGGTGATGCGCTACGGCTGGAACGCCACGGCGTACCAAGTGCTGAACAAGGGGATCGAACACTGGTTTTCCGAAGCGGGCGACGGCCTTGTGGGATTTGTTCGCCACAAGCACGTGAGGGTCGTCGCCGGCGCCCCGATCGGGCCTCGGGAGCGGCTCCCCGGGATCGTCGCCGAGTGGGAGGAAGCGTCGAGCGAGGCTGGCGAACGGGTGTGCTACTTCGGGGCCGCCGATCGCCTCCGGGAGGCTGTGGGACTCCATCCGGGTTCGAGCATCGTGCTGCTTGGCGCCCAACCTTCTTGGGATCCGGCACGGTGGCACGAGACGGTTCACGCGTACCCCTCGCTTCGCGCTCAGTTCAAACGGGCTTCGAACAAGAACGTCGTGGTCCGCGAGTGGAGCTCCGAGAAGGCCACGGACCACCCCGAGCTGTTGCGATGCCTTGCCGAGTGGCTGGAAACGCGGGGGCTCCCTCCGCTCCACTTCCTCGTCGAGCCGGAGACCCTCCACGAGGTCGGCGACCGGCGCATCTTCGTCGCTGAGAAGGATGGAGAAGCCGTCGGCTTCGTGTCGATGGCGCCGGTTCCCGCACGCAACGGGTGGTTGACCGAGCAGTTCGTGCGAGGTTTCGACGCGCCGAACGGGACGATCGAACTGATGCTGGACACGGCGATCGAAGCGGTGGCGTTCTCCGGTGCCGACTATGTGACCATGGGGCTGGTGCCGCTTGCCGACCACGGGCTCCAAGCGCGTGTCACGCACCCTTGGTGGTTGCGGATCCTACTGCCGTGGGTTCGCGCGCATGGGCGCAGGTTCTACAACTTCGACGGTCTCGACGCTTTCAAGTCGAAGTTCCGGCCCCACGCGTGGGAACCGCTCTACGCGATCGCGAACGAGCCCGTGTTCAGCCCGCGCACGCTGTACGCGATCACCGAGGCGTTCACCGCTCGCCCGCCGTTGGTCGCCGTGGGCCTGGGGCTGCTTCGCGCAGCCCGGCAGGAGATCCGTTGGGCGTTCCACCCGCGGCGACCCCGGTGAAACCCTACCACTGGGTTCGAGGCGGTTCGGCGCCGATGCGGTGACCCTCGGCGGCCATCTGCTCGGGGAAGAACGCCCGGTAGTGGAGGGCGAGGGTCATCGTATAGACCGGGATGGCGAAGAGCACGCCCACGAGGCACGCGATCACGCCGAGCACGACAAGAAGACCGAGCACGATCAGGAGCCCGACCATGGGGAACGCGAAGGGGCGGAGCACCTCCCAACTCGCGTTGATCGCCTCGACGCCTCCCAACCGCTGCCGCACGATGAGGATCGGCACGAACGCCAGCGCACCCGCGACGTACAACCCGGGAACGATGCAGAAGACGGCTCCGATCATGATCAGGATCGACATCAGGCTGTTGCCGATCAGCATCGGTAGGAACTGCCCGAACCCGCTGAACAGGTCGCCGATCTCGACCGGACCGCCGTCGATCTTGCGCAGGGCCATCTGGATCATTCCCGCGGACAAGACCGCGCTCACCGCGCCGGATACGAGACTGAACGGGAAGCTGATCACGAGGGCAAACAGTCCGCGCTCCATCTGCTGAGCCGGCGTGGGGAACAGGGCACCGTACGCGACCACATTGGCGATGAAGCTCATGGGAATCGAGATCGCATAGCTGACGGCGAGAAGCAGAAGCGCCGCGACGACCCAGGTGCCGACGTCCTGCTTGACGATCTGGATGGCGTCCCCGATGGCGTCGAAGTAGACGCCGGGCGGACGGAGGGGGGAACCGGAACCTCCGGTCGTCCCCGACCGGGGGTAAGGGGAGAACTCCTCCGGGTTTGGGCCAGTCGGTTCTTGCGGCGAATCGGGCGGTACTTCGGACAAGGGCACACCTCCTCCCTGATACAGACGTGGCGGGGCGCAAAAGGGCGCGCCTCCTCCCGGCTGGTACGCTGTCCCGACGTGAGCGAACTTCAAGTCATCCCTTTGGGCGGCGTCGGCGAAATCGGCAAGAACTGCATGGCGATCCGTCAGGACGACGATATCGTCGTCATCGACTGCGGCCTCACCTTTCCGAACGAGGAGATGCTGGGCATCGACATCGTCGTCCCCGATTTCGAGTACCTGATCGAGCACAAGGACAAACTGCGCGGCGTCTTCTTGACCCACGCCCATGAGGACCATGTCGGCGGTTTGCCCTACCTGCTCGCCGATGTGAACTGTCCGATCTACGCCACCGAGTTCACCCATGCGCTGATTCGGCAAAAACTCGAAGAGAAGTGCGACTTCAAGTCGCTCGACCTTCGGACGTACAAGCCCGGCGATATCCTGCAGGCCGGCTCGCTCTCCGTCGAGCCTGTCCGGATCACCCACTCGATTCCCGACACGTGCGCGATGGCGATTCGCACGCGGCACGGCATCGTGCTGATGACCTCCGATTTCAAGTTCGATTTCACCCCGGTGGACGGCAAGCTCACCAACATCGCGCGCTTGGGCGAGTTGGGGCACGAGGGCGTGGTCCTCCTCCTCAGCGACTCCACCAACGTCGACCGGCCGGGTTGGGGGCCGAGCGAGAGCTCGGTGAAGGAGGGTCTGACCCAGGTGTTCCAGGAAGCACCAGGGCGCGTGATGCTGACGACGTTCGCGTCGAACATCCACCGGATGCAGCAGGTGTTCGACGTGGCCGCCGAGGTCGGACGGAAGGTCGTCGTCGTGGGCCGCCGCATGGAACAGAACGTGGACGTTTGCGCGCGGCTCGGGTACATGACCGTTCCGAGCGGGGTCCGCATCCGGCTCGAGGACGCGAAGAACTACGCCGACCACGAGCTGGCGATCCTCACGACGGGCAGCCAGGGCGAACCCATGTCGGCCCTCGTGCGCATGTCCAAGGAGGAGTACTCGCGCCTGCGCATCCGCGCGGGCGATACGCTCCTCTACTCGGCACGGCCGATCCCTGGCAACGAGGCCGCCATTTGGAGAACGATCAACCGGCTCTTCCGGCAGGGCGCGACGGTCATCTACGACAACCCGACTCCCATCCACGTCAGCGGGCACGCCTACCGGGAAGAGCTGAAGATGATGATCAACCTGACCCGGCCCTACTACGTGGCGCCGGTCCACGGCGAACCGCGCCACCAGTTCCTCTACCTCGACCTGGCCCGGCAGATGGGGATCCCGGATCATCGCCTGTTCACCCTTCGCGATGGATTGCCCCTGTGTTTGAACGACACGGAAGCCCACTTTGGGGATCCGGTGCCGTGCGGCCGCGTCCTGATAGACGGCAGCGGTACCCCCGGCGTCACCGACGAAGTGCTGCGCGATCGGCACAACGTGGCGAGCGAGGGCTTGGTCGTCATCACGCTGGCGATCGATCCGGAGGCGGGCGAGATCATCGGCGATCCGATCATCCAGGCCAAGGGTTTCCACGGTCCCGAGGGCACCTTGGACCATGCGAACGACGCGCTGATCGACGTGTTGCGGCAGTACAGCGCCGCAGACCTGCGCGATGCGAACAAGCTCCGGCACGAAATCCACGACGTCGTACGGCGCCACATCCAGAAGCGCTGCAACCTGCGGCCGCTCGTGATTCCCACGATCGTGGAGGTGTAGGGACGGGAATCGGGAATCGGGAGTCGGGAATCGGGAAACGGGAAACGGGAATCGGGAATCGGGGGAGGACTTGCATGCGTGCCTGACGTTCCTTGGTGGAAGTCCCTGACCCGATACCAGTGGCTGGTGCTCACGGTGGCGTGGCTCGGTTGGGTGTTCGACATCATGGACACCGCGCTGTTCAACTTCGCCAAGGTGCCGATGCTGGTGGAGATGCTCGGGGGAGAGGCGGCCTACAAGCTCCAAGGACCGCTGATCGAAGGGCGAATCCAGATGGGATTCCTGATCGGATGGTCGATCGGAGGGCTCGTCTTCGGCGTCCTCGCGGACCGGTGGGGCCGCACGCGAACGATGGTGCTCACCATCCTCCTCTACTGCGCCTTCACGGGTCTGACGGCGCTGTGCCACACGCCCGAGCAGGTGACGGTCGTGCGCTTCCTGACCGCACTGGGTATCGGCGGCGAGTGGGCGGCGGGCGCCGCGTTGGTGGCCGAGGTGCTTCCCGACCGGGCACGGGCGCCAGCCTCCTCCCTCATCCAGTCCGCCGCGGCGTTCGGGCCGATTTTCGCCGCGACGCTCAACCTCGGGTTGGCGGCATCGAACTGGCGATGGTTGTTCGTGGTGGGGATCGTGCCTGCGTTCATCACTGTTTTGATTCGCAGAAAGGTGCGTGAGCCGGAACGGTGGGTCGAGGCGGCACCTGCTCTTCGCGTGAATCCGCTCAAAGGCGTGTTCGGCCATGCGACTTGGAGGCGCCACGCGATCGTGGCGGCCGTCATCGGGGTCGTCGGGATCGCCGGGGCGGGCAACGTGAGCTTCTGGCTGCCCAACCTCGTCAAGGCCGTGAGCGAGGGGGTGAGCCCCGAGACGCTCCAGCAGCGGATCAGCTACGCGACCTACAGCCTTCACGTGGGGACGCTGGCGGGAGTGTTCTTCGTGCCTTGGTTGTGCGACCGGTGGGGAAGGCGTCCCACGTTGGCCCTCTGCTTCGTCGGCGCCCCTCTCTCCGTGGGGTTCGCCACGCTCGGCTCGAACACGTTCCAAGCCCTGCTTCTGCTTGCGCCGTTGATGTCGTTCTTTGCCATCGGATTGAGCGCGGCGTTCGTGCTCTACTTCCCCGAACTGTTCCCGACGAGCCTTCGCGCGACCGGCGCGGGGTTCGCCTACAACACGGGCCGCATCGCTTCGGCGCCGGTTCCATGGCTGACGGGCTTGTTGATTGGCGGCGCGAAGGGGTCGGTCGGGGAGGGCGTCGCGCGGGCGGCGTTGGTCTATGTGTTCGGCCTGTTGGCCCTGCCCTTCGCGCCCGAGACCAAGGGCAAGCCCTTGCCCGAGCATCGCTAGCGTCAAGGGTGGCGAGCACCGCCCCCTCGGTCTGCCCTTCCGCTATAATCCAACCGGTGAAGCTCGTCGTCTGCATCGTGCACAACCGGGACAAAGGCAAGATCACGGAGGAGTTGATTCGCGCCGGGTTCAAGTTCACGGTGATTGGGTCGACCGGCGGCTTCTTGCGCGAAGGGAACACGACCTTTCTCATTGGCGTGGAGCCGGACGAGAAGGAGGCGGTGCTCAAGCTGATCGCGCAGAACTGCAAGGCGAGGGAGCAGCTCGTGAACGTCATGCCCTTCGAAGCCGCGCCTCCCGGAGCCTTCATCCCCAGTCCCGTGAAAGTCCCCGTCGGGGGCGCCGTCGTGTTTGTGCTCGATGTCGAGCAGTTCGAGCGGTTCTAGCCCCATGTCCCTCTCCCACCTCGCGGGCCTCCATTCGGTGAAGCGCCTTCTGCCGGCCCTCTCCCGGGCCGAAGCGGGCGTCCACGCCGTGCTGCTCTACGGCGTCGCCGGGTCGGGCAAGTCGGCCGTGGCGGACGCCCTTGCCCAGGTGTGGCTGTGCACGGCGCCGACCTCGGAGGGTGCGTGCGGCGAGTGCCGGTCGTGCCAGGCGTTCGGGCGCGGGGCGAGTGCCGACTTCGAGCGGATCGAGCCGCAGCCGCCCAGCCGAATCATTCGCCTCGGGGCCATTGTCGAGCGAAAGGAGAGCTCCGAACTCCCGGGATTGCCCATCCAGACCTTCTTTCGCACGCCGCCTTTGATGGCGCGACACCGCGTCGTGGTGATCGAGGATTGCGATCGGCTGAACGTCGATGCGGCCAACGCCCTTCTGAAGACGCTCGAGGAGCCTCATCCCCACGCCAAGCTCGTGCTGACCACGTCTGCGGTGGGCGCCGTCCTCGCGACCATCCGCTCGAGGTGTCTGGCGGTCGCGTGCGAACTGCCTGCCGGCGAGGAGCTCCTCTCGGCGTTCGGGGAGTTGGCCGAGGAGGAGGCGCTGATCGCCCAGGGCGCGCCGGGCGCGTTGGCGCAAATCCGCGCCCACCCCGATGCCGCGCGCGAGATGGTCTCGCTGGTACGAGACCTCGACGCGGCGACGCCCGGCGCCGCGCTGGCGATGGCCGAGCGGTTTCGGGCCGTGGCCGATGCGCTCGCGGACAGACTGAAGCTGCCGGCACGCTTGGCCAACGCGCTGGCGCTGGAGCAGCTCGGAACGTGCGCGCACGGCCTGTATCCGCAACGGACCGACTGGGCAAATGCGATCGCGGAGGCCCATCGCCGCATCTTGGGAAATGGAAACCCAGGGCTCGTGTTCGACGCCTTGTTCGCCGAACTCGGGGCTTCGTAGTCGCGGGGGTGGCTTCTCATCTGCACCCGTCCAGCGGTGGCACCGAGCCGGGGCCCGTCTTTTAACAGAACTGGAATTCGGGTGCTGCGAACATTAGCCTGAGCACCGCGCCTAGCAGCGCGGAGGCTTGCTTGGGGTCGGCCAAAGACCCCGGCCCGCCGTGGTCTTGGCACGCCTTGACCAACGTGGCGCGCGTTGAGGCGGGGAGCGGGGCGTCGAACATCTCGATCAGTCCATCCACCATCGTTTCCGCCGACGCGGCCTTCCCGCGCTGCAGGAGGCGTTGGGCGACGAGGGACGAGGTGGGTTTGGGTTCTTCAGCGCTGCCGAAAAGCAACTCTGCAAGCTTGATCCGCTCAAGCATCGATTGGGAGGAGATCCAGCGCGTGCCCCAATCCCACCCCGCCACGTCCGGAGGGTAGAGCAGCAGCATGCCCTGCTGGAACATCGCCCCCGCCGCTCCGCCGCCGACCCCGCGGAGCTCCTCGCGGATGGGCTTGGTCGGCTCTTCAGGCGCGTTCATGAGCGTGAGCAAGATCGGCTGGACGTCGATCTGGCGGAAGACGGGAATCGTGAAGTCGACGGGACTCTTCACCTCGTGCCGGATACACGCCTCGCTCCAGAACTCGGGTGCTGCCGCGACGGCGCGAAGCACCGCTCGGATGTCTCCCCCGGTGTCCATGAAGGCGCGCGCAAGAGAGTCGCGCAGCGACGGGGAGGCGGGGATGCCCGCGAAGAACTCCCAGAGCTTTCCGGTCACGTGACGGGCCGTTTCGGGGCGGCCGGCGAGCATCGTCAACAGCTCGTCGCCGTCGAAGGCCCCGGTCTTGCCGAGCACGGTCTTGGTTCCTCGATCCTGCAGGTCGGGGACGACGGCGAACGAGACCAGGGGCTGGCCCTTCTCCACGAGAGCGCGCACCTGAGGCTCGAGAGGCTTGTCGAACTGGATCCGGGGCAGCCACGCCCACCCTGTGAACGCCCGCGCCGCCTCCTGCACGTCCTTCTCCGTGTAGGTCCCGATGCCGAGGGTGAACAGTTCGAGCAGTTCGCGTGCGAAGTTCTCGTTCGGCGCCCCCTTGACGTTGGTGTCGCCGTCGAGCCATCGGAGCATCGCAGGCTCCTTGCTTACGGCCTGGAGCAGTTCGACGAACGACCCCGAAGCGTGGTTCCGCAGCGTGTCGAGATAGCGCAGCATCATGGGTCCGAACTCGACCTTGGCCGCACTGATCGCGAAATGGTCGTGCCAGAACAGGGTGAGCTTCTCCTGGAGCGGTCGGCGCGTCATGACCATGCGCAGGCACCACCAACCCAGGAAACGGGGCGCCTCGAGGTAGACCTGTCCGGGGTTCTTCTCCTCGAAGCAGAACGCCCATGGGCTCGGGGAGAAGCCCTCGTTCACAGTCTCGTAGTCGAGAAGGTGGTCCAAGGCGCCCCGCACCCCCTTGGGTTCCAAGGCATCCAGCTCGGACACCGAGGCGCCAAGACCAAACCGGCGCAGCAGGTGGGCGATCTTCTCGCGTTCCGTCATCTCCTCCATTGTAGGGGAAGCCCGGTCACGGCTCCTCGGGCCGTAGGCCGAATCGGCCACAATAGAAGCGAGGGTGAATGAAGATGGCGACTGTTGCGGGTAAGGGAATCGACCAGATTGCGGGATTGTTGGGCGACGATGCGTCGTCGCTGTTGGAGCACCGGTGCCAGACCGTGGACCGCTCGCTGCTTCACCTTCCCGGCCCCGATTTCGTCGATCGAGTCTGGGCCCCCTCGGATCGAAACATTCCGACGATGCGCAGCCTCCAGACGCTGTTCGGGACGGGGCGGCTCGCCGGCACGGGGTACCTCAGCATCCTCCCGGTCGACCAGGGCATCGAGCACAGCGCCGGGGCCTCGTTCGCCAAGAACCCGATCTACTTCGACTCCGAGAACATCGTGAAACTCGCGATCGAGGGAGGCTGCAACGCGGTCGCTTCGACGCTTGGCGTGTTGGGTTCGGTGGGGCGCAAATACGCGCACAAGATCCCGTTCATCGTGAAGCTCAACCACAACGAGCTGCTCACGATGCCCAACAAGTTCGACCAGATCATGTTTGCCAACGTCGAGCAGGCGTGGAACATGGGAGCAGTGGCCGTCGGTGCCACCATCTACTTCGGCAGCGAGGAGAGCGGCAGGCAGATCGTCGAGGTGAGCCAGGCGTTCGCGCACGCCCACGAGCTGGGCCTGGCGACCATTCTCTGGTGCTACCTCCGCAGCCCCGAGTTCAAGAAGGACAAGGATTACCACGTCTCCGCCGACCTCACCGGACAGGCCAACCACCTCGGCGTCACGATCCAGGCGGACATCATCAAGCAGAAGTTGCCCGAGAACAACGGCGGCTACAACGCGCTGAACATGGAAGGCAGCTCGTACGGCAAGACCGACCAGCGCATCTACTCGGAGCTGACGACCGACCATCCGATCGATCTCTGCCGCTACCAGGTGGCCAACTGCTACATGGGGCGTTCGGGCCTGATCAACAGCGGGGGCGCCTCCAGCGGAGCGGGCGATTTGGCGGAGGCGGTGCGGACCGCGGTGATCAACAAGCGCGCGGGCGGTACGGGGCTCATCAGCGGCCGGAAAGCGTTCCAGCGGCCCATGGGCGAGGGAGCAGGGTTGCTCCAGGCGATCCAAGACGTGTATCTGTGCGACGACGTGACGGTGGCCTAACCGCCTACTACCGTTGGTTGCTGACCAGGTAGATCATCACGAACACCGCCACGAAGAACAGCACGAAAAACGTGGCGGCCACCGCAATCTTGGACCTTTCGTCAAGCGGTTTCATCGTGCGAGTTTACCGAGCCGGAGGGGCGGGTTCGATGGCGTCGGGATGTTCTTGCCGGAAGCGCTCCTCCGCGGCAACGGCGGCCTGCCTGGCCGCGAAGATGCAAAGCGCCGAGAACACGACGATGAAGAGGCTGAGCCACACCACGATTTTGCGGCCGTCGAGCGAGTGTTTGACCATCACGTCCCCTGCGCGAGAATGATCGCCTCCGCGATCTCGCGCATCGACTTGCGCGCGTTCATCGACTGTTGCTGAATCCTCCGATACGCCTCGGCCTCGGAGACGTCGTCGCGTTCCATCAGGATGCCCTTTGCTCGGTCGACGAGTTTGCGCGCTTCCAGGCGTTCCGCCAGCGTGCCGACCTCCCGGGTCAGCGCAAGGTTCTGTTCGTAGCGGCTGCGGGCGACTTCGATCGCGGGCGGAAGGTCGCTCGGTTTGAACGGCTTCACGAGATAGGCGAAGACCCCCGCGGCCTTGGCACGGTCCACCAGCTCGCGGTCGCTGTAGGCGGTGAGCAGGATCGCCGGGGCGAGGTTCTCTTCCGAAAGCACGTTCACGGCCTCGATCCCGTCCATCACCGGCATCTTCACGTCGAGGATGCAGATGTCCGGCCGCACTTCGCGCGCCGCTTCGACCGCCCGCTTTCCGTCGCCTTCCTCCGCGACCACTTCGTAGTCGAGGTTTTCGAGCATCTGTTTGAGGTCGAGCCGGATGATGGGGTCGTCGTCGGCGATCAGCACGCGAAGCTTGGACATAGGTTGGATGGAAGGATACCGCCGACGGGGACGCGCCCCTGCTAAACTTGGGCATGCGCGCTTCGATCGAACGGATGTTGGAAGGGTCGATCGACTACGCGGGGCTCTTTCCACCCGCAAAGCTTCCGATGGACGCCTCGGTCCGCAACTACCTGCGGTTCGTGCATGGGGCCGAATCCTGGATCGTCGGACGCTTCGTGTGTCCCGCTTCGCGGCTGATGGAGTTCGAGCAGGTCGTGTCGCGCGAGCAGCCGCCCCCATCGATTCCTCTCGCCGTCATCGGAACGGGGGGGAAGGACCTCGACGCGTTCGAGGACGGCCTCGCGCTCGACGCCGAGGCGATGACCCGGTTCGAAGAGAGCCTGGGAGACCGGTGCCCGATCGAGGCGTTCGAGGTGCGCACGCCCTCGTTCGACGACCTGGAGACCGTGATCGAAGACCTCCAGGGCTTCGATGAGATCGACGTCTTCGTGGAGGTGCCGCTCGGCGATGGGTTGGCGGACGGGCTCGCAGCGATTGCGGAGTCCGATTGGTTGGGAGCGAAGGCGCGCACCGGTGGGCTCGAAGCCGCCGCGTTCCCCAGCGCCGATCTGCTCGCGGATTTCCTTCAGTCGTGCCGCCAGCTCGATGTGCCGATGAAGCTCACGGCCGGGTTGCACGAGCCCCTGCGACACCGGGACAAGGCGACCGGCGGCGACGCCCACGGCTTCCTCAACGTCTTCGCAGCCCTGGCGCTTGCCGAGGCCAACGAGCTATCCCGCCAGGACGTCGCCGCCATTCTCGTCGAGTCGTCGCCAAACGCCTTCACCTTCGATGCAGCCGGGCTGGGTTGGGGCGAGTTTCATGCCGACCTCGAGGCCATCACCGAAATGCGCTCGTTGTTGACGGGCTTCGGTTCCTGTTCCATCGACGAGCCGTTGCAGGGCCTGGAGCGGCTGGGGCTGCTGAAGGGGGTGGCGCGTTGAGCTTCACCGTCCCGCCTGCCGCCCGCAGTTGGATCGCCGTCGATGCGGATTCCCACTTTCCCATCCAGAACCTGCCCTTCGGGATGAAGGGAGACGGCACGTTGGTGACCCGCGTGGGGGATACCTTGGTCTCGCTTCCCGCGTTGGCGGCCGAGGGGTTGCTGCCGGGCCAGCCGGGCCGCTACGCGAGCCTCGAATCGCTCGCGCGCTCCGGTGGGAGCGCCGCCCTGTCCGAGGTGCGTCGCGCGCTGTACGAACTGATCGAGGCCTCCAGCCCACGACTCCGCGACGACGCAGCCCTCCGCGAGGCCGCATGCTCGCCCGCGGACGATTTGCACATGGCCCTGCCGATGCGACCGGGGGCGTTCCTCGACTTCTACTCAGGTATCCACCACGCGAGCAACGTGGGTCGGATGTTCCGCCCAGAGCAGCCGCCCCTGCTTCCGAACTACCGCCACCTACCCGTGGGTTACAACGGTCGCGCCTCGAGCGTGGTGCCCTCGGGCGTGCCGGTGCGGCGGCCGAAAGGGCAGACCAAAGCGCCCGACGCAGACGGCCCCGCGTTCGGTCCCTCGCGCGAGCTGGACTTCGAGCTGGAGATGGGCTTCTACCTCGCCGAAGGTTGCGAGCTGGGCGAATCGATCGCCGTCGCGGACGCCGAGCGGCACATGGCGGGGATGGTGATCGTCAACGACTGGTCGGCGCGCGACGTGCAGCGGTGGGAGTACCAGCCCCTGGGCCCCTTCCTTTCCAAGAGCTTCCTGACGAGCGTCAGCCCTTGGCTGGTCACCCTCGACGCACTCGAGCCGTTCCGAGTCGCGGGGATGGCCCAGGAGCCCGAGCCGCTGCCCCACCTACGGCGCGGCGGGGATCAGATCTTCGACATCCGGCTCGAAGTGCGGCTGCAATCGGCCCGGATGACGGCACCGGTGACGATCTGCACCAGCAACACGAAGCACCTTTACTGGTCGATGGCCCAGCAGCTCGCCCATCAGACGAGCAACGGCACGAACGTGCAGGTCGGCGATCTTTACGCAAGCGGAACGATCAGCGGAGAGGACGAGGGAACTTTCGGGTCTCTGCTCGAGCTCACGTGGCGGGGCCAGAGCCCGATTCGACTTGAGGAGACGTTCGAGGAGCGTGAGTTCCTCGAAGATGGAGATGTGGTGACGATGACCGCCTATGCCCTTGGCGACGGCTTTCGGGTTGGGTTCGGCGAAGTCACCGCGCTGGTGCTCCCAGCGAAGGAGTGACGATGAACATCTTGTTGGCGACTGACGGATCGGCGTGTTCGCAACTGTCAGAAACGCTTCTCGCCAAGCTCCCACGAGCCGCAGGCGCGACGGTGCATGTCGCCACGGCGGTGCCGGCTCCCGCCGTGATGATGGCCTCGTTGCAGCCGATCGGCGCCTACTCGATGATCGAGCAGGCGGATCTCCTGTGGAAGGCGCACCACGACCGAGGGACCACCGTGGTGCGTGAAGCGGGCGAACGCATGCGTGCGGCCGGTTTCGAAACGAAGGAAGTGGTGTTGGACGGCGACATCGGCTCGGTGCTTCTCGACTATGCGCACGAGCACGCGATCGACCTGATCGCCGTGGGAAGTCGTGGCGAAGGTGCGTTCAAGGCGTTCTTCCTCGGAAGCGTGGCGCGCCGATTGGTGGCCTACTCCGAGTGCTCGGTGCTCGTCGCTCGTGGGGAGGAGAAGACCACGCCCGAAGAGCACATCGCCCGCCTTGCGGCAAAGGAGCGGCTGACGATCGTCGTCGCCGTGGACGGCTCGAACGGCGCCGCCGCTTCGCTCCAAAGCGTGATGGACGCCGGCCCCGACCGGTTTGCCAAGGGGATCGCGGTCTGCGCTGCTCCCCTGAGCCTCGTGCCTGCGGGGTTGGACCCGATTCTCTTTGGCGAGACGTACGGCTACGATGTCGAATCGGGCAACACGATCGCCGCCGAGGCCGCCGAGAAGCTACGAGCCAGTTGTAGCGAGACGTCCGCGGTGATGGAGCTGGATCGGCCGTCGAACCTGCTCTTCGAGGTCGCACGCAAGGAGGACGCGGATCTCATCGTGATCGGGGCCACGCGCCACGGCGCGGTGGAGCGATTCCTCTTGGGAAGCGTGTCGTTCGATGTCGCCTCGGGGGCGCCGTGCTCGGTGCTCGTGGTGCGCCCGCCGAAGACGCCTCAGTAGAGTCGCGGGTCCGGATACCTGCGGTCGAACGCGGCCAGCTCGTCGGCCATGCGTTCGCGGACGGCCGGGAGCGGCGTGTTGCCTTCGATGGCTTCGCGCACCCACGAGTTGCCCGCGAGGATGTCGATGGGGCGTTTCTCGAACTCGTACTCGTAGGGCGCGGGGCGCCACTCGAACGCGTCCCCCCACCGCTGGACGATGACCTGCAGCGCGGCGATGGCCGTGAGCACGGGTTCGAACGTCGTGCGGTCGGTCACGTGGAGGAACGCTCCGCCGCACGTCTGTCCCGCGAACTTGTGGAACGTCGGTTCGAACACGTAGGGCCGGAACCAACACCCTGGCAGGCCGAGGGCGTTCGCCGCGTCGCAGAACGCCCACGCGTCGATGAACGGCGCACCGAAGATCTCGAACGGCCGAGTCGTGCCGCGTCCCTCGCTGAGCTGCGTGCCCTCGAGGAGACACATCCCGGGGTAGACCATCGCGGTCTCGAGCGTGGGCATGTTCGGGGAAGGGACCACCCAGGGGAGAGGGGTCTCGTCCAGGTGATCGGCGCGGTTCCACCCTTCGCAACGGACGACGTGCAGTTCACAAGCGGGGAAGTGGGCGCGTTGGAAGTGGGTCGCCAACTCGCCCAGCGTCCACCCGTGCCGGGTGGGGAGTGGGAGAAGGCCGACGAAGCTGTCAAAGGCCGGGTCCAGAACGGGGCCCTCGCGGCGCCCGCCCAAGGGATTGGGGCGATCGAGCACGGTGACCGGGATGCCGAGCGGGGCGCAAGCCTTCATGCACAGGGCCAGGGTCCACATGAACGTGTAGTAGCGGCTGCCGATGTCGGGGAGATCCACCACCAGGCGTTCGATTCCCTCGAGCATCGCCGGCGTCGGCTCGCGGTGCTCGCCGTACAGCGAGTGCACGACGAGTCCGGTACGAGGGTCGACTCCGCCCTCCCACTCGATCATGTTGTCCTGCTGGAACCCCCACAGCCCGTGCTGGGGGCCGAAGACGACTTGGACGTGCAGGTGTCCCTCGCGGTGCGGAACGAGGATCGCATCGAGGATGTGCTGAAAGCGCGTATCCACGGTCGCCTGGTTGCAGACAAGGCCGATGCGTTGTCCTTCGAGCGCAGCAAAGCCTTCGTCGATCCATCGGTCCAACACCGGCGTCCAAGCCATGCGCCGAGGCTACCCTTCCTTCGAGAATGGGGTGAAAAACGACCACTTGCATACGAGGTGAATCGAGGTAGCCTCGGCTTGGAAGACCGTCATGGATGCTCAGTCTTGGAGTCGTTTCCAGTTCGGATTTACAGCGACCTACCACTATCTGTTTCCGCAGCTCACGATGGGGCTCGCCCTCATCCTGGTCGTGTTCAAAGTGCTCGCGATCCGAAGAGGGGACGAGTGCTACAACGTGGCGGCCCGTTTCTGGGCGAAGATCTTCGGCTTGAACTTCGTGGTCGGGGTGGTGACCGGCATCCCGCTGGAGTTTCAGTTCGGCACGAACTGGGCGCGCTTTTCGGACTATTCGGGGGGCGTGATCGGGCTCACTCTCGCGCTCGAGGGGTTGTTCGCGTTCTTTGCCGAATCCGCGTTCCTCGGCATGTTCCTTTTTGGGGAGAAGCGGCTAGGCCCCAAGTGGCACCTGGTTTCCGCGATCATGGTGTTCCTCGGCTCGTGGCTCTCGGGCTACTTCATCATCGCGACGAACGCGTTCATGCAGCACCCCGTGGGCTACGAGATCGGTCCGCGCGGCACGCTGCAGCTCGCCGATATGTGGGCGTACCTCTTGAACCCGTGGGCGTTTTGGCAGTACCTGCACAACATGTCGGCGTCCGTGGTGACGAGCGGATTTGTGGTTTGCGCCGTGGGGGCGTACTATCTGCTTTCGCGCCGCTCGGTCGAGCAGGCCAAGGTCTTTCTCCAGGTTGGCGTGGTGACCGCTCTGGTGGGCTCGATCATCGTGCTCTTTCCGACCGGGGACCAGCACGGCAAGATGCTCGCCCGACACCAGCCCGCGGCGCTCGCGGCCATGGAGGGCAAATTCGAGACGAGCGACCGCGCGGAGCTGGCGATCATCGGCCAGCCCGATGTGGAGAACCGGAGGCTCGACAACCCAATCGTCGTGCCTTCCGTGCTGAGCTACCTCGCGTACGGTTCCTTCGGGGCTGAAGTGAAGGGGTTGAACGACATCCCCCAGGACCAGCATCCGGACAACATCGAGCTCCTCTACTTCGCGTACCACATCATGGCGGGGCTGGGGACGTTGTTCATCGCCCTCGCGCTCGTCTCGGCTTGGATGTTGTGGCGCGGCAAGCTCTTCGAGTCGCGCCCGTTGCTTTGGATCCTCATGCTCGCGTTCCCGTTTCCCTACATCGCGACGTCGATGGGCTGGTTGACCGCGGAACTGGGAAGGCAGCCTTGGCTGATCTATGGCCTGTTCCGCACGGGCGCCGGGAGTTCGCCCCAGGTTGCCGGCGGAAGCGTCGTGTTCAGCGCGCTCGGCTTCATGGGCCTGTATTTGGTGATGGGGGTGCTGTTCTTGTACTTGGTGGTCCGGCAGATCGCCGCTGGTCCGGATGGGGAGGCGAAAGCTTAGCCATGGAAACCGTTTGGTTCGCCATCATCGCCGTGATGCTCGCCGTGTACGTCGTGCTCGACGGGTTCGACTTGGGGGTGGGTGTGCTTCACCTCTTTGTGGCCAAGAACGATGCGGAGCGCCGCACGGTGCTTGCCTCGATCGGACCGATTTGGGACGGCAACGAGGTGTGGCTGCTGGCAAGCGGCGGAGTGTTGTTCTTCGCGTTTCCCAGGGTCTACGCGGCGGGGTTCAGCGGTTTCTATCTGCCCCTGATGATGTCGTTGTGGCTGCTGGTTCTCCGGGGAATCGCGATCGAGTTCCGCTCGATGGTCGTGGCGGACCTGTGGCGATCGTTTTGGGACGGCGTGTTCTTCCTCTCCTCGTTGCTCATGGCCGTGGTGCTGGGCGCGGCGCTGGGCAATGTCATCCGCGGGGTGCCGTTGGGGCCCGATGGCTACTTCAGCGGCCCGCTCTTCACCAACTTTATGCCTTGGCCGGACCAGGGCGTGCTGGATTGGTACACCGTGCTGGTGGGCGTCTTCGCGCTGGCCGCTTTGACGCTGCACGGGGCGCTGTTCCTCGTGTACAAGACGGAGGGCGAGCTGAACGCTCGGGCGAGAGGTGCGGCACGGGTGCTCTGGTGGGTTGTGGTGCTGGTGGGCGTGTTGGCGACGATCGCCACCCATTCGATTCGGCCCGAGCTTTACGAGCAGTTGATCGGCCGCCCGTGGACGTGGATTCTCGCGCTGGGCGTCGTGGCCGGCGCGGTGCTGATGCGCGTTTTCCTGACGAAGGGGCTCGAACTCAAGGCGTTTCTCGGCTCGGTCCTGTTCCTGGCGTCGATGCTGGCGGCGACGGCAGCGGGCGTGTTCCCCATTCTGTTGCGCTCGACGGTGGATGCGGCGAACAACCTGACCACGGAGAACGCCGCGGCTGGTGCCCTGAGCCTGCGCGTGGGGCTGATCTGGTGGCTTCTTGCGATCGTGCTCGCGATCGGCTACTTCAGCTACCTGTTCCACTCGTTCCGCGGGAAGGTCCAGAGCGGCGCCGAGGGGTACGGACACTAGGGCTCCCGGGGTCGTGCCCACAGGTACAATTCTCCCATGCCCAACTGGAAAGAAGGCGATCGTGTACGCGTGGTGGCACGCCCGGTGACGGACGACGATCGCGCGTCAAGCTGCTACTACGAGCATATGGCCGGCCTCGTCGGGGTCGTTCAAAACACTTACGCGAAGGATGAGATCGCGGTCAAGATCGATCCGGACTCCCTCACGAAGGTCACGGCGAGCGTGCACAAGGAGTCCACGAAGCGCATGCGCGAGAAGTTCGTGAACTCGGTGAGCGAGGAGCAGAAGAAGCAGCTCACGCCCGAGGAGCTGGCGTTCGACGCGCACTACGTGGTGCTGTGCCGCAGCGACGATTTGGAGAAGGCGTAACCTCCGATGGCGGCCAAAGAATCCTCTTTCGACATCGTGTCCAAGGTGGACAAGCAAGAGGTCCGCAACGCCGTGGACCAGGCACAGCGCGAGCTTGCCAACCGGTACGACTTCAAGGGCACGAAGGCCGAGATCCGGTTTGAGAACGACGAGCTGACGCTGGTGGCTGACGACGAGTTCCGGATGGAGCAGCTCAAGGACATCGTCGTGTCGAAGCTCCTCAAGCGCGGGATCGACATCCGACAGATCGACTACGGCAAGCAGGAGGCGGGCACCGGGCTGACCATCCGCATGCCCGTGAAGTTCAAGGCGGGCATCTCGCAGGACCAGGCCAAGCCGCTGATCAAGCAGATTCGAGACAAGGGTCTGAAGGTCCAGGCGCAGATCCAGGGCGACGCGATCCGCGTGAGCGGCAAGGACAAGGACGAGCTGCAGAAGACCATCGCCTTCGTGAAGGGCATCAAGCTCGAGTTTCCCGTTTCATTCGAGAATTATCGGTAGCCGGGAATCGGGAATCGGGAATCGGGAATCGGGAGTCTCCGACGGCGGAGCGAAGGATTCCAAGGAGATGCTTGTTGGGCATGCCGTAAACAGGGCGCACCCCGGCGTTTGTGCGCACTTTGCCCGAGACCGGGTCGAACTCCGCGCGCACAAGCAGGCGCGCCCGGCGCAGGATCACGGGCGTCCAGCTCGCCGATTGCGCCTTCGGCGGCCCCTCGACGTTCTCGATGTCGCCCGAAGGAGTGCTCCACGCCGAGGCGTGCGCCAGGACCTCGATCGGTCCAACCCCCCAGTCCCAGCGGACGGGAGCGGTTGCCTTTGCGTCATGGCCCGAGCCGAAGCTCCCTCCTTCCTTTTCGATGAAGAGGAGTTGGCCCGAGTGGGCGTGCACCACGACGCGGATCCACTTTTCATTCTGCTGCCCGTCGGTGAGGTGGGCCATGCAGTCCCAAGCAAGCAAGACTTTGCCCTGCCTGAGAGCCTGCACGGCGATGGGGGAGCTGAAGTCGCTTTCGTCGCGGGAAGTTGCTGCCGGATCGAACGCGCACAGGTACATCGGCGTCGACTCTTCCAAGGTGCTCGCATGGAAGCGCCGGAACACCTCCGCGACCATCGTTTGGCGTGCCACCTCGATGCCGGTGGTGGGCGTCCTTGGCTCGCTGAGGACGGATCCCCGATCGTCCACGACGAGGGATGCAAGTTGGCCGGTGGTCGGTTCGAGTTCCAACATGACCGGGTGCCTCCAATCGACGGTGATGCCGTTGTGGACGCGCTGCGCGTATATGCTCCAAACGGCTTCTTGGGACTTGTTGTTAAACTCCTCGGCGGCGGGGACGATCTCCCGGAACAGGAGGTCGTCGTCTTCGAAGCCCGCCGCGTGGAAGTACTTGAGCGACAACTCCCTGCAGCGTTCCGCGGTGATAGCGATACCCGGTTGCCAGCGGATGTCCCAGTCTCCCGCAGCGCGGAAGGAACTGACCCGGCCTGTCGCCCGGTCTATTCGTCCGGACCAGTTGGAAGCATAGAACAAGTACACGGCCGGCCGGGTCTCGCGCAGGTCCAAGTCCATGTCCAGGGGCGTAACGATCCCGTTTCCCAGTGCTTGGGACATGATGCTGTCCCGGAACCCCATCAGGCGGTGCCGGGCCTGCTCGATCGACACCCCCCCTTGACCCACCAACGCGCAGACCAATGCTAGAGAACCAAGTACCATGCGCTGACCGCTCCTTTTGAATCTGAAGTTTCGTAGTAACCGGACAGCTTCGTCAGTGTGTCGCCCACAACCACAGGATTGACCGCCGAAGCTCCCCTTGCCGGTGGATAGATCAAGATGTTGTCGTTTCTGACCTCGTCTATGGCTTCCTTCGCCGTATACCCCTGCCCCAAATAGTCCAAGAACTTCGCCGTCCAAAGGGCTAATGTTTCTTTGTTGCGTTCAGTGCCGACCTCCGTGGTGAACGCGACGACGCACCGGTCCGGGGTCATGGGCCCGGGATTCACACTGCGGATGCCGAAGGGCTTGGACACGCGGTCAAAGGAGCCGTTGTAGGCGGTCTGACACGCGAGGAGAAGCACAAGGTTGTAAAGCGGGACGCTCCCACGCCCGTCATGCACCATCGCCGTGATCGACTGCGGATTGGAGGCGGGATCCCAAGGCATCTCGTCCGTATGCGAGGCCCGGATGCCGTCGGGAGACCCGTGCGTGATGGCGACGAACACGGTGTTCCGCTTGAATTTCGGGTCGAGGTCCGTTTGGCGCTGGTTCTGGGCTTCGGAGGAGGTGGCCGGCTCGACGACGTGCTCCATGCCCTGAACCCGGGGTCGCGCCACGTCGACGCAGTCTCTGGCCAGACCGGCGGCGATCCCACCCGGATCGATGACGTAGACTCCGTTGTACGTTTCTTGCGTCGCGAGGAACAGACCGCGGTTGTAAGCCCTTTGGTTGCCCTCAACATCGACGACGAGGTCTGCCGTGACTCCAGCCGCGTCGCGCAGAGCGGCTTCCGCATGAACTTTGAAGTTGACGACCGAGTCGTGCGGGAAGTGGGTGCTCGCAAAACGGATGGCAAAAGCCTTGTCCAGAGTCCCAAGGCGTTCGAGAGTTCCGAGTTCCACCAGTTCTCCCTCGTTGGTCCACTCCTTGATCACTTCGCCCTCGCCGAGACCTACGCGGATCACGGTCTTCTTGACGCGGCCGTGGGTCCACCCATGGTACGGGGTCTGCCCGATATAGGTGCCAAGCGATGCCCCAACGGTGAAGTTGACGTTCGTCCCGCTGATGAGGTTTCCATCCGAGAGGCGCCCCTCTACCTCTTGAGTCCCGAATCCCGATTCCCGTCCCCGATCATCTCCTTGGCGTGGGCACGCGCGGAGTCGCCGACCTCTTCCCCGGCGATCATCCGGGCGATCTCCTCGACGCGCTCCTGCGGATTCAGTGCGTGGACGCGGGTGACCACGCGTCCTCCCACCTCCTCCTTGTCGATCCTGAAGTGCGTGGTGGCGGCGCTCGCGATTTGAGGCAGGTGGGTGATCGCGACCACCTGGTAGTGAGCGCTCAGCTCTCCGAGCTTCTGGGCCACGACGGCCGCTGCGCGTCCCCCAAGTCCCGAATCCACTTCGTCGAAAATGAGCGTGGGAACTCCCGCGCGTCCGGCCATGGCCGTTTTGATTGCCAGCATGACGCGGGAGATCTCGCCGCCGCTGGCGATCTTGTCGAGGGGTTTCGGGGGTTCGCCGGTATTGGCGGAGAAGAAGAAGCCCACCTGGTCGGCGCCGTTCGCCTCGGGCTCCTTGGGTGCGAAGCGGGCCTCGAATCGGGCTCCGGGCATCGCAAGGTCGTCGAGCTGGGCGGCGACCTCCTTTTCGAACTCCGCCGCGCGCTCCTGGCGTAGGGCGGTTAGTTTGGCGCAGGTGGATTTGAGCGAGGCCGCGGCCTCGTTGTAGGCGGCGAGCAGGGTTGCCTCGTCCTGGTCGAGTCCTTCGAGGCTTTGAAGTTCCAGGTGGGCCTCGTGGAGGTAGGCGAGGAGGGCGGCCTCGTCGTCTCCGTACTTGCGGCGCAGGCGGCGGAGCGCGTCCAGCCGGTCCGCGGTCTCCTGGAGCAGTTCCGGATTGGCTTCGACGTTCTCCACGTAGCGTCGCAGGTCGCGGAGTCCGTCTTCCAGCGAGATTTCGGCTGCACGGACCGTTTCGAGAATGGGGCCGAGGGAGGCGTCGAGGCGCTCCGCGTCCTGGAGGGATTTGACCTGGGCTCGGAGGCGTTCGAGGGCGCTGAACTCGTCGTCGGCGAGGGCGTGCAGCGCCTCGCTGCCGACCTGGGTGAGCCGCTCGGCGTGCTGGAGGCGGGAGAGTTGGGCCTCCAACTCGTCGCCCTCGCCAACGCGCGGCCCGAACGCTTCGATTTCGCCGATCTGGTAGCGCAGCAGGTCGAGGCGCTGCTCGCGTTCGCGCTGACCGGTGCGGACGGCCTGCAGCCGCTTTCGGGCGGCCTCCGCGGCTTCGTACGCAGCGGCCGTCTCGGCGAGGAGGTCGGAGCACGGATCGCCGATCCAGGCGTCGAGGAGGCCGAGGTGGGTGTCCACGTCGAGCAGGGCCTGGTGGTCGTGTTGCCCGTGCAGATCCACGATGGCCAGACCGAGCTGGCGAAGGGTGCCGACCGGCGCAAGTTTGCCGGCGATGCGGCACTGCGACCTTCCTTCGGCGAACACCTCGCGGTGAAGGTAGAGCATCGAATCGTCGATCGCGGCGCCCATGGCGTCGCAAAGGGCGCGCAGCTCGGGGCTGTGGGAGACGTCGACCGCGACGGAGACCGATGCGCGCGGGGTGCCCGTTCGAACGAGTTCGGAGTCGGCGCGCGCTCCGAAAGCGAGTTCGATGGCATCGACGAGGAGCGATTTGCCCGCGCCCGTTTCCCCGGTCAGCACCGTGAGGCCGGGACCGAGTGCGATTTGGGCGCGCTCGATGATCGCGATGTTCTCGACGGTCAGCTCGACGACCACAGCGAGAGTTTAGCGGATGGGTGGTGGGGAAAGGGAGCCTCGCGCCAAAAATCCTCGGGAGTACGTTATCATAGAGTGTCGATGGACCATCGGTTCGAGCGAGAGGCCCTGCTGCAGGAGCACCTGGAGGAGGGAGAGGTCGGCGCTTTGTTGGAGCGCCTGGGGGAACGCGAGTTTGGCGGAGACCCGCGTCCGACCGTGGCGGCGGTGATCGAAGCCACGGGGGCCGATCCCATCGAGGTGGGCCGGCTCTTGGCGGAGATCCGCGGCGAGGCCTTCGAGCGGCGGTTCGAAAGGGCGTTCGCCCAGCACACGCAAGAGTTGGGAGACCACGAGGAGCGCATCGACAAGCTGGAGTCTCGAGCCGCTCGGCTGGAGACCTTCGCGCTCCGCCCGCCCGTGTCGGACTCGCCGTCCTCCCACGCGCGGGAGGAGGTGAAACCGTCCCCGGTGGTGGCACCCTGGAACGATCTGAACGAGGTGAGCCTCGCCACCTACTGGATTCTCGCGATCGGGGCGTTGGTGATGCTGTACATCCTCGTGGGTCCGCACGAAGAGGCGAAGCCTCCGGAGCCTCCCCTGATGGGCCGGCCGTTTCCGGGATGGGAGCCGCGCGACGTGGTAGAGGCGAGGGAGCTCAGCCCGTTCGGCACCCGCGTCAAGTCCTCGCGTTAGGGTTCCCAAAAGCAAAGGACCCCGGCGGGTAGTCCAGCCGAGGTCCTGTGGGCGGGTCTGGGATCAGCCCTGTTCTTTGTCTTTGAATCCGGGGAGGCGCCGGCCTTTGTAGTAGCCGTCTGGCGTGGCGTTGTGGCGCAGGAAGTACGGCTCGCCGCCGACCTGCTTGTTCACCTGGATCTCGGGCATCTCCGCGGTGTAGTGCGTGCGGCGGAGGGCCGTGCGCTGGTGCGAGTGTCGTCTCTTGGGCAGTGGCATGGTTTCGTCCTTACTTCTTTTCGCGGTGCAGCGTGTGCTTGCGCAGCCGCGGGTTGTACTTCATGAGTTCCAGGCGCTCGGTCGTGTTGCGCTTGTTCTTGGTCGTCGTGTAGTAGTTCTTGCCGTCTTCGGTGCACACGATCCGGATGATTTCCCGTGCTTCGCTCTTCTTCGCCATGATGGGTCTCCGCCCGCTGAACGCCAGCAAGCCTACGCTCGGTCCAAAAGCGCTCTGAGATTATGCGCGACCCGGGGGCCGGAATGCAATGGACCCGAGTCCCGAATCCCGAATCCCGAGTCCCATTCTGACAGGTAACCTCGCGCTGGCCCGGGTGGCGGAATGGTAGACGCAGCGGACTTAAAATCCGTTGGCCGCAAGGCCGTGTGGGTTCAAGTCCCACCCTGGGCACTTGGTCTGGTCCTTGGTTGTTGGTCCTTGGTCCTTGGTTGGCGAATTGTCCTTCAGATGGTGTCGTAAGACAACAGCCCGATGGCGTTCCGCACTCCACGCCATCCTCAATACTCGGTCTGTCCGCGAAGGAACCAGGCTGAGGCCTTCCAGCGCTGTCCGTACTTCGGATCCCACCGATCGGACTTCAGCAGTGCTTCAAGGGCCTTCATGGCTTGCGCAGTGGATGGAACCATAAGAGGCTGCGACCTAAAGACGCCGTGGGCCTCGCAGTACCGGACGTAGTCTCCCACTGGCTCCTCAGTTCCCGTCGTTCCCGCGGGGGATCTGGAACCTACCCAGAACCACACTCCGTCCTGCTCGGCAAACGGAAACTCAGGCCAGCGATCAAGGGCAGTGGAGCCGTCAGGAAGCCACGAATCGTAGACCCTGGGGCCGCGGAGTTCGTTGCCGGGGTGAGGCATATACAACAGCCTGCACAGTCGAGCTGCATGAGCGTTGGAGATCGCGAACCGGGAGGGTTTGTCGGAGGTGCGATCAAGCAGTTCTTCGACGGCCTTTCGTTCCCCGATCGCGATGTAGTGGTTGGCAACGTTCGCCCAGTCGGCGCACGTGAGGTTGGCTTCTTTGCGCAGAAGCGGCGGATCGTCCGGCACCTGTTGACCGAGGAACGCCGCTCCAAAGATCAAGGCGATCATCACGATCTCATTGTACGACTGACTCTCGGACACCGAAGATTCCGACGACCAGTTCGAACGGCGCAACGTTGCCAGAGCTCCGCCAGGGCCAGTCGTCGTACTATGAAACCATGGCTTTCTGGGACGAGCCGATCGAGGTCGGGAGGCTTTGGCGCGGCCCGCGGCATTGCTCGCCGGTGCCTTCGTTCCTATGCACGTGGATGGGTCGGTTCGCAGTCGTTCTCGGAGTTTGTGTCTTCGTCCTCTTTGTGGCGGGGATGCTGTCCTTTGAGATCGCTATTGTCGTGCACGATCCCGCAATCGGGATAGGATGTTGGGCGATTGTGGGTGCAATTGCCGGCCTCAACGCCCTGTGGCGTCGGAGGTGTCGACGCCTGCCCGGCGATCCCGACGGGACAACCGAAGGCACGGGCATCCCAATTCCGCGGGTGTCTCCGCCGTTGCTCAGAGTCGGCACGGCTGCGCGGGACATCCCTTTCGAGCGGGAGCGTTACGGTTGATTAGGTGCGTGGTCATACTGGCTCACGCAACCGGGGATCTTGCGCTCTTGATACAATGCTCTCATGGAGCATCGGTTCGTGGAATCCGTACAGGATTCGTTCGCGGTCCTTCCGAATGTGATTGCCCTGCTTCTCGTTGTTACCGTGTTTGCCGTTCGAACGGGGCGCAACATGGTGTGCCGGACGCTCGTGCTCCTGTGCGCGCTCATCCTGTCTTGGTTTGTTCAAGAGACTTGGGTGATCGCCTTGCTTCCAATCTTCATGTTCGCAGGCATGGCAATTGATCGACGCAGGGAGCCGAAGATCGTGCATGCCCCAAGGGCGCTTTCGGCGATTCTAGCGGTCCTATCGGCGGTGGTATTAGTGGTGCAAGCGTACTACCTCTTGAGCACCCGAAGCGGCCCAACGGTCCTCCGAGTGACGAAAGAGGAGCTCATTGAGAACCGAGGTCCCCGATACCAAGCTGTCTTGCCACGATCCAGTCTTCGCATCGTCGAGTTCAAGAAGGTCCCGCACCGAACTTGGCATCTGAAGGACGGGACCCACGTGGTCGCGCTCTTCGAGGGGGATGAGTTCGTCGATGCAAACGGCGAACGGTGGCTGGCCCGAGGCATTGTCAGCGATCCGGAGCGGTGGGCGGGTATCCAACGAGAACAGGTGAATCGCGATCCCTAGCCCAGATCCGTCCAACGGATGCTGGACTCAGACTGGGTGCGGCGAACGGACGCCCACCATGCGACCCCGCTTTGAGCCACAGCCTAGGGGAGCGACTCCCACCAAGAGCAGGCAGCTACTGCCCTGAGACACTCGTGCTCCTCCTTCGAATTGGCCCGACGCGCCGTATACTAGACTCAAGTAAGTACCATGAGGACCCTTCGTTTCTTGCATCATGGCCTCGCCGCGATCTTGATCGTGGGCATGGTGGCGGGCTGCGGACGCCGGGTTGCCGTCCATCATGCGGCCCCAGCCGGCCCCATGGACACGATTGCCCACGTAGACGGCATCAAGCTGCAGCTTGCCGCTGTGAGCGACGACGCTGCTGAGAAGAGTTGGAGTCCCAACGGGGTTCCGCTGAAGGAGTGGGTCTTCCCCGACTCCCTCGAGGGACTGGTCCACAGTCTGGAAAAGCCGGCAGCCAACGTCGGCCGCATGCGGTCCTTTGTGGTCCGTTTCGATGGTGTTTCGGCGGGAAAGGTGCCTTCGGTGGCATTCAGAATCGGCAGCGGCGAAATCAAGCTCCCCAGTTACACGATTCTGGAGAATAGCCAGCCCTACCCGGCAGACAAGGACAAAGAGTACTGGTTGGCTGCAGTTGGCCAAGAAATGGGCACCCTTGAATCGGTGAACGTAGCGATTGGTCTCTCTGCCAAGCCGTGGACTACGGTCAGTGCCTACAAGAACGACGGAGGCAAATTCGTCCTTAGCCAAGGATCGGAATTCTCCTTGTTCGTCCAGCCGGAGAGTCCACCAGCCCCCGTGGAGGGCGAAGATCGCAATTTCGTCGCGGGCCAATTCGAGGCGTTCAGTGTCACGGTGGATCTTCCCAAAGCGATCCAAAGACGAGCATTTCGCCTCATCGCACTTAATAAGTCAGGGAAGGAGATGCGTCCATCGGGAGCCATGACCGAATCGGGCAAATCTCTCCCGTCCGAATTCTTCTTCCAGGGACGCATTCAAGACGTGGATCTCATCGAACTCCAAACTCGCGACTACTCGTGGACCGAATTCAAGAATGTCAGGCTAGACCCAGACTAGGGGCTCCGTTGGGAAACGCCGGTCCTTGGCCGGGAGCAAAGCAAGCTCTCGATCCGTCCGTCTAAGCCGAGTGTGTTTGCGGCCCGTCGGCCATGTCCAGATCGCTTGAGGGCTCGATTGACAGCCTCCCGAAAGCTCGCAGGAAGTTGGGAATAGGGGACTGGGCTTGATCGAGTAACCGGGGGTTCCAGGTAGGTCTCCTCGTAGACGACACCGCGGATGGGCTCGCACCAAAATCGCGTCGCAGTCGATCGGCCGTAGTCGTAGGGTTGATCGGCTAGCTCAGGTTGGGAAGCGATGGTCTCCTCGAGCGTCGCCGCGTGCGACGCGGCAAAGGCCTCCGCGAACCCGTGCGCGAAGGTTTCTGGCGAGAGGATGATGGTCGACCATGGCTTGGCATCGGGCACCCTGGGACTGACAACAAGCTCGGATACGGACGCGGCTCGTAGATAGCAATTCTGAGGGATGCGGTCAGGCATGGACTCCGATCCATTCTCAAGGATTTCGGGAATGGACCTTGAGTTGAACGCGACATCGAGGCGATAGAGCCCGAGTACCCGATTCGTCCACCCGCGGAACAACTCGAGCTGTTCGCTGCCGAGTTGGGCCACCTCGATTGGACGCCCATCGATGAGGTCTCTCCACTTGGAGTCCGACAGGGAGCCAAGCAGCCCGAGGAGAGAGGTGCTCAGAGGAAACTGATTGGGACCGGGGGTTTCAGCGCCCATCAAAGGAAGGAGCCCCAGGGTTCGCCTGCCGAGATCGAATCTCGCCGTTCCCAAAGCGTATCGGTAGGTTGCGAAGTTGCGCAAACTGACGCGACCTTCCGCCCGGGCGGTGCGAATCATGGTCGCAAGGGCTGCCCTCGAACTGCGAAAGGCGTCCGCGCGCAGTGCCAGGCGCGGTTTGATCAACAACCAATCGCCATCGACGCTGATCTCGTACCCAGCCTGAGCGAGCTTCACCGCCAAAAGCCGCAGATCGGTCGTCTGGGCAGCACCTGGTGGATCGGCCGCATCGAGCACATCGTCGCTGACGCTCGCGAGGAGGTTCCGGTTTTCGTGTTCCGCGATCGAGATGAGACTCGGGCCAAGAACGAAGGAAATCGGGTCGAATTTGACAGGGTCTGCGAGCGCGTTCAATAGAGCCTGGGAGGCAGCCGTGGTGCTCGGCGCTCCCGCGTTGGCAGCTTGAAGGTGCGGCACAAGCTCTCGCCCCAGAGGTGGAAGTTCGGCATTCTTTGGGAGGTCCCAATCGCTGACCTCCTTGGGCAGGGGGCACCCATCCGGTCGCGCGGCGAACGTGCGGAAGTCGGCCCCTCGCCAACGTCCATCTGGAGCGTAGACGCGAAGTTGCAGGTTGAAGACGTCGTTGGTTTGCGTCACCAACAGGTCGAACTTCCTGATTCCGTCTGGACGCCCGATCCGCTTGCCGAGTTCGTCAACTGGCGCCGAAGAGTCGAGGTTCGATACGAGATTGCGGAGATCTTCCTCGGTTTGCAGATAGGCCTTCAAGAGGTCGGTCGTGTCCCGCGGGAACGCCCGCTGAGCCGCGGTTGGTGCATTGCTGTAGACCCTGGGCACGCCTGGTTCGAGCGAAACAAACTCCGAGGGGCCTAGCCCTTCAACGAGACTCGACATCAGCCAGAAAGCGGGGGATGAAGGCACCGCTTGACCCGGGGCTGACTCCGATCCCATCGTCTGGACAATTCGCTCCGCCCGCTCGTAGGACGTACCGTAGGAATTGCCCTGCCTGATGAGTTCCTTGAGCGCACCTTCGACCGCGGCCGAGCGAACGGTGTTCTCCTCTTTCGCCTCACCGCGCAGGGTCTCGGGTGAGCGCACGAGCGTTCGACGGTTCCCGTCTTCCTTCCACTGCGCATCCACAACGATGGCAAGGTGTCGCACGAACTCGTCTGTGGAGACGTGCTTCACCTTCGCGACAACGATCATGTTTGCAAGGGAGGGATCCACTCGGAGATCGCGCTTGGTTTGGTCGGCGACGGCCGCGACGATCCGCGAGAGTGGAGCGCCAACGAACTCCAATGAGAGCGTTTGGGTGCTCCCCAGTTGCAGAATCCCGTACACCAGCAGCGTCAACACGGCCGTGGCCCCATGGCGTTATCATAGTTCATGTTTCCTTCTCGAGGATTGGTGCCCGCCTTGAAGACTAGTAGAGTGCTTGGACTCGCTACGTCGCACCTCTTGACATCCGCGCTCATTCTCTGTGGAATGAAGACGGAGATAAGACATGGCAAAGGACAAAAAGCTGCCGCAGGAGAAGGGGACGAAACAACGGAGCACGGGGAAGACGAAGAAGAAGAGTCTCATCCCCCGCCTCTCCGAGAGCTCCTCCGAACGGGTGCACAGCCACGTTCGGGAGAAGCTGCTCCATACGCTCGAAAAGGGCCGGGAAGCATTCCCTTCGCTGCACCCGCCTGGATTTGGATCGTCGTGGCGTGGTCTGGGGGATTCTTGCCACTATCTCTCCGAGAACAGGCTCGAGTGGTGGGCCAACTACCACGAGGCGCGCACGGACGATGCCGACCAACCGCTGAAGACGGATGCGATTCGTGAGGACGACGAGTTCGTCTGCGAGTTCATGCCAGGCCTTGCCAGTTTCGCCACCTTCGAGGGCGTTTCCAACGGGGACCGGCCCGAGCTGGCCGGCAACGCATTCACGATGCGGTCCTCCGATCCGGGTTACTCCCCACGTGTTCGAAGGACTCAGCTCCAGGTCGACGATGAGATGGGCCAGATGCAACCGACCGAGTTCCACGCGGCCGCAGTATTGGAGAGGCAAATCGGCGGCGAGCCGGACCCAGGTGAACGGCGCCCGACGCTGATCATCGAATTCCACGAACTGCAACGAGCGGTCGGCCTGAGTTTCGGTTTTCTCGACGAACCAGGCGGGCCAGACGCTATTCCCGCGTCCGACTGCCGGTTGATCGCCTACGATGTGGATGGGCGCATCGTCACCGAGGCGTCGGGCGGGATTCTGGCGAGCGGACGTTCTCAGCGCGGTCGGATCACGAAGGGGACAGCATTCAACCACCTCGGGGTCACGGATCGGGACGCAGGGATCGCCTACGTGGAGCTTGAGTTCTACGCCGATGACGACGATCCGGAGACGGGCGAGCAGCGTTTCATTCAGGCGCCCCAGCTCATCTTCCGCGTGTGGCACGAGCCGTTTCCGGCCGCGGCAGTGAACCAGGGCTTCCTTGTGTTGGCGAACCCTTCGGGATCGGGGCTCAGTTCGCAGACAATCGATCTCGACTTGCCCTTCCGATGCAGCGCGGCCGCGGCCGTGTTGCGCGGGTTCGCGGTCGAATTCACCGACGGGCCGGTGGACGCGCGAGGCTTCTCTGTACGGGTAGAGGCGTTCCACGCTCCGGACGGATGGAAACTCGTTGCGCACGGGGACGCCAAGGCTGAAGAGAATGCTCCGTGGCGGATCCGGGTGGACTATGCGGTGCTGGCCTGGGACAAGGCAGTCATGGAGGTGGAGCACGGCTACGCGCGGTTCGCCGTAGGGGGTGGTCCCGATCGGCTGGTCACCGCTCTGGCACCCGACCCGTGCGGGCGAACCTCGTGCGATCACTACGCCGCCTGCCTCTCAGGTTTCGGATTCTTCAATGCCGAAGCCGACGATCTTGAGAGGATACGATTTCGTACGCTGCAACCCCGTCGTGGCCCTCGGGACTCACATGGCTACCCCCGGGTCGCGTGGCCGATGGAGATAGAGATCGAGGCGGATGCGGACGTCACCCGCCGCCTGGGCAATGCCGTGCTCTTCGGAGGTTCTCCAGTGCTGGGGAGCGGGGGCGCGGAAGTGACGCATGGCAACGATGGTTCCGAAGCGATCCCAACCACCGAGGGCGTGATTCTCGTCGAAGAGGGAGCGGTTGAATTCACGCACGATCAGCCGTATCGGCCGTGGCGGGAGCCGCCCGAGTTCTACTTCCAGGTCGCCAATTCGCAGGGCGAACTGGCGAAGCTCGCCTTTGCGATCCAGGCGGAGATGGCGCTCGCGAGCATCGGCACCGTGGAGATGGAGATCGGTGGATCGGTCCGAAGCTTGGACGTCGAGGTACGGGGCACCCACTTCGATGGCGAGAAACTGTTGTTCGATCGAGCCGGTGGCGTCTCGAAAGAGGATGTCGAATTCGACGACGTTGGAAACGAGACCGATAATGGCGAGCGGCATTCCATCGTTGTCTGGCCGCAAGTATCGGGTCTTGTTCGGACAGGATTCTCGATGCCCCGCCGCATCGAGACCCAAGGAGCGCGGTACGAGGGGGCCGTTGAGAACGTTCTGTCTCTCTCGCCGACGACCTTCGGGGCGCTACGCAATGCGGGCTCGGCAGCGATGCATATTCTGGGGGCGCGGGTCGAAGGCGATGAGGCCGCGGAGTTCTCGCCGATGCTCGGACTGCTGCCGAGGGGAGCGGGCCGCCAAGGGCCGGAGTACGACCGCCTGCGCCGTGCCGGAAACCTCATCCCCGCCCGAAATCTCGCCGATTTCGCACCGGTGACCCTGGGAGCTGGGCAGATCTTGGTCGTTGGGGGCGCATGTTTGCCCGGCGGACCTGGGGTCCGGCGCGCCTCGTTGATCCTGACTACGGACGATCGCCTTCGGCCAACGGTGTCGATCGATCTGGAGACACGCGTCGTCGAGTCGCAGGCCGACGGCCTGGTGGTTCCCAACCCCGTGGACTTCGGCAACGTCCCAGTAGGCCAGCAAAGGACGCGCAATCTCATAGTGCTCTCGATCGGACGCACGGCATTGTTGGTGACCGATATCGGGTTCCAGGGGACGCACACCGACTTCGACCATGTCCTGACTGGCGAGTTCTTTGAGTCCGGGACCCCGGACCAAGTCGATCCCGGCGACATGTGGCCCTGGGGAACGCTCACGGTTCGTTTCACCCCGTCGTCCACTGGGACAAAGCAAGCGTCCTTCCGCGTTCAGACGAACGCGGGCGCCCTCACGGTGGCAGTAAGCGGGAAGGGGGTGTGAGGTCTTAGCCGGCGCTTTGCACCCAGAAGAAGTCGAGCGTGATTTCCGGGTGGGACACCTTCGGATTCGCACCCCGATACTCGAGGACCACGGTGTGCTCGCCTGCCGTCAGGTCGGCGGGATCGAGCGAGAACGTCCTCGACAATGTTCGGTACGGATCGAACAGGTCGAGCAAGACCGGTTTGGGCGGCCCGGCCGGGTGGCCGTCCAGCCACATCGATACCAGCCCGGAACTCGGGTCTAAGCCCGCGGTGACGTGGACCCGATACTTCCCGGTCATGGCGACCGGCAACTTCACCATCTTGCGTTCGCCGATGGCCTGGGGCTTCCAGACAAGCGCCTGGCCATCGGACCAGATCGCGCCCGAGCGGATGGACGTGTTCGCACCCCCGACGACGCGGTCCGCTTCGTAGAACTGGGAGTTTCGGGCCGCTCCTCTGGCTGCCGGTTGCCACACGGGCGGGTGCAGCTCCCGGACATCGTCGGGTTGGATGTCCGGCACATCGTCGAGCGTGCCCGGGCGGGCATAGAAGTAGCCGGTCCTGGCGTAGGACATGCCCGGCGTCCGCTCGTGGCTCTTCAGCTCCATCCTGAAATCGATCGATCGGGCGAACGGGATGCCGTCCAAGATGTGCCAGCGGTAGTCCGCGACGAACCCACGGTTGCCCGGGCCGTCGTTGCGCGGTTGCCCGCAGTACGGGAAGGTGAAGATGTCCGGCGAGGACCACGAGTAGTTGTAGTAATCCTCGGAGCCCGTCCCGAAGGTCGACGGGCGTACGTCGTCGTCCACGAACACCTTTTCGTCCCCCTCGCCCCACCAGTCGCCGGCCGGGGTGGGGATCGGGGAGGGGTTGAGGAGGATCGAGGTCGATCCGACGTAGATCCCCTTTCCACGCGCGATCAGGAAGGGAAGGTCCTGCACGTCTACGTTCGACGCGACGAGGTCGTTCCCGACGCGCCAGCCCGCGCGGAAGTGCATGGAGGACTCATCCCAAACATAGGGTGTCGGGTGAGCTTCGCCGGCCACATGCACCGTCTGCGTTCCGAGGTTCGTGACGGTCATCCGCAGGGTCTTCGCGAACGGCATCACGAATCGGCAACTCATGCGGCCGTCGGGGTCGACGGAGAAGGGCAGCGAACGGTACGGGTTGATGCCGGGCGCCGCCCCGAAGAAGTCGCCCACAGGGCACTGAACCTGTCCCCGGGGAAAGCCGTCGCACGAGATCTTCAGCACCGTTTGGCGCAAAGCCGCATCCAGATGGTCGGCCCCCAGGCGGAGCCAGAAGTCTCGAATCGCCCCGGGACCCTCAAGGCTCAGCAACTCCTTGGTTTCCCCGGGAGCGAGGTCAGCCTGCATGGGTTTGGTCGAGTCGCCCACCTGCCCCCCTTCGGGTTCTGCCAGCGTCTGCGTCACGCGATCGATGGTCTCGTGGTAGCGCTCGATGTCTTCGGGCGCGAAGGAGGCCACTCGGGCCGCCCCCTCGTACTCCCTCACGTTGATGTGATAGAAGTGGATCTCCTTGAGATTCCCAACCCAGACGATGCGGAGTCGTCTCCCAAAGGGGATCGGCGCGTACGAGGCGTCCCGTTGGTAGACCGTGCGGCCAAAGCGCCCCTCGTCGATCGCCTTGACCTGCGGAAAGGCGTGGTAGGGCCGCCGGAAGAAGGGATCGGCCTCGCCCTCGTAGAGGGGCTTCGTCATGTCGTCGATGTACACGCGGAGGCGCCCAGCGATGGCGGCGGTCCAGAGGCGGACGATCGCGCCGGACCCCTCGACGTCGGCCATCAGGTACTCGCCGACCCCGTTGGCGTCGGGCTCCTTGAGCACCTTCTCGAAGTTCGGAATCGGCTCCCCGCCGAAGCCGTCGGAGTTGGCAAACCAGTCGGGCCCGCCCGGAGTCTTGCTGCGCCGGTCGTACGAGGAGAACTGCACGGTTCGATACGACGGGTTCGGAAACCGAGTGAGGGCTTCGAGGTCGACCATCTCTTCGAACAGCGACCCCGTGGTCACGACCGAGGCTTGGAGGGGGTGGGCCAGGCCCATCAGGCAACACAAGGTAGCGACGATCATTCTCTCTCCAACCTAGCACAATTGAACCCAGCACACCGCCCCTAGAGTTGGTAGGATCTTGGGCGTGAGGGTTCTGGTCACGGGGTTCGGGGCGTTTGGCGAGTTCGAGGAGAACCCGTCGGCCCTGCTCGCCGCCGGGTGCGGCCGGGAGCACCGGGTGTTGGAAGTCGCGTTCGACGCGGTGGATCAAGCGCTCCAGGAGTGGGACCCGGGCGCCTTCGACGCGCTGTTGATGCTCGGAGTGGCGGGCAAGGCGTCCGCGTTTCGAGTGGAGACCGTCGCGCGCAACCACATCGGTCCGGCACCCGACGTGCGGGGCGAGGTCCACGGCCCTGGCCCGATCGACCCTTCGGCACCCCCGCTTCTGGCCGCGACGCTCTGGCCTTCGTGGCTCCTCGACGACACGGCGGAGAGGGCGCCCAGCGTCGATGCTGGAAGCTACCTGTGCAACTACGCGTTTTTCCGCGCCCTGCAGCGGTTTCCCGAGAAGCGGGTGGGGTTCCTGCATGTGCCGCCGGCGTCGGCGATGGCGCTTGAAGTGCAACGGGACGTGGTTCGCGAGGTTCTGGCTTTGTTGGAGGAGCTACCGAACCCGTAGCGGGAGGAAAAGCCACCCCGCGCCGCACGCCGCGAGGAGGCTCGCGCCGACCCATCCCATCCACTTCCACGTCGGTGGTCCGGGTTTCAGGACTTCGAACTCCTCGACCCAGATCGTCTCGCAAGCTCCGTCGCCCTGGTCGGTCCGAACGGTGCTTGTCCCCCGCTTGAACTCCATGCCCGAGTGGTGCGCATACTCGACGAGGAAGCCCCGGATGCGGACCTGGTCGCCGAGTTGGACCCGGCGTAGGGACTTGGCGAGTCGGGGCTGGTCGGTGAGCAGGTGGTTGTTCGACAGATCGGTGGGCCAGAAGGCTTCCCACTTCTCCTGCGTCGGGGCATCGACGCAGCACGTGTACTCGCCGCTCGAATAGTTCAAACCCTGGTAGGCACCGGTGCGTACGTTGTCGCCGAATACGAGGCAGACGTCGGCGACGTTGAGGTGGTCCTTCCACTGCTTGTGCGCGAACTCGTACCACACCCCCGCGTCGTGTTTGCTGACGACCATGCCCCAGATCTCATAGGTGAACAGGGGCTTCACCGTGTACTCGACGCCCTTGACGGTTGTCGTGAAGGGAGCGCGGTCGGTGGCATGCTGCTCAGGTTCAAGCTGCAACTCCGGAGGGAGCGCGTGCGCGCCAGGGAGCCCGCCTCGGGGCCAGTTACCTGCGGCGATCAAGGCGAGGCCCGCCAGGGCCGCCCATCGAAGCGAGGGTTGTAAGTCCACTCCAGGCTAATGGTCGGGATCTTGAAGGGAGCCCCTCACCCCCGGCCCCTCTCCCCCAGAGGGGCGAGGGGTGCCTTGAACGACCAACGACAAACGATAAACGACAAACGACCCTAGAGGTAACGCCGGGCGTTCGCGACGCAACGGGGCACGGCGGCGAGCGGGTCCTCCTCGCCTTCGAACTCGATGCTGAGCCAGCCGTCGAAGCCCGCACTGCGCAGGGCATCGACGCACGCCTCGAGGTCCACCACGCCCTCGCCGACCGCCGCGCCCGCGTAGCGCGCGCCGCCGAGTGATTCGAACACGTGGCCGGTGTAGTCGCTTGTCACGTGCGTGAAGTCTTTGAAGTGCACCATGTTCGCGAGACGAGCGACCTCGGCGATGGCGTCGTGGCTGGCTTGGTCCACCAGCAGGAAGTTGCCCGTGTCCGGATTCGCGCCCAGCGCGTCGTTGCCGCATGCCGCGCGCACGTCCTCGATGAGCCCGCGCACCTGCTCGCCACGGCCCGCGAGTTTGCCGTGATTCTCCAGTGCGAGTTTCACTCCCGCGTCGGCTGCAAACTTCGACGCCTCCGAAAGCCCCTCCACGATCCACGCCCGGGCCTCGTCGAAGGTCACGCCGGGGCTCACGTCGCCGGCGAACACGCGCACGACGCCCGCGCCGAAATGGCCGGCCTCCTCGATGCCGAACCGGATCTTCTCCAGCTCGTGGGCGCGTTCCGAAGCCAGAGGCTTGGCGAAGTTCTGGGCCACCGAAAAGATGGGGCAGGGAAGCCCGGTCTCCGTAAGCGCGTCCAGCGCCGCTCGGCGGTCCGACTCGACGTCCTTGTAGAAGAAGTCGAGCAGCTCCACGCCGTCGGCCCCGATCTTCTTGGCCTCACGAATGAAGCCGGGAAGATCCATGCCGCCGTCCCGCACCGTGCGGTAGTAGCTGTACATGCTGACGGCGAGCTTCACTTCCGGGCGAACTCCTGGACCGAAGCGGTGATGGGCGGGTTGCTGGTCGTCCCCGAACCCATGAGCCAGTCCATGAGCGGCGTCAGGAAGATCACCGCGGCGAACAGACCCGCCGCGCACACGGTGCCCGCCGTCGCGAGTCCGGCACCCAGCGGCCGCGAAGGAGCTTCACCTTCGGTCTCCGCGACCAGGGCTGCCTTCGCGATGCCCGCGTAGTACCAGATGCTGATGATCGAGTTCACCGCAAGCACGATGGCCAGCGGGGTGAGCCCGGCGCGCAGCGCGTCGTTGAAGATGTACAGCTTTCCGAAGAAGCCCGCGGTCGGCGGGATCCCGATCAGCGAGATCATGAAGATCACGAGCAGCCCCGCCGCGTAGGGAGAGCGCTGCCACAGGCCGTTCAGATCCTGCAGCCCGGTGGCCTCCCGGCCGTCCTTCGTTCCCAGCGTCACGATGGCGAAGGCGCCGACGGTCATCAGCGTGTAGGAGACGAGGTAGTACGAGATGGCCCCAAACCCGATCTCCGCCGGGTTGCTCAGGTGCGAAAGGACCGCGACCAGCAGGTATCCCGCGTGGGCGATGCTCGAGTATCCGAGGATGCGCTTGACGTCCTTCTGCACGCACGCCGCGAGGTTGCCCACGGACATCGTGAGGATCGCAACCCAGAACAGCGCGGGCATCCAGTAGTCCGAGAGCGCGAGCATCCCGTCCAGCACGCGCACCAGCGCGGCGATCGCCGCGATCTTCGACCCGGCGGCCATGAACGCCGTGACGTTGGTGGGCGCGCCCTGGTACACGTCCGGCGTCCACTGGTGGAACGGCACGAACGCGGCCTTGAATCCCAGGCCGACCAGCATCAGCCCAAGCCCGAACAGCAACAGCGTGTGCTGGTAGCCGATGCCGTTGGTCCATGCGTCGGAGATCGCGCTCACATGCAGGCTGCCGGTGGCGCCGTAGACCATCGCGATGCCGTAGAGCAGGAACCCGCTGGCGAAGGCCCCGAGCAGGAAGTATTTCAGCGCCGACTCCTCGGACTTGTTCTCCGTGCGGCTCATGCCCGCCAGCACGTAGAGCGAAATCGAAAGCACCTCGAGCCCCACAAAGAGCATCAGGAGGTTCTTGGTCGTCGCCATCATCATCGCGCCGGCCGTGGACCAGATGAGCAGCGGATAGAACTCGCCGAACGCGATGCGTTTGGCGCGCAGGTACCCGTCGCTGAACAGCACGGCCAGCGAGGCGGCCAGCACGAGAATGAGCTGCATGACCAGGCCGAACCGGTCGCGCACGAACATCCCCGCGAGCGTCTCCGAATCCGGCTGCCCGAACTGCTGGGCGGTGAAGTACCCCGCGGTGAACAAACCGATCAGGCATGCGATGCCCATCGCGCTGTTGGCGTGGCGCGGACGGATCATCTCGATGATCAGCGCGACCATGCCGGTCACCACCACGATCAGGATCGGGGCGATGGACGCGAAGTCGATGGTGGGGACGGGGAAATCAAACATGGGTGGTTTCCAGATCGGATCCGTTCTCGGCCCACGCCTGGATGCGAACCCAGTCGTCGGCGAACAGCACCTCGGCCGCGGGATCGGAGGCTGCGAGCGCCCCCTTGCGCATGGGGCGCACGGCGTCGGCGGCGATGCCCGACGTCTCGACGTCCCAAGCGAACAGATGCGCGGGCAGGTCGGCGACGAAATCGAGATACGGCTCGGGGCCGCCCGCGACGTACATCACATTGAGGCGAGCCTCTCCCACCTCGCCGAGAAGGGCGCGGTCGAGCTCGAGGTAGAAGCCGCCGTACTGCATCGGCGTCGCCGCCGCCGGGTGCGCCCCCTCCAGCTGGTAGAAGACGCCGTCGGCCCCGAACTCCATCGCGGTGTGGAGATCTTGCCGCGTTTCGCCGAGGTAGCCCTCCAACTTGCGCTGGCCCGCAACGGGGTCGGCGGTCAGCAACTCGTTGAGCGGGAAACCGTCCGCCAAAGCCCTGCCAAACGGGCTCAGCACGTGGGCGAGCACCATGCGGTCCGGGTCTTCCGAAAGCGCGGCGCCCACCTCGTCCACCGGCACGATCTCGGCATCCGAACGCGAACCGGATGGCCACAGCAGCACAGCGCGCCGATCCGTGGGGCCGCCCCGCGAGGCCGCGGTCAGTCGCTCGCGCGCGGTCACGGGGTGGGCGCTCCCGTCGTCGCGGCGACGACCTCTTCCGTGGGCGACTTCAGCGGGAAGTGGAACGAACCCGGAACCAGCACTTCCACGCCGTCCTTCCCCGCGACCAGCGGCGTCGCCAAATCGTCTTGCGAGCGGTCCTGTCCCTGCACGAGGTTCCCCTGTGCGTCCATATCCTGGCGGAGGTTGTTCCACGCCGGGCGCATCGACTCGGGGTTGAGCGCCATCATGCGCGCGGCGCCAAGGCTGGCCTCCATCGGCTTGAGGAACGTGTTGGGGAACAACCCGCCCCAGAACACGAACACCACGAGGCAACCCACCATGGCGATCTCCCAAGGCTTGAGGTCCTTGAGGCGCTGGTTGATCGGGTTGGAGTTCGGCCCGTAGAACACCTTCTGGAACATCCAGAGCAGGTACACGGCGGCGAGAATCACGCCGCCCGCCGCGATCACGGCGAACGGAAGGCTCAGCCCAAACTGCCCCGCAAAGGCCGCCTCAAATCCGCCCATGAGCGCCAAGAACTCGCCGACGAAGCCGTTGGTGCCCGGCAACCCCACGCTCGAAAGCATGATGATCATGAACAGCGCGGCGTAGATGGGCATCTGCGCCTTCAGTCCGCCGAATTCGGTGAAAAGGCGCGTATGGCGCCGCTCGTAGATCAACCCGACCAGAAGGAACAAGGCGCCTGTGCTGATGCCGTGGTTGAGCTGCTGCACCGCTCCGCCCATCAGGCCCGTGTGCGTCAGGGAGAAGATGCCCACCAGGATGAAGCCCATGTGCGCGACCGACGAGTACGCGATCAGCTTCTTCACATCGGGCTGGATCGCGGCGACGATCGCGCCGTAGACGATGCCGATGATCGCCAGGCCCATGATGTAGGGCACCTGGTCGCGGATCACGTCGGGGAACAGGGGCAGGCAGAAGCGCAGGAACCCGTACGTGCCCATCTTCAGGAGCACGCCCGCAAGGATGATCGACCCTGCCGTGGGCGCCTCGACATGGGCGTCGGGAAGCCACGTGTGGAACGGGAACACGGGACACTTCACGAGGAACGCGATGGCGAACGACCAGAAGACGATCGCCTGCAATCCCACGGCGTTGCTCCACAACGTGCCGTTGGCCACCGCCCCTTGAATGTCGATCAGGCTGAACGAACCGGGGCCGTCGACGGCTTGGCCGTACAGTCGATAAAGGGTGATCATGCCGATGAGCATGAAGATCGAGCCCGCGAACGTGTAGATGAAGAACTTGATCGACGCGTACGACCGCCGCACGCCGCCCCAGATCGCGATGAGGAAGTACATCGGGATCAGCGACGCCTCGAAGAACGTGTAGAACACGATCATGTCGAGCGACACGAACACCCCGAGCATCGCGGTCTCGAGGATCAGCAGGAAGATCATGTACGCCTTCACGCGATCGTTCACGTAGAAGCTGAACCACACGGAGATCACGCTCAGGAAGGTCGTGAGCAGCAGAAGCCAGATGCTGATGCCGTCCACGCCGACCAGGTAGCTGATCCCGAGGCTCGGAATCCACGGCACGTACTCGAGCAGTTGGAAGTGGTAGCTCCCGCCGTGGAACTGTGAAAACGCGTAGAGCGAGGCGCCGAAGGTCGCGACCGTGGCGAGCAGCGCGCCGTAACGGTGGATCGTGACGCTCTCCTTCGGGACGAGCATCAGCACCAGCGCGGACAGCAGGGGCAGGAACGTGACGAGGGTCAGGATGCCAAAACCGGTGGGAGTCATGCTACTGCGCACCTCCCAACTTGCGAAGCTCCATCAGGAGGAACAGGAGCAACCCCACCCCCCCGAGCAGCATCATCAGCGCGTAGGAGCGCACGAAGCCCGTCTGGACCCGGCGCACGAGGTCGCCGATGCGTCCGACCGTCCACGCCAGCCCGTTCACCGCGCCGTCGATGACGGCGACGTCGACGCCCTTCCACATCGCCAGCCCGATGTCGCGGCCGCCGTTCACGCCCGCGTCCATCAAGGCGCCGTCGTAGCCGAACTGGTCGCGCGCGGCTTTGCGGAACGGGCTCCACTTCGACTCGTCGTAGGTCTCCTTCGCGGGGAGCCCCTTCCAGTAGAAGAATAGGCCGGCTGCCAGGCCGAGGCCTGCGGCGAAGATCGAGAGAGCCATCAGCGGCAGGGCGTGGGGATGGCCGGGAACGAGCGCGGGGTCGAGGACCGCCAGGCCGCTCGGGTAGAGCCACTTCTGCAGCAGTTCGTGTTGGTGCAGCACGTAGCCGCCGCCGATCGAGAGCACCGCGAGCACCACGAGCGGAATCCACATCGACGGCGGGACCTCTTTCGGCTGGTGGTCGCCGGTCAGCGCGTGGTGGTGCTCGTGCTCCTCGTGGCGCGCCGCCATCTCCTCGTCGGTGAAGAAGAAACCGTGGGGATCCTCGTGCGCGTGCTCCTCGTGGGCCTCATGGGCGTCGTGCGCGTGCGCCTCTTCGTGGTGCTCCTCGGCGGGAAGTTCGCGCCACCGCTCCTGCTTGCCGAAGAACGTGAGCATCGTGAGCCGGGTCATGTACCACGCCGTGAGCATCGCCGCGAAGAGCCCGACCCACCCGGCGACCGCGCCGAGGTTCACGCCGCCGGCAATCGCGTGCTCGTTCCCGAGCGCCCCCCCGAGGATCGCTTCCTTCGAGTAGAACCCGGCGAGGCCGGGCACGCCGGCGATGGCGAGGTACCCCGCGATCATCGTTCCCGCGGTGATGGGGAGGTACTTGATCAGATTCCCGTAGCGCCGCATGTCCTGCTCGTGCGCCATCGCGTAGATCACCGCGCCGGAGCCGAGGAAGAGCAGCGCCTTGAAGAACGCGTGCGTGGTGACGTGGAACATGCCCGCCCAGTACGCGCCGGAGCCGCACGCGATGAACATGAATCCGAGCTGAGAGACCGTCGAGTAGGCGAGCACCTTCTTGATGTCCGTCTGCCCGAACGCAATCAGTGCAGCGAACACGGCGGTGAAGGCTCCGACCATCGCGACGACCGCGCTGGCGACCGGCGACAGTTCGAACAGCACGTGCATGCGGTTCAGCAGGTAGACGCCGGCGGTGACCATCGTGGCGGCGTGGATGAGAGCGGAGACGGGCGTCGGGCCCGCCATCGCGTCCGGGAGCCAGAAGTAGAGCGGGAACTGCGCGGACTTGCCGCACGCGCCCACGAACAGCAGCAACGCGATCGCCGTGGCGAGTTCGGGGTGCGCGCGCAGGGCGTTCACCGCGTTTGCGAAGATCACCTCGTAGCTGAGGTAGTGGTTGCTCTGCAGCGAGACCTTGCTGCCCGCCAGCACCACCATCAGCAGGAACATGCCCAGCATGAGCCCCCAGTCGCCGATGCGGTTGACGATAAACGCCTTGTTGGCGGCCCGCGCGTTGTTGAGGTCCTTGTACCAAAACCCGATCAGCAGGTAGCTGCAGAGACCGACCCCTTCCCACCCGATGAACAGCAGCGGCAGGTTGTTGCCCAGCACGAGGATGAGCATGAAAGCGATAAACAGGTTCAGGTAGGTGAAGAAGCGGGTGTAGTCGCGATCGTCGCCCATGTAGCCCGTCGCATAGAGGTGGATCAGGGCGCCGACGCCCGTGATGATCAACACCATCGTCATCGAGAGGGGATCGACCAGGGCCTCGAACGGAATCGAGATGCTCTGCAGTTGGATCCAGTCGAACAGTGTCACGACCTCGTGGCGCGTCTGAACGGGCATCGTGGTGAGCTGCTGGACCAGCACCACGCCGATCAGGAACGATGCGGCGACGGGGAGCACGGCGATCGTGCCCATGAGCCGCTTGCCCTGCGCGGGGCCGAGGCGCCGCACCACCGCGCCGCCGAACAACGCTTGGATCAGCGAGCCCGCCAGCGGGAGGAACAGCACGTACCAGATCAGCGAGAAGGGATTGTCCATGCGCTATCCGCGAAGCAAATTCATTTCGTCGATGTCGATGTCGTGGCGCAGCCGGAAGATCGCCATGATGATGCCGAGGCCGACCGCGACCTCCGCCGCCGCGACGGCCATCACGAAGATCACCATCATCTGGCCCGCCATCGCGCTCCCGACGGGGTCGGACCCGGCGGAAGGCTGGTAGCGGGCGAAAGCCAAGAGCGTCAGGTTCACCGCATTGAGCATCAGCTCGATGCACATGAAGATCACGATTGGGTTGCGTCGGATGATCACGCCCACGACGCCCGTGGTGAACATGAACAGGCCGAGCGCGAGGTAGGCCATCAAAGGAACGCCGCTCAACTCAGATCCTCCTCTTGGCAAGCAGGATCGATCCCACGATGCCGATGACGAGCAGGACGCTCACCATTTCGAGCGGCCAGACGTAGCCGGTGAAGAGGGCGCGGCCGACGGCCTGCGGCGAGCCGTAGGCGTCGGGCGAACCCGGTTGGTTCAAGTCCTTGAGGGGAAGGATCACTTGCGTGAACAGCAGGGCGAACAACGCGGCACCGAAGGCGTAGCCCGCCAACAGCCTGGGATCGCGTTTCTCGGTGAGCGCCTGGGGCGCGCCGATGTTCAACAGCATGATGACGAAGAGGAACAGCACCATGATCGCCCCGGTGTAGACGATGACCTGGGTGATGCCGAGCAGCTCCGCGTTCAGCGTGAAGTAGAGGAAGGCGAGCGTGAAGAAGTTCGCCACGAGGCACAGGGCCGAGCGGACCGCGTTTCCGAATGCCACGACCCCGACCGCGGACGCCGCGGCGACCGCCCCCAGCGCGCCGAAGATCAGCAGCGACGAATCCAAATCCATCCTCCCATGACTCGCGGGCTAGCTGCCCGCCACCCCCTCGGTGTAATCGATGCCTCGCCCCTCGACGAGTTGGATCGTGCGCGGCCGACTCATCGGCGACGTGCGCGTGCTGAAACGGATGATGGCGGTGACGCCCACCATCACCACGACCGCGGCGATCCCGACCGCGATCCAACCGCCGGTCGGGCCGTAGACCGAGGTGCAGACGATCCAGAGCGCGACGACCAGGAAGTTCGCGACGGCCATCGGCAGAAGCGAGCGCCACCCGAGCGACATCAACTGGTCGTAGCGGAGCCTCGGAAGGGTCGCGCGCAGCCAGATGTAGAACGTGATGGCCGCCACGCATTTGCCCAGGAACCAGATCGGCGCCAGCGCGAGGTTCAGCGTGCCCATGGCCTTGAACGCGCCGGCCATGCCCGGGAACTGCTCGGCGAGCACCTCCCAATTCAGAGGCAAGACGTTGTAGCCGCCCAGGAACACGGCCGCGAAGATGCCTCCGAACACGAACATGGCCGCGTACTCGCCCATGAAAAACACGGCGAATTTCATCGAGCTGTACTCGGTGTGGTAGCCCGCGATCAGCTCGTTTTCAGCCTCGGGAAGGTCGAACGGAGCGCGGTTCGTCTCGGCGACCGCGCACACGACGAAGATGAGAGCGGCGAGCGCGCCGAACGGCGTGAACAGGAACCAGTTCTGCAGGGCCGGCACCGCGCCCCAGAGCGGCTCTTCCTGGACGCGGACCATCTCGGTCATCTTCAGCGAGCCGGTGGCGAGCACGACGGCCGCCAGAGACATGCCCATCGCGAGTTCGTAGCTGATGAGCTGGGCCGAGGCGCGCAGGCCGCCCAGCAGCGAATACTTGTTGTTCGACCCGTAGCCGGCGAGCACCACGCCGTACACACCCAGGGAACTGACCGCCAGCACGTAAAGGATGCCGATGTTGACGTCGGCGACCGGCGTGAGGAGTGGGTTCGGGCCCCACGGCAGCGTCCCCGCGATGGCAAAGGCGGGAAAGAGGGCCACGGCCGGGGCGACGAAGTAGATCACGCGGTCGATGGCCGTCGGGGTGATGTCCTCCTTGAGGAACAGCTTGACGCCGTCGGCGATGGGCTGCAGAAGACCGGCAAGCTTCAGCTTCTTGCCTTGGAGTCCCTTGGGCCACGTCCACCGGAGCTTGCCCCCCGGCACCCACATCTCGGCCTTCTCGCCGAACGTGTAGGTGGCGACGCGGTTGGGCCCGATGCGGTCCTGCATCCAACTGAGGAGTCTGCGTTCCCACCAAATAAGCCCAGGCACGAGCATCAGCAGGGGAAGGAGCAGGAAGACGACCCGGATCAGGGCCTGCACGAATGCGCTTTGCGAGGCGATCCAATCGGTGATCATTCGGCGTCTTCCACTTTACCTTCGGCGGGACCCTTGGCGGAGGGTGCGACGACCACGCCCTCGCCGTCCAAATTCGCGTAGTCCGCCGGCGCGAACCAGGGGACTGTCCGCCCGATCTCCGCCATGATCTCGCCCGCGTTGAAGAAGGGTGTGGCGGGCTTGATGCGCACGTTCAGGTCAGCGAAGGTCCTCCACGCGGGTTTCGCCTCGCCGCGTGCGGGAATCGCGGGGCGCATGCGCTGGACGCGGCGCTCGAGGTTGGTCATCGTGCCGTCGCACTCGGCGGGTGCGGCCATCGGCAGGACGACGCTCGCATACGCGGTCGCTTCGGTTTCAACCACGTCCTGCACGACGAGGAACTCCACGTTCTCAAGAGCGGCTTGGACGATCTCGCGATCGGCGGCCTTGGCGAAGGGATCGACGCCGGCGAGCCACAGGGCCTTCACCGTGCCCTCGGCGCACCCTTTGAGCATGCCGTGGGTCCCGAGTCCGGGCTTTTTGGGTCCGAGCCCCTCGAGGATCGAGCGGTGGCCGGGAAGGCTGTCGGGAAGGAATCCCAGATCCTCGGCGCCCTGTTCGTTGGCTTCGCGCGCGAAACAGTTGAATTCGGCACCCGTGGTCATCGCGAGGCCCGCCAGCAATTCGAGCGTGTCCTGGGCCTCCGGGACATCGTAGAGGGCGGTCGTCGAGACGATGGCGCCGTGTTGGCCGATCAGGTTCGCGGCTTCGACGATCCGTTCGGCGGGCACGCCTGTGATTTCAGCGGTCTTCTCCGGCGTGGCGGGTTTGAGCTGGTCCGCGACCGGCTTAGGCACCGTGGCCTTGCCCGACTTCACCGCGGCCGCGAGCAGCCCCGCGGCGAGCGCCTTCTCGGTGCCGGGCTTGTAGCGGAGCACGAGGTGGGCGAAGCTGTCGGCGTCCGTTCTTTCCGCGCTGGCGACCACGACCTTCGCCGCATTGTTGAACCACGCCTTGCGCACGCGGAGGAAGAGGATTGGCTCCTCGTCGGCGAGCGAGGTGCCGAACAACAGGAGGTTGGTCTTTGCTTCAAACGCGGCGAGTCGGGTTTGGACCGAGGAGACGCCCATCTTGCGATCGAGGCGGTCGTCGATGGAGGGAAGGGTCTTCGTCCACCGGTGATCCAGGTTGTTGGAATCGAAGTGGGTGCGGAACGTACGCTGGAGCATGAACAGGGACTCGTTCGACAGGGAGCCTCCCGCCAGCGCGCCGACCTCGTTGCCCTTGCCCTGGAACCCCTCGAGGATGGCTTCGAACGCCTCGGCCCACGAGCAGGGCACGAGTTCGTTCTCCTTCCGGATGAGGGGCTGGGTGAGACGATTCGGGCTGTTGTAGAAATCGTGGCCGAACTTGCCGCGGTCGCAGGTCCACTCCTCGTTGACCGCCTCGTTGGTGCGGCCGTTGATTCGGACGAGCTTGCCCACGCGGTGGTCGAACCAGATGTTGCAGCCGTTCGAGCAGAGGGTGCAGATCGCGGGGTTGGTTTCGAGATCCCACGGCCGTGCGCGGAAGCGGTATTTGGCGCTGGTCAAGGCGCCGACCGGGCAGATCTCGATGACGTTGCCGCTGAACTTGGACTCGAAATCGGTGAGCTGGAATGTGGACGGCTGCATCGACGCGCCGCGGAAGCGGAAGGCGAGTTGGGAGTCCCCGGAAATCTCCTCGGTGAACCGCACGCACCGCCCGCATTGGATGCACCGCTCGAGGTCGAGCGTCACGTACTGGCTGAGCGGGAAGGCCTTGGGAAGGTGGCGTTTGAGTTCGACGAACCGGCTGGTGGAGGGTCCGTAGTAGAGCGTGTTGTTCTGCAGCGGGCACTCGCCGCCACGGTCGCAGATCGGGCAGTCGAGGGGGTGGTTGATCAGCAGAAACTCGAGGACCCCTTTGCGGTCGCGGTGGACCATCTCGGAGTCGGTGAGCACCACCATGTTCTCGGAGGCGGGCAAGGTGCACCCCGCCTGGGGCTTGGGCATCATGCGCACCGAGCCGTCCTGCTGCTTGAACCCGACCTCGACGAGGCACATGCGGCACATGCCGACGGGCTTCATCCGAGGGTGGTAGCAAAAGATGGGAATCTCAAGCCCAAGGCGCTTGACGGATTCGACGATCAGCTCCCCTTTCGGGACTTCGACGTCGACGCCGTTGATGGAAATCGTGATTGTTTCGGTGCCTGCTACCGCTGCCATATCCCTTCCGCCGTCGGGGTGCGACGCCGATGCTAGGTGTACCCGATTTGGCCTCCCTTCCGGGGGTCCCCATATGGGAGTGCGCGGATTCATCCGCGCTTGGAATCTCAGACCGCTTGTGAAAGCGCCGATGAAGAGACTGTCGCAAACTGCAGTCAAGGGCTCCGGGTGCCACGCCCGCTGGACGGGCGTGAGTTCAAGGTTGTAGCTGAAAGCCCCCGCACGCCCGCCAAGCGGGCATGGCACCCAGGGTTTTGCGACTGTCTCTGAATCGGCGCGCTCCCATAGGGGTCGCGTATTCTTGAGGTCCCGATGAAAGTCTTTGGCGCCTTGGCCCTCGTCGCCCTGATCCTCGCTGGTTGTGCGGCAAACCACACGAAGGAGGTCATCCAGCTCGTCGAGCGTGCCCCGAAGGCGTGGAACTCCGGCAAGCCGGACGCGCAGCTTCGGGGGTTCTTGGAGAGCGTGCAGAAGCTCCAGTCGTACGATCCCGCGATCGTGGCCATCGCGCTGAAGTCTGCCCGGGACCCGGGGCGAGACACCGACCCGTTCGCGTTCCAGCACAAGCTGCACCTGATCGTGCGGACCTACTACGAGGTGCCTGTGAAGGGGCAAGGCCCGTGGGTGGTCGAGGAGAAGGAGGGGACCCTGTGGTTCACCTACCCCAAGGCGATTCTTGGGGCGGTGCTTTCGCCGGCCGAGGAGTTCGCGCAGTGGCAGGGCAAGTACCCCAAGCGCGACCTCGCGCCGCTGTTGAAGTAGGGTTGGTCGCACCTGGGAGTGCGCGACCTTGGCCCGTTTGGGAGTGCGCGACCTTGGTCGTCGCCTTGCCCCGCCGGGCTTGCCCGGCGCCCGGGACTCGCGGCTAGCCGCTCGGATGCAGGGCGACGCGCAAGCGCGCGCACTCCCAGGGCCCGGGCACCATGCGTAGTCCCCGTATTTCTACCGATACTTGGCTTGGATGAAGCTTGTCGGCCGACCCGTTGGGACCGCTGCCGCCGTTCGCCTGCCCGAGCATGCCCGGGGGTTGGGGGCGATGCGGGGGCTTTTGGTCGGCTGGGGGCTGGTCACGGTCGCCTTCCATCTCCTGACCTTCATCCTTCCGCGCGACTTCGAGGGCATCGGCCGCATCGCGACCCTTGGGAGCGGGATTCCCTGGTGTTTGTTCGCTTTTTCGATGTCTCGCAGCGCCTTGCGGCTGTGCGCCCCGATCGTCGGGGTCTTCGTGCTCCAGATGTGGAGCGTGTTCACGACGGTGCACGCTTGGATCGTGCTGGGGAGACCCTCCACCGTGCAGCGTCCGGAGATGTATCTGCTCGAGGCCGTGATTCCCTTCTTCTTGGCTTCCGCCCTCGTCTACATCGAGCCCCAAGCCCGCAAGTGGGTGCTTGGGATGGTCGTCGCGGCCTTCTCGCTCTCGTGTCTTGTGGGGCTGCTGCAGTTCGCCCGGTTTGGGCCGGCGATCTCGCTTTCGCACCTCTACACGTACAAGTCGATCGACTTCTGGGACGGCACGCCGGGCGTGCGCGCGGTAGGCCTCACGTGGCACCCGCGCGCGCTGGCGTTCCAGGCGCTCGTGTGCCTGGCGGTCTTCATGGGCCGTTTGTTGGAGGGGCAGGCGCGCAAGGGCGAGGTCGCGCTGCTCTTCGCGTACTCCGCGGCGGTGCTCGCCACCCAGGCTCGGATGGCGTACTTCGTGTTTGCGGCGTGCTGGCTCGTGTTCCTCGTGCTGCTCTTCCGGCGCAATCCGAAGCTGGCGGGCGGGTTGGTACTGGCGGGAATGATCGCGCTCGCGGCGGCCGTGGCGGTCGCGCCGAAGCGATTCGGCTACGCGCTCCAGTCGCAATCGACGGGCAAGGACGCGAGCTACCAGTACCGCGTGGACAACGCGTGGTCGCAGCTCGATCCCATCCTCGAGCAGCACGCGCTCACCGGCATCGGCCCCGACCAGGTGATGATGTTCGGCACCGAGCCGCTGGTGGTCGACCGTTGGGGCGGACGCGCGCTGATGGAGAGCGGGTACCGGCTGTTCCTCGCGATGTACGGCATCCCGGGGCTGGTGCTCGTGGTTGCCGTGTTGTTGTTGGCGTTCGGCTCCGTGTTTCAGGTGATGCGGCGTCCGGCCCCTGGTTGGGACCGGCGGATGGCGGCGATGGTCGTCCTGGCCGCGCTGCTTTACGTGGCGTTCAACTTCTACTCCTCGAACTTGGTGGACGAGGTGATGCCCCTGCCGTTCACGTTCCTGCTGGGCGGGCTGCTAATGCGCGACGCGGCGGACGAGCGGGTGGCCCGGTCGCGGTCGATCGGGGTGCGGGAGGCCGCAGCGGCGTGATGGGGGGATTTCACGCTAAGAACGCTAAGAGCGCTATGGGGGGATTGCGGGTCTCACGCAGAGGCGCTGAGGCGCGGAGGGGGGTGCACGCAAAGGACGCCAAGTGCGCTATGGGGGATTGGCACGCAAAGGGCGCAAGGGGCGCTATGAGGGATTGGCGTGAGAGGGGCGCTATGGGGGATTGGCACGCAAAGAACGCTAAGAGCGCTATGGGGGTTTCACGCGGAGGCGCTGAGGCGCGGAGGGGGTCTGGTTGGCTCGGGTAGCGGGTTCGATCAGCTTGGTGGCGACGGGGGGCGTATCGCTTCTGTTGCGCATGGCGACGGTGCCGCTGTACCTGGTCTGGCTGGGTGAGGAGCAGTATTCGCTTTATCTCTACCTCCTCTTTCTCACCGGCTTTGTGAGTCTGACCAACCTCCAGTTCGTCGAAGGGGCGAAGCTGCGGTTGACCGAGGCGTTTGCCCGGGGCGATCATGACGGGGCTTGGCGCGTGCAGCAGGCTTTCACAAGCCTCGCGCTCGTGACGGCGCTGGTGGGCCTGGTCGTGGTGGTGGCGTTGGCGGGCGTGGTTCCGTTTCCCGCGGGCTCCTCGTCTCAGGCGCAGTTGATGTGCGTGTTGTTCGGTTTCGCCTATGCGGCGAACGTGATGGGCGAGTCGTTGCACCCGGTGCTCTACGCGCAGGACAAGTTCCAGCAACTGGCGGTGCGCGAGTTCTTCGTCTCGACCGGCGGGGCGGTTGCGGGCATCGTGCTCGTGTCCATCTACCGCACGCCCTTGGCCCTCGCCGGCGTGGCGGCGTTCAACGGCGTGGTGGGGACGCTGATGCTCTGGATTCTCACCAAGCGGCTCTATCCCGAGTTTCGCGTGCGCCCCCGCTGGATCCCCGAGGTCAACCGGGACTTGTTGCGCATTGGCCTCCGCGGCTATCTTCACCGCGCGATGCTCACGGTCAGCACGACTATCGACAAGATCCTGCTGCCCCACGCGTTGCCGTTGCGGCAGCTTTCGCACTACCAGGTGCCGGGTCAGGTTCCGATCACGCTCCAGCGCGTGATGGACCCCATCCAGAACACCTTGCGCCCCGAGCTGACCCGCAAGGGCATGGCGGGAAGCGCGGATTTGGCCGCGAGCACCGAGCGGTTTGCCCGGATCGTGTTGGGGATCGCCTGTTGCGCGATCCTGATTCCGTCGTCCTTCGGCGCACCGATTCTCGCGGTCTGGTTGCCGAACGGTGTGGCAATGCCGGGAGGTGCCTGGGTGATGCTTGCCTTGGGCGGAGCCTGCACGTTGGAGCTGCTGCATGGGGTGTTCAACTCGATGGCTTACTCGGTAGGAAAGCCTCACGTGTTGGTTCCGGTTGCCGGATTGAATGCGCTGGCGACCGCAGCCTTCACCGCGCCGCTGGCACGGCAGTTCGGGGTCGTCGGCATCGCGGTGCAGAACCTGTGCTTGTTCGTCGTCCTGCTGCCGCTGTTGCTGCACCAAGTGCGCCGGTATTGCGCGCCGGAAATGTCGACGGTGCGGCTGCTTCGGAACGTCGCCGGGACATTGGGTGTCGCACTCGCTGCCGTTGGGGCGGGATGGTGGCTTTGCGGATGGCTCTCGGCGTGGGGGGCCCTGGCCTGCGCTCCCGTTCTCAGCCTCTTGTGTTGGGCGGTGTTGCGCTGGACCGGCCTGACGCCGCACGTCCGCTTGCCCGGGCCGCTTCGCTTGCTGGAGTTCGGCAGGGACGCTCCGAATCGGCTGGCTGCCTAGCGGGGCAGGCGACGAGCGGCTTCATGGCCCAAGGCCCAAGGCCCAAGGCCCAAAGCCCGAGGCCCAAGGCCCAAGGCCCAAGGCCCAAGGCCCAAGGGTGCGCTCGCTCTCGAACGCACCTCCTTACGAACCGCTGAACATCGGGTCGTACCAGTCGATCGTGGGCGCGTTGCCCGGCACCTGTTGCCACGTCTGCGAGAACGCGTGGTTCTTCGCGTGGCCGTCGCTGAACAGGTAGTTCGCTCGCTGCCCGTCGATGTCGTACCAGAGGGTGCGCGGCAGGTGGCGCATCATGTCCCACTGCGTCATTCCCATCATGCCGCCTTCCACCTTTGGCGGGCTGCCCCAGAACATCGGCATGAAATGATCGGGATTCACCGTCTGCACAGGATCCGACCACATCAGTCTGTCCCGAACCGGCGCTGCGAAGATCGTCCGGGCGGGGTTGTTCGGCTGGGTCAAAGAGATGCCGTGATATGGCGGATGGAGCGCTTCGAAGTAGGCGTTGAGACCATAGGAGGTCGCCCGCGCGCCGGTGTCCCACTGGGGCGAATTGTCGAGCGGCGAACGGTTGAGCAGCCTTTCCGTGCTGTACGGCTGCAGTTCGTCGACCCACGAGATGGCGTGCATGCCGGTCATCTTGACCATCGGCACGCGATCGTCGTAGTCGCCGGCGTACAGCATCAGCGCCAAGCCGATCTGCTTGAGGTTGCTCAGATCGGAGATCTTCTTCGCCGCCTGCTTTGCCTGGGCGAAGACGGGGAACAAAATGGCCGCGAGGATCGCGATGATCGCAATCACAACCAGCAGCTCGATGAGGGTGAACGCGCGCCGGGGTCCACTTCGCCAGCGAGAATTGTTGTAAATAGTTTGCATCTGTCTTCCTTGGAGTACACGGTTGGGGGCGTCCGCTGCGGATTCCCGCAGAGGACCATCCCAGACGTCGAGAACGAGGGAGCTAGATGCGTTGCGGAGGGGGTGTCGGGGGGGAATGCGGTGCGTCCGGTTCAGCGATGACGAAGGTGGGCCTCTTCGACCCGACCTCGGGCGTCGCGACCGGAGGATCGATCCGCACCAGTTCGGCGAACGCAAGGATCGGCACGAACTTGGATTCGGCGGAGTTCGCCTGGGTATCCCGCGGAGCCGATTTTTTCTCAGCGCATCGGCACTGCTTGAAACCGGCCTCGCCCTCCTGCGGCTTTCGCACGATCGTCATGCCCACGAGATGGCCATGAGCGTCGCGCGTCTGCACGACCTCGACCACCTGTTGGACGGGGGCGGTCGGGCATTGGACTCCGCGGGGGGTGAGCCGAGTGCCGAACGGGCTTGTGAGCAAGATCAGGGCGACGGACAGAATCCATACCGATAGCCGTTCGACTCTCCGGGCGAGAGTTCGTCTCCTCACAGAGTCCAGCATACCGGTTGCTTCAGGTAGCAACAACAGCGAAGGTATCGAAGGTACTGTTCGGCCCTTGCCGAACCTCCCCGTCCAAGCATCGGCGAAGGTAGGATCGTTGCGTGGGAAGGATGCTGGTGACCGGCGGCGCGGGCTTCATCGGGAGCCACTTGGTTCGAGGCTTGCTCGCGCGCGGCGACGAAGTCGTCGTGCTCGACGACCTCACGTCCGGCAAGTCCGAAAATTTGCCGGACGATCCGCGCCTCACGTTCGTCGAAGGCTCCATTCTCGATGGCGGGTTGGTTGGGAGCACGGCCGCCGGGTGCGCGGGGATCTTCCACCTCGCCGCCGTAGCGAGCGTCATCGAATCGGTCAACGAGCCGGTGCGCACCCATCGCGTGAACACCGAGGGAACGATCAATCTGCTCGAGGCTGCCGCGCGAGAAGGCGCGCGGTTCGTCTTCAGCTCGTCCTCGGCGGTGTACGGCGAGGGACCGGACGCAATCAAAAGCGAGACCTCGGAGATCCAGCCGCTCTCGCCCTATGCCGTGCAGAAGTTCTCGAGCGAGCAGTACGTGCGCGTTTACTCCGATCTGAGAGAGGTGGGCGCCGTATGCCTGCGCTACTTCAACGTGTTCGGCCCAAGGCAGAACCCAAACAGCGAGTACGCGGCGGTGGTGCCCAAGTTCGTACGGCGCGCGCTCGACGGGGGAGCCGTGACCATTTTCGGGGATGGTGAGCAGACGCGCGACTTCGTGCATGTGGACGACGTCGTGCGCGCGAACGTGGCCGCGTTCGAGTCCCACGTGGCCGATGGCCGCCCCATCAACGTGGCCTCGGGCCGCGCGATCAGCGTCAACGAGTTGGCTGTCGCGGTTTTCGAAGCGCTGGGCCAGGAGCCTCGCATCGAGTACGCCCCCGCTCGCTCGGGCGAAGTCAAGCACTCGCGGGCAGGCATCGACGCGCTTGCGGAGTCGCTGGGCATGAAGCCGCAGACCGACCTGCGCCGCGACCTCGCCGCGCTCGCAGATGCGATGCGGACGCCCGATTAGCCTCGGATGGTGGCGCAAGCTCGCCGCCGTCTGGGAGTGCGCGAGCTTGCTCGCCGCCCTGCCCCCGAGCGGCTTGCCGCGAGTCCGCGTTCGCCGAACGAGTTCGGCTTGGGGAAGGCGACGCGCGAGCGCGCGCACTCCCACGCGCGAGGCGGTCATGTCCTGCCGTCTGGGAGTGCGCGAGCTTGCTCGCCGCCCTGCCACCGAGCGGCTTGCCGCGAGTCCGCGTTCGCCGAACGAGTTCGGCTTGGGGAAGCGACGCGCGAGGCGGTCATGTCCTGCCGTCTGGGAGTGCGCGAGCTTGCTCGCCGCCCTGCCACCGAGCGGCTTGCCGCGAGCCGGGTTTCGCCGAACGAGTTCGGCTTGGGGAAGGCGACGCGCGAGCGCGCGCACTCCCACGCGCGAATCCCCTAGTGCTCTGAACCCCTCACCAACCGCTCGAATCCCACTTGGCGGTCGATCTGTGCCCACAGTTCTCGGGCCCTTGCCGGTGACGTCATCACCGATGGGTCGTAGGCGTTGGGGTGGGTGAGCAGCCGGACCGCGATGCCCTGCGTGGACTCGCCGCGCAGCGCGCGCTTTAGGCCCTCCAGCTTCAATCCCGCGCTCATGTTCGGCACGTTCCCGTTGGGCGTCGCGAGCCAGTAGTCCATCTCTCGATCTCTGCCGTCGCGCGAGAACACCGAGTGCGAGACCCTGTTGCGGGAGCCGGACCAAGACCAGGGGGCGGCTTCCTCGAACGTCGAGGTCTCGGTGTAGCCGCTGCCATCCATGCACAGCCGTGGGTCGTGCGCGTTTTGCGTGTTGTCCACCTGCACGAGCAACACCTGCACCGTGTCGCCGTTCGGGGCGGTGTACATGCGCTGGCTGGCGACCGGCGACTGCAAGATGCTCAGCTCGCGATCGGTGAGCGGCGCATCGACCCCGACCCACTCTCCCACCACTTCGGGGAGCGTGTCCACCCGCATGCGGGGCGGATGCGAGTCGCCGAGCGTCGTGCGGAGAGCCACGACCCCGGCGGGGGCCAGCACGAGGCACGCCAGCAGGGTGCGAAGGGGAAGGGAAGCGAACAGCCTCATCGGGTCTCCTCCTCAAAGGTCGGCATGTACTCGGGCTTGTACTCGGTGCACCGGAGCAGCGCCGTCAGACCCATGAGCACAAACGTCGCGAAGATCACGGCCATCCAGCCGCTCGGGTCGTGAAGCGTGTTGGCGAGTTCGGCGCCCTTGAATTCGCCGATCATCGCGATGGCCCAGATCCGGACCGCGTTGGCGAAGACGGAGAGCGGGAACGCGAGAATGAGCAGCGCCCCCAGCTTCCACCATGGAGCGCGCAACATCATCGCCGTGAGGATGACGATGGAGATCACCGGGAAGAGGATGGTGAGCCCAGAGCATGCCGCCGCGACCTCGAATCCGTAGTGCGGGGTGTTCACGGTGGTGCCTTCGACGAGCGTGGGCACGCCGGTCCAACCCAGGAGGCGCGTGGAGAGCGCGGTGCTCAGCTCTTGGGACGGCAGCAGCAAGCGGCCGTGAATCTGCTCGGGCCAGGGAAGCATCGTCGCGAAATAGGCGAGCGCCCCCCAGATGTGCCGGTACACCTTTCCCCCCCAGACGAGATAGGGAACGGTCATCGCGAGAACGAGGAACGAAGCCGACTGCAGCACGTTGATCCGCGCGATCAGGGCCAGACACTGGAGGACGACCGCCAACAAGATCGGAAGGAGGATCCATGCAGAGCCGGGCCGCTTGGGCTCGTCAGCGATCTTCTTCCGGCGGGCCCAGATCAGAAACGCGACCGTGGGCGGTACGAAGTAGCCGAACCCGAAGGGCGACTGCTCGGCCGTCCACACCGACCACCAGTAACCGAAGGTCGGCCAGAATGCGAAGCCGAACGCCGCGAGCACTGCCCAGAGAGGAAGGGCCCCGCGCTGAAAGAGTGTCCTGATGGTCCGCGTCCATGCGGTTTCGCCTTGGGGTCTCCCAAGGGCGTGAGGGCTGATCGCCAAATTCCGTTTCTCCTATTGCCGCCTGGGCTCAAGGAAGCAAGATCCGGGCCATCGGCCGGACTAGCTGCCGATCGTGTAGTACTCGAGACCCGCCTTCTCCGCCTGCGCGGGGGAGTACACGCGCCGTCCGTCGAAGAGGATCTTCTGGCGCATCGAGCAGGCAAGCCGCTTCAGGTCGATCTGGCGGAACTCGTTCCACTCGGTGACGAGCACCAGCACGTCCACCCCCGCCGCCACGTCGAAGACGTTGTCCACGTACTCCACCTGCGGGAAGAGCCCTTTCACGTGCACGTCCGCCACGGGATCGAACGCGACCACGGAGCCTCCGCCCGAGAGCACCTTGTCGATGATCACCAGCGATTTGGCATCGCGGATGTCGTCGGTGTTGGGTTTGAACGCGAGACCGAGAAGCCCCACACGCTTGCCCTCGAAGCCGCCGAGACGGTCTTCGATGCGCTTCACAAAGTGGAGGGTCTGGTCCTCGTTGATGTCCCATACGGCCTGCAGCAGCTTGAAGTCGTAACCAAGCTGCGCGGCGACCTTGATGAGGCCCTGCACGTCCTTCGGGAAGCACGAACCGCCCCACCCGAGGCCCGCGCCGAGGAACTGATCGCCGATGCGTTTGTCGGCGCCCATGCCCTTGGCGACATCCGCCACGTTCGCCCCCGCGGCCTCGCACAGCCGACTGATCGCGTTGATGAACGAGATCTTCATGGCGAGGAAGCTGTTGCTCGCGTACTTGATGAGCTCGGCCGACTCGAGATCGGTGATGTAGGTCGGCGCCTGGAGCGGCTCGTACAACTCGACGAGCTTCTGCGCGGCCTCGGGGTTCTTCGCACCGATGACCACCCGGTCGGGGTTGCGCGTGTCGTAGATCGCCGAGCCCTCGCGCAGGAATTCGGGATTGCTGACCACGTCGAACAGGGAAGGGTCCACGCCGTGCGAAGCGAGGATGCCCGCCACGAGCCCTCCGCTGCCCACCGGCACCGTGGACTTGTTGACGACCACCGTGTACTTGTCGATCGCCTGGGCGATCGCGTTGGCGACGGCCTTGACGGCGGTCATGTCGGGCGTGCCGTCCTCGGCGGGCGGCGTGCCGACGGCGATGAACACGATGTCGCTCTTGCGGGTGGCGTCTGCAATGTCCTCGCTGATGCTCAGGAACCCGTCGGCAAGGGTGCGCTTGAGCAACTCCTCGATCCCCGGTTCATAAATCGGGGGGATGCCTTGGCGCAGCTTGGCCACCTTCTCCCGGTCGTTGTCCACACAGATGACCTCGTTGCCGAGGTCCGCCAGCACCACGCCGGTGACCAATCCCACATATCCCGTTCCGACAACCGCTACCTTCATCTCTTATTCACCAACCACCAACCACAAACCACAAACCACAAACCATCAAGTGAGCCGCAGCGAGCTGGAGTCGCCGAGCACCAAGGAGATATTCCATGGTTTGCCTTCCGTTCTCGACACGTGCACGCTTCGGCCGATCAACGAGCACTCGATGCGCGCGCGCACATCCTCGATCGAGCAGTCTGCGAGCACGATCGAGTACTCGATTTCGCTATTGCGCAGGACCGTTCCCGAGTCGATTGCGGTGAACGGACCGATAAACGCGTTCTCGATGACGCAGCCTTCGCCGATGATGGCGGGGCCACGGATCGTGCTGTTCACCACCTTCGCCCCTTTGGCCAAGACCACGCGCCCCTCGATGCGCGACGACTCGTCCACCTCTCCATCCACTTGCCGTTCGACGTCCTCCAGGATCAGGCGGTTGGCCTCGAGCATCGCTTCGACGGTGCCCGTGTCTTTCCACCAGCCGTCCACCACGTGCGAGCGCACGTCGAGCCCCATGTCGATGAGCCCTTGGATGGCGTCGGTGATCTCGTACTCGCCGCGCTTGCTCGGCTTGAGCTTGGCGATCGAGTCGTGGATCTGCTTCGTGAAGAGATACACGCCCACCAGAGCGAGGTCCGACTTGGGCTTTGCCGGCTTCTCTTCCAGGCGCTTGACTTTGCCTTTGTCCAACTCCGCGACCCCGAAATCCTGCGGGTTCGGGACGGCGGTGAGCAGGATCGTCGCGGCGGGTTCGTAGATTTGGAACTCTTCGACCAGGCCGGCGATGCTCGACTTCAGGAGGTTGTCGCCGAGATACATGATGAAGTCGTCGTCGCCCAGATACGCGCGTGCCGTCATCACCGCGTGTGCGAGTCCGAGGGGCTCGGGCTGCGGGATGTAGGTGATGGAGACGCCCAGGCGCGAGCCGTCGCCGAGGGCCTCCTCGACGGCCTCGTGCGTGTCGCCGACGATGATGCCGAAGTCGGTGATGCCCGCCTCGCGGATCGCCTCGATGCCGTACTCGATGACGGGCTTGTTCGCCACGGGCACGAGCTGTTTGGCCATCGAGAACGTGATCGGCCGAAGGCGCGTGCCTTTGCCGCCTGCCAGAATGAGCGCTTTCAAAGATCCTCCCCAAGGCCCGGACCGTAGAAGGCCCGCACGAAATCTTGGAACACCGGCTTCTGCGTGATCGGCCGCCACCACCACTCGTTGTCGCGGTACCAGCGCACGGTGTTCCTCAACTCCTCCCCAAACTTCTTTTCGGGTTTCCAGCCCAGCTTCTCAACCTTGGCTGTGGACATCGAGTACCGCTGGTCGTGCGCCCCTTGGCGCGGATCGGGAATGCGTTTCACCAGCGTCGCGTCGCGGCCGGTCTCCTCGAGCAGCACGTCGACGACCTCGCGGTTCTTGCGCTCGTTGGTGTCGCCGATGTTGTACACCTGGCCGAGCTCGCCCTCGCGAAGCACCAGGTCGATGCCGCGGCAGTGGTCTTCGACGTGGATCCACTCGCGGACCTGGTCGCCCTCGCCGTAGAGCGGGACCTTCTTGCCGTCGATCAGGCGGGTGGCGAAGAAGGGGATCAGCTTCTCCGGATACTGGAAGGGCCCGTAGTTGTTGCCTCCGCGCGTGACCACCACCGGGGTCTTGAACGCGACGTGGTGGGCCCGCGCCTGGAGGTCGCCCCCCGCCTTGCTGGCGCTGTAGGGCGTGTTGGGCTGCAGAGGGCTCTCCTCGGTAAACTCGCCCTGCGCCACCGAGCCGTACACCTCGTCCGTGCTCACGTGTAGCAGGCGCTCCAGCCCGAACTTGCGCGTCGCCTCGAGCAGCACGTAGACGCCGAAGGTGTTGGTGGCGATGAACGAGCCGGGATCGAGGATCGAGCGATCGTTGTGGCTCTCGGCCGCGAAGTTCACGATGTGCGTGATCTGCTCCGCCTCGATGAGCCCTTCGACGACGGTCGCGTCCTGGATCTTGCCCGGGACGAAGGCGAAGTTCGGGTGGTCCCACACATCGCGCAGCGTGGAGAGGTTGCCCGCGTAGGTGAGGGCGTCGAGCACGACGATGCGGGCGTCGGGGTAGCGCACGAGCGCGAGCCGCACGTAGTGGGAGCCGATGAAGCCCGCGCCGCCGGTGATGAGGAGGTTCATTCTTTTCATTCCCTAGAACCCGAAACGCGCTTCGGGGTCGTCCTCGTGCCGGATTTCGTCGACCGGCTCCTTCTTGCCCCAGCCTGCATAGAGGCGATCGGGGAAGTTCAGCACGTAGGCATCGGTCTCGCCCACGTTGCGGTAGGCGTGCACGACCCCCGGAGGGACCGTGACGAACACGGGCGACGCCTCGCCCACGGCGTGGACCTCGTGAAGCGGCTCCCGCCCGGGCCGGTTCTCCCAAAGGTGCAGCTCGAACGTTCCGGACAGAAACACGAAGCCGTCGGTCTGGTCCCGGTGCTCGTGGGGCCCCCGCGCGATGCCCGGGTGCGTGACGCTGAGATAACCCATCGTCGGTTCGAAGCTCTCGGGCAGCTCGTCGTCGCGGAACAGCTCCACCAGCCACCCGCGCGCGTCCGAGAACCGCTTCAGCCTCTTGATCACCACGCCGTCCATCGGGGGGAGTCTACTTGTCGTTGGTCGTTTGTCGTTTGTCGGTCCCCCTTTGCGCCTTTGCGTTCTTTGCGTGAAATCCCCTTTTCCCCAACCCCCTGTGGAGATGTGCAAAAGAATCGGTTGGCGCCTCGCCTGGAATGGCCTACAGTATTTCTACCGATCGACGGTGGTGGAGGATCACCGGACCGGGACCTGCGGAAACGCAGAGAACGGTGGAGTGGGGACGCTATTCCCCTCACTCGGAGAGGTCGCACGGCGGCGGGGGACTCCCGTCGCAGAGCCCGCAAGGGCCGACGGTGGTCAGTATCAAGATCGTCCACCGGGTGTCAAAAAACCGCTGCTCCACTTGTGTGGTTGCTTGGACCAGGGCCATGCGAGCGTAGCGCCGGGGGACTCAAGCCTATTCCCCGGAGGCATCAACGGTTTGGGATTCCGCTCCCTTGGCGGGGAGATGACGGTCGAACCGCCGAGATAGAGTCGAGGAAGGTGCACATCTTCATCGGCTCGTCGGATTCCCTGGCGCGGAAGGAGCGCCGGACGGACCTTCGGGTTCGTTGCGGGCGCGTCGGAAACGCCAAAAGCTTTGGGTCCGGCGGCTTCCTTCGGGAAGTTGCCGACCCGGAGTCTTTGCGCTCTTGAGCGGGCTTGCCCGTCCAAGGGCGCATTTTTTTGGCAGCCCCCTTCCGCAGGGGGCCGCCACTCGAACGGCTACTTGGCCGTCTTTCCGGTCATCGTCGCGTTCATCAGGTCGCCACCGGCCATCGGCACGACCCAGTTCGTGACCTTCATCTGGAACTTCAGAACGCCGCCGTCCTTGCCGACCCACCAGGTGCCCTCCGCCGACATGGCGTCCTGACCCTTCTCGGTGAGCGTTGCGGCGACCCTAAGCGCGTCGGCACCGTCCACTTTTTCGACGCCCTTGACTTCATACGCGTAGGTCAGCAGGAGATCGTCCTTGCCCTTGAACGGGCGCACCTCGGCCGTCCACTTGTCGCCATCGCCAACCGCTCCTTCGGGATACACGAAGGTCATCGGCGAGAGCATGCGGCGGATGTCGTCGCCCATCATGTCGGTGGTGCCGACCAGCGCCCCGCGCGGGCCAAAGCTGACGTCCCAGGTGGGATCCTCGCCCACTTCGCCGCCGTCGACGAGCAGTTTGGACCAAGCGCAGGTGGCCTTGTGGTTGGCGCCATCCGCGTCTCCGATTTCGCGCACCATCGTGAACTCGGCCTGGTGCCCCCCATCGGGGCTATCCACGTCGACCTGGATCGCCCAGGCCGCTTTGGCCTTGGGCTCGATCCCGGGTTTGAGTTCCCATTTGTCGATTCCAGAAGCGGTCATCAGCAGCCCCGCCACCATTGTTGTCAAAACCATTTGCCATTCCTCCCGCAAGAAGCGATGGCTCCAAGGTACGCGAAAATGCCCGGTGGCGAGCCGGTCGAACGACCAAAGGCCCATGGGATCGTTACAATGGAGCATGCACGCCTACTTGGTTCCGGGGCTGCGATTCGGCCCCACCATTGTCCGCCGTCTGTTCGAGCGCATCGCGCCCGCGCGTTGGGACGAGGCCACCGCCGGGGATCGCTTCACGCCCCGCGAAGTGATCGCCCATCTGGCGGATTGGGAGCCGATCATGCTGCAGCGCCTCGTGTCCGCAGTGGAGAAGCCGGGCTCCACGGTGCTCGCGTACGACGAGGCCGAACGCGCGATCGAGCAGGGCTATGCCCAGTCCGACCCGGCACAGGAGCTGGATCGTTTCGAGGCTGGTCGCGCCGTAACCGTGCGGTACGTGGAAGGGCTCGATCCAGCGGTCTTTGGCAACACGTTCATACACCCTGAGCGGGGCCCGATGACCGTTGACGACCAGGCGAACATGTTGCTGGGGCACGACCTGTACCACCTCGAGCAGCTCTCGGGCTTCCTGGGCGACAAACTCGCCGACGTTTGGTAAGACGGCGTCAGACCCGATCCGAGAGGCGGCCGAAGGCGGACGGCCCGGCATAGCGTGCGCTCGCGCCCAGAAGCTCCTCGATGCGAAGGAGTTGGTTGTACTTGGCCACCCTATCCGTGCGGTTCGGCGCGCCCGTCTTGATCTGGCCGCAGTTGGTGGCCACGGCGAGGTCGGCGATGGTCGTGTCCTCGGTCTCGCCGGAGCGGTGGCTGATCACCGACGTGTAGCCCGCACGGTTGGCCATGTCGACCGCGGCGAGCGTCTCCGTGAGCGTGCCGATCTGGTTGACCTTGATGAGCACCGAGTTCGCGGTCCCCGATTCGATGCCGCGGCTGATGCGTTCGACGTTGGTCACGAAGAGGTCGTCGCCGACGATCTGCACGCGATCGCCGATCGCGTCGGTGAGGGCCTTCCAGGTGTCCCAGTCGTCCTCCGCCACACCGTCTTCGATGGAGAGGATCGGGTACTTCTCGCAGAGCTCGGCGAGATACTGCACTTGTTGGGTGCCCGTCCGCTCTCGCACGGCGCCCGCCTTGTACACGTACTTGCCGTCCTTGAAGAACTCGGTGGCGGCCGAGTCGATGCCAAGCCAGACATCCTTGCCCGGCGAGTAGCCCGCCTGCTGGATCGCCTCGATGATGTAGTCGAACGCGAGCTCTTGGGATTCGAGATTCGGCGCGAAGCCCCCTTCGTCGCCGACCCCGGTGGCGAGCCCGCGCTTCTTGAGCACGCCTTTGAGGGTGTGGAAGATCTCCGAGCCGGCCCTGAGGGCCTCCGCGAACGACTCGGCGCCCGTCGGCAAGATCATGAACTCCTGGAAATCGACGTTGGAGTCCGCGTGCTGGCCGCCGTTGAGGATGTTCATCATCGGGACCGGCAGCATGTTGGCGGAGACGCCGCCGATGTAGCGGTAAAGCGGGAGCCGGACCGCAGCGGCGGCCGCCCGGGCCACGGCCAGGGACACGCCGAGGATCGCGTTGGCGCCGAGGCGCGACTTGTTCGGCGTGCCGTCCAGTTCCAACAGCGCCTGGTCGATCGCGGTCTGGTCGGTCGCGTCGCGATCGTAGAGCTGGGGAGCGATCTCGTCGTTGACGTGTTCGACCGCTTGGAGAACGCCCTTGCCGAGGTACCGGCCCTTGTCGCCGTCGCGCAGTTCGACCGCTTCGAACCGCCCCGTGCTGGCACCGCTGGGGACGGCGGCGCGGCCGAGCGATCCATTCTCAAGGACCACATCGACTTCCAGAGTGGGGTTTCCGCGACTGTCCAGAATCTCCCGAGCGGCAACGTCAACGATCAGCGGCATGACGGAAAGGTACCCCGGAACGGGTCCTGGGGGGAGCCGGCCTGGGAATTTGATAAGAGACGGAATGGCCCTGGGCCGTCTTGGAGTCTGAAGACGTAGACGGGGTCGAGCCTGCGAGCCCGCGGGTACCCTTGGATTAACAACTACGGAGGAGAAGACAACATGCCAACAGCAATGCAACCCAAACTCGTCGAGGTGCCTCAGGCCATCCCCGAGAAGGTGTACACCACCGAGCGCGTGGGGATCAGCCGCAAGACCCACGACGAGCACCTGAAGCTCTGGCAGGGATACGCGAACAAGACCAACGCGATCCGAAAGGCGCTTGGGGCCATGGAGATCGATCCTTCACAGGCCAACCAAATCTACAGCGAGTTGCGCGCGCTCAAAGCCGATTACAGCTTCGCGTACGAAGGGTACATCAACCACAACATCTACTTCGACACGATCGGAGGGGAGGGCGGTCCCGCCACCGGCAAGGTCGCCCAACTGATCGACGAGGCGTTCGGTTCGTTCGAGAACTGGGCCGCGGACTTCAAGGCCACGGGCATGGCTGCGCGGGGCTGGGTATTTCTCGCTTACGACCACGAAGAGAAGCGGCTGTTCAACTACCTGGGCGACGCGCAGAACACGTTCCCGATCTGGAACCACACCTGCGTGCTCGCGCTCGACGTGTACGAGCACGCGTACTACCTCGACTTCGGCACGGCCCGCGCCCAGTACATCGACGCCTTCCTCAAGGTGATCGATTGGGACGCGGTGAACCGCCGCGGCGAAGCCGTCACAACAGCCTAGACTAGCCGCCTCCGTCTTTGGCCACCGGCTGGTCGAGGTTGGCCGCCTCGAACGCCGTGAGATAGAACAATCTCGCGGTGTTCGCGATCTTGTCGAAGTTGATCTTCTCGATCGTGTCGGTGGGGCGGTGGTAGTCGGGGTGGAACCCGCTGAAAGTGAACGCGATCGGGATGCCTTTCGACGCGAACGAGTAGTGGTCGCTGCGCGTGTAGACGTCTTCCGCGTCGTACTTGAACCGGAAGTTCACGTGCTGGTTCGCCTCGAGGATGAGATTGTGGAGCTGCATGGAGATGCGCTTGCTCCCCACGAGGCGGATCGTGTCCACGTTCTCCTCGGCCTTGTCCATGCGGTTGCGGTCGCCGTTCTGGGCGCCGTCGGAGTTGCGCCCCACCATGTCCATCTGCAGCTCGCAAACCATGTTTTCGAGTGGCAGCTTCGGGTTCTCGGAGTAGAAACGCGAGCCGATGAGCCCCATCTCCTCGCCGCAGAACGCCATGAAGACGATGCTTCGGCGCGGCTTCACCGGGTTGATCGAGAACGCCTTGATGACCTGGAGGAGTGCGGTCGAGCCCGAGCCATCGTCGTCGGCGCCGTAGTAGATCACGCCGTTCTGATTTCCCAAATGGTCGAGGTGCGCCCCCATCCCGACGTGCTGTGCTCGGAGGTTCGGGTCGGACCCCTCGAGCATGCCCACGACGTTGGGAACCATGATCTCCTCGCTCTGGACCTTTGCCTCGAGCGAGGCTTCTCCTGCGGTGCGCACGGCAGCCGTGTCTCCGCTCGCGGCGTCGAGGAACGCCGGGTCGATGCCCGCCCCCTCGGCAAGGCGGCGGGCCGCCGACTGCGTGATCGAACCCCTCACGCTCGAACCGCCCCGTCCCGCACGGCCGCTGCCGCGGCGGACCGACCACCCGCTCGCTGAGACCGAGTCTGAGACCGTCAGAACCGCCGCGGGCGATCCTTGGAAAAGCTGGCGTCGCAGTTCGTTGCCGATGTTGTCGGCCGACAAGATGACGATCTTGCCTTCCAGGACCGCGGGATCGGCGAGCTTGGCTGCCGCCGAATCGGCCCGCACGAACACGACGGCGCCCTTGGACTCCGCGTCGGCCGACAGGCCGGTGAAGCCGATGTCCTTGCCGCCTTTGAGCACCGTGCTGCCCAAGGCGAGGCTGCACGCTTCGTCGTCGACCCGGCTGCGGGAAAAGGGGATGTTCTGGAAGTAGGTGCCGTTGTCGCCCAGAGGCTGGAGTCCGAACTCCTTGAATCGGGCGGCCATGAACTCGGCGGCCTTCTGGTAGCCGGGCTGGCCGCTTCCGCGTCCGTCGCATTCGGGCCCAGCCAGGTACGAGAGCCACGTGTGCCCGTCAGCGGGACGGATGCTGTCGAAGCCCTTCTTGTACGCCTCGGGCGGCGGGGTCGAGCCGGGGTATTGAGCGGTCGCGAGAGCCGCGAACGAAAGGAGGACCGCGGCGGCCGCGGTCCCGAGAATCCAGCGAGTTCGGTGCATATTCGATTTACTCCAGGTGCGAGGGTGACGGTTCCGCTTCGTTTTTCGTTCGTCGTGCTCGGCTATTGGCCGTCGGGGGCCATCTGGTCGAGGCTTGAGCCGCCGCCGAGGCTGCGGGCTCGATCCTTCGCGATTTGGCCCACGGCGCTGCCTCCCCCTTGGAGCGACTCCGAGCCGGCGACCGGGGCGTTGGGCATCGGGGTCGGAGTCATGGGCGTGATGCCGGGATCGGAGCCGGCAGCTTGGGTCTGCGCGGGCGTCGGCGCGGGTGGCTCTTCAGGGGCAGGCCCACAACCGACCAGTAGGGCCAGGGCCAAGGGGAGAAGGAGGGTCTTCATGTTAGTGGTAGTGTAGCCTCCAACCGCGGCTAGTAGCCGCGGGTGGGGACGTAGACCTTGTACGTGTAGGTCAGCGTGATGGTCTTGCCGGCGGCCACGGTGGGCGTCCACTCGATCCGGGCGTGCGCGTTGACATCGCGCAGGCCTTTGGTGTTCTTCATCACCTTGGCGTCGCCCGTCGAGGCCGTGACCTCGCCGGTGACGTCCTTCGTGACCTTCATCTTGATCGCCTCGGGCTTCCGATTCTGGATTTCGAGCGTGCCCTTCACCGTCACGAGGTCGTGCGTCGGGTTCGAGCTGTTCACCTTGAGGGCGCCGCGCTCCCGCTCGATCTCCTCTTCGGACTGGTCCGCCCGCACATCGAGCGCTTTGGTGATGCGGATCAGGGCGTCGGCGCCGACGGCCGTGTAGCGCGACTCGTCCTGGCCGAGGATCTCGCCGTTCTTGAACACGGTTGCCGGTGCGGTGGTCCAAGGCATCGACGATCCGTTCTTGAACTTCAGCGCATGCCACACGTCCCCGATGGTGGAGAGGTCGGGCTGCGGTCGGTTGTCGTCGGGCAGCGTGTCGGGGATCGACCACGTGTAGAGGTGCTCGTACTCCGCCTCGCTCTTGAACAGCACATAGTAGCCGCGCTCCCCCTTCTTGAGCGCGACGGCGGGTTGGCGGTAGAAGAACAGGTCTTCGGCGGCAAGCCCTGGCAGGGTGCTCACTTGGAACGCCTCGTCGAACTCCTGCATGCGGTCCCGCCGCATGGCGTTTTGAGTCATCATGCCCGGCGCCTTCGCGGCCTCCGGAGCCCCGAGAGCGATCAGGCCACCCACGAACTGGTCGACGTTCGCCCCGCTGGTGAACGGATCGGGACTCCCCGCGAACGGAACGTTCGGGAAGCCCGTGATCAGCCGGGTCTCGATCCCGTCGAGATCGCCGAGGTCGTTGAGGATCGTGGCTTTGCCGATGATCGAGAGCTTCTTCTCGTTCGAGATGTCGATCGAATAGGCCGGGGCCCAGGTCATCCCGCGCTCCAGTCCCACCAGAATCACCTTGGCGGAAGCGGGGCCCTTGCCCTTGACTCGGATCACGCGCCGGGTCGTCTTGGACTCCTTCGACCATGCGATGCCCGATCCCAGCACCGAACTTACCGAGCTCTTCGGAATGACGAGCACGCCGCTTTGAGTCTGGATGATCAGCGCGGAGCCGGCCGCGCTGAGCAGCTTGCCCTCGACCTTCCCGGACTCGCGCGCCATGAGAACCAGCTCCTTGCCCTCGTTTAAGGCAAGCACCTCGTCGATGGACCCGGCCGCGCTCTTCACGGTGCTCTCCTCGGTGCCGTTGACGACCTCCGTGAGCGTGACCCCGGGTGTGGCGGTCACCCAAAACGTGCCGAGGGCCGCTTGCGGGATGTCCGAGATGATGGCCTCGCCGTCGACGAGCGGAACCTCGCGTGTGACCACGGCATAACCGTTCTTGAACAGGGAAGCCGCGACGATCGTCGTGCCTCCCTTGGGGGCGCCGCCGAGCAGGGCCGACGCCGCGATGATGGTGGTGAGCATCTTCTGTGTCCTCCAAATCTTGCTACTGATCAAACGGACGAAGCTGCGCCGGGGCACGCGTCGAACGACCAGGTTTGGCCGGCTGTCGCATTTACCCCGTCGTGCGTCTACTGCTTGGCACGGTAGAATGGGCAGGTGGACAAGATCGTCGTCGTCGGGGCTCGCGAAAACAACCTGAAGAACCTCACCGTCGAGATTCCGCGCGACAAGCTGGTCGTGATCACGGGCCTGTCGGGAAGCGGGAAGTCCTCGCTGGCCTTCGATACGATCTACGCGGAGGGACAGCGCCGGTACGTCGAATCGCTGAGCGCCTACGCGCGCCAGTTCCTCGGGCAGATGGACAAGCCGGACGTGGACCACATCGACGGCCTCTCGCCCGCCGTTTCCATCGACCAGAAAACGGCCAGCCGCAACCCGCGCTCCACCGTGGGCACGGTCACCGAAATCTACGACTACCTGCGCATCCTCTACGCGCGGGTCGGCGTCCCCCACTGTCCCGACTGCGGCACCGCGATCGAACGCCAGTCGACCGACCAGGTCGTGGACGCCGCGCTCGAACTGCCTGAGGGCACGCGCGTCCAGATCCTCGCGCCCGTGGTGCGCGGTCGGAAGGGCGAGTACAAGTCCGTGCTCCAGGACGTGGCCAAGGCGGGCTACGTGCGGGTCCGAGTGGATGGCGTCATGTACGAGGTGAGCGACGACATCCCGATGGACCGCTACAAACAGCACACCATCGAAGTGGTCGTGGACCGTCTCGTCATGAAGGAGGGTCTCGAGCGGCGCCTGTCAGATTCGATCGAGGCGGCCCTCAAGATGGGCAGTGGGCTGGTCACGCTCTCGTCGCAGTCCCCGGAGGGCGATTCGGAGAAGTGGGAGGACCGCTTGTTCTCCGAGAGCTACTCGTGCGCCAACTGCGGGTTCAGCATGCCCGAGCTCGAACCGCGCATGTTCTCCTTCAACTCGCCGTACGGCGCGTGCCCGGAGTGCTCGGGACTCGGGACCAAGACCGAGTTCGACCCGGAACTGATCGCCCCCGACCGGAGCAAGCCTCTTCGATCCGGCGCGATCGAGCCGTTCATGTACAAGTCTGGAGAGGTGAAGGACTGGTGGCCCGAGATGCTGGACGGCGTCGGCAACGCCGTCGGGTTCGACGCGTCGCTTCCCATGGACCAACTCGACGAGAAGGCCCTCGACGCCGTTTGGAACGGACTGCCCGATCCCGTGATGGTGCTGATGCGGTACGGCAAGCACGAGCGCAAGATCAACACGCGATGGGACGGAGTGCTCGCGGCGCTTCGCAAACGGTACGAGAACACCGAGAGCGAGTGGGTGAAGGGCGACCTCGAGCAGTACATGAGCACGAAGCCTTGCCCGGTGTGCGAAGGGCGGCGCTTGAAACCCGAGACCCTTGCGGTGCTGGTGGGGAAGCGCAACATCGCCGAGGTCAGCCGGATGCCGGTGGACGAGTGCCTGGCGCTCTTCGAGGCGCTTCCGAAGAAGCTGTCCAAGCGCCAGATGGCGATCGGCGAGCGCGCGATCAAGGAGATCGTCGAGCGGTTGCGGTTCCTCGCGGATGTCGGCCTCACCTACCTCACACTGGACCGCAGCGCGCGGACGCTGGCGGGCGGCGAGGCCCAGCGCATCCGCTTGGCCACGCAGATCGGAAGCGGCCTCATGGGCTGTCTCTACATCCTCGACGAGCCGTCGATCGGGCTGCACCAACGCGACAACAACAAGCTGATCGAGACCCTGAAGCGGTTGCGCGACCTGGGCAACACCGTGCTCGTGGTCGAGCACGACGAGGACACGATGCGCGCTGCGGACTGGCTCCTCGAGCTTGGGCCCGGTGCCGGAGAACACGGAGGCGAGATCGTCGCCCAAGGGACGCTCGAGGAGTTTCTCGCGAGCGGGTGCGGCACCGCGAAGTACCTCACGGGCCAGGACGCTATCGCCGTGCCGAAACGGCGACGCCAGCCACGGGCCCGCCCCCCGTTCTAGGCTGAGAAGCTCTCATGCGGGCCCGACTTCATCGCGCAGCGACGGGCCGCCGAGACCGCCTAGCGGGTTCCGCCCTTCAGCAGGTGGGCGTACTTCTGGCGGAACTTGGTCACCTTGGGCTCGATGATCGCGGTGCAGTAGCCCGCGTTCATGCCCGCTTTGACCGTGGTGGTTCCCTCCTCGAACTTCTTGTAATAGTCCTGGTGGTACTCCTCGGCGCGCGTGTAGTTCTTCAGCGGCTCGATCGTCGTCACGATCGGGTTGGGCCAGATCTTCTCGTTCGCGATTTCGGCCTTGATCTTCTCAGCCCGGGCCTTCTCGACGTCGTTCGAGTAGAAGATCGCGGACCGGTACTGCGTGCCGTGGTCCGGGCCCTGGCTGTTCAACGTGGTCGGGTCGTGGATCGTGAAGAAGACGTGCAGGAGGTCGTCGGCGCTGATCACCTTGGGGTCGAAGAAGATCTTGACGGCCTCGGCGTGGCCGGTGGTGCCGGTGCACACCTGCTCGTACGTGGGGTTCGCCATGGAGCCGCCGGCGTAGCCGCTCTCGACCTTGGACACGCCCTTCAACCGCTCGAACTGCGTCTCGAGGCACCAAAAACACCCACCTGCGACCACGAGGGTGGATTGGCCGGGAGGGGTCGGTTCGTTTGGAGCTTGCATTGGGGTGGATTGTAGAACACACGCGGTCCCGGCGGTCATGGCGGCGGCGATCAGGAGTTTCATGAACATGGTGGACCTCGTACACCTCTCTAACACGCGAACCGCGCCGGGAGTTTCATGAACTGTCGCGGAGGGGTTGTCACGCAAGGAACGCAAAGGGCGCAGGGAGGGATTCACGCTCACGGTCCTGCGGTGGCGATGGGGCGGGGGGAACCAACTCCATGCGGCCGCGATGGGTCCGCTTCGGGTGCCCTCGACCGCCATTCAAGCCCGGGGTCTTGCTGCGCTCGACCCCGGGCAACCGTCTGCGACCTGTTCGAGGTCGTTCTTCAGCAACCTGCTAGTGGGCGCAGAGCCCTTTCGATCGTCTCCTGCGGCAGACTCCCGCGCCTCCGAGGGCGAGGACCAGAATCGTCGCCGGCTCGGGTACCGCCGTTTCAACTCGAAAGGCCCCGGTGGTGCCTCCATACTGATAGTTCCAGTCTCCCTGCCCGCCGTTCAGGGGCTGGTCCCAATAGACGTATTTGCCCGCAGCGCCCGTGCTGTTGGTGTTGAAGAAGCCGAAGAAGTCGGGCGCACCGGGCTCCGCGACCAGGTAGTAAGCGCCACCAGCCGACAGGGTGACACCGGAGTCGTTGTTGGTCAGCAACGTCGGCGTCATGTTGGGATCGCCAAACTGGGGTAGGTCCACCACGTCCCATCCCTTGAGCTGGGTGCCCAGGCGGAGATCTCCACCCCCAGCGTCCCTCGCCGCATAGAGATCGACGTGCATGGCGTTGGTTCCGGAGGATCGGGAGAGCCCAATCAGGATCCGATCCAACATGCCCGTGGTGGCCGATGTGAACAGGAACCCGTGGCTCCAGTGACCTCCCGTGTAGTAGCCTACGTTCCAACCGTCGTTGTGGTTGAACGCGTCGTCCGTGCCCAGATTGTTGTAAGCGATGTCACCGAATGCCGGGTGGACCGCGACGATCGCGGCGACGACCACGAGCGACCGCGCGAAGGGCCGGCAGTGTCTCGTTGTTGTTATCACAGCAGTTTCCTCCCTTTCGGTTGCATGCCGGTCGACCGCATACGATGGGTGTCCGCCCGACGACTCACGCAGAACCGACAACTCCATGGTACGGGTCTGGCCGTTACAGGTCCGTTACGCAGCGGAGAAGGAGCCGTTGGTGGCGAACGAGCTGGCAACAATGCGGGCTTTCACCTCGTGGAAGGGGCGTCGGCGAGGCTCGGGAGGGACCATAATCAGATATGAGCCACGTGCAGTGCAGGTGGCAGATTCGTCTAGGTGGTCGGTACGAGGTCCGCAGGGGAAACGAGGATCTCGCTTCCCCGCCCACGCAATGCACCGCCACTCTGCTCGCAGTGCTTGCCCTGCGTGGGCAGGCTTGGACGGGAAGGGAGGAGTGCGCCGCACGCCTCTATCCCGACTCTCCCGGAGCTGGAGCGCTCAACGCGCTGAGACAGACGATCTTCCGGCTTCGGCGGTGGCTCGGGCCAGGGGCGATCGAATCGGACGGGCACCGGCTCCGACTCCGGCCGGGGGCCGTGGGGTTGGATTTGCGGCTCCCCGACGGTCGAGAAGCGAGCGGCGCCCTGATCGCCCCAGGCATCGCCCATCCGTGGCTCGATGCGATTCGAGACGAGGTGGCCATCCTTGCCCCGGGCGAGCCTGCCACCGACCCATCCCCGGCAGAAGCCTACGTCATGGCGGTCGAGGAGGTCAGCCGCGTCGACGTGGACGCGGCGCGATGCCTTCTCATAGGAGGTCGCGAAATGGCCCAGATCGTCGATCCGGATCGAATGCTCGAACTGATGCGCAGGACCCGGCCGCGGAGGCGAACCGATGTTTGCGCTGTGGAGCATCTGGAGTTTCAGGGCGAACTCCTCTACCGCGATTTGGCCCTCCAGGCGGCGCAGGGCGCGTTCCGCAAAGCCAACCGCCTCGCTTTGTGGCGGGGCGATCGGATGGCCTCGTTGCGCACCGAAGCGATGCTCGGGTTCGCCCTGTTGGAGTCAGGCTTGATCGACGAGGCGGACACCGTCGCGCAGGAGTGGCTCTCCAAGACTCGTAGAGGCGCGGCCGCCAACGTGATTTGCCAGAGCTATGCCGCGGAACGGCTTTGGCATCGCGCTCGATTTGCGGATGCGCTTGCGATCCTGGCGGAGGTTCGCGGGCGTGTAGATCCCCTTGAGCGCCATGCGCAGCTCGGATTCTGGTGCAATTACGCGCTGTTGGCGGCCGAAGCGGGGGAGTTGGAGCGTGTCCAGGAGGGCGCCGAGTTTGCCAAGTCCCTTTACAATCCCCGGGTGGACCGATGGGCGACCTTGATGTTGGGACTCGCCGAGGGTGAGGAATTGATGGCTCGGCGTCGTCCTGAAGAGGCGCTCCAGCGCCTGGCTTCGGTAGGTGCGGAGGCACGTCGACAGGGGTACCCGCTGCGATCCCTTTATGCGAAGGAGGCAGAGGCTGAAGCCTGGGCCAAGGTAGGCAACGGGAAGCAGGCGCTTTCGCTGTGGCGTTCGGCGGAGGGGATTCGAAGGCGGGCCGGTCTGTTGCCGACACCACGCCTCCAAGACCGCAAGCGTCGCCTTCTCAATCTGGCCTGATCGTCGGAGCGCCAGCCAACATTGTATACTGGTGTCCACATGTCCGAGGGTTGGCTTGTGTTGCGGGGGGCGCGGGGAAACAACCTGCAAAACGTCGATGTGGCGTTTCCCCTCGGGTTGTTCATCGGGGTGACCGGCGTTTCCGGAAGCGGCAAATCCACGCTGGTGCAGGACACGCTCTTCCCACGCCTGATGTACGAGGTGTACGGCACGCGGGGCGTGTGGAGCGAACACGACTCCCTCGAGGGCCACGAGGCGCTCGACAAGGTGATCGACATCGACCAGTCGCCCATCGGTCGGACGCCGCGCTCGAACCCAGCGACCTACACGGGCACCTTCGACTTGATCCGCGACCTGTTCGCGCGCACGCCGGACGCCCAGATTCGCGGCTACAAGCCCGGGCGGTTCTCGTTCAACGTGAAGGGTGGGCGCTGCGAGGCTTGCAAGGGCGACGGGATCATCAAGATCGAGATGCACTTCTTGCCGGACGTTTACGTGCCTTGCGAGGTGTGCAAGGGCAAGCGCTACAACCGCGAGACCCTCGAGGTGAAGTACAAGGGCAAGTCGATCGCAGACGTCCTGCAGATGACCCTCGAGGAGGCGTGCGCGTTCTTTCAGCCCATTCCCAAGATCTACCGCAAGCTCGCGACGTTGGAGGAGGTCGGCCTGGGCTATATCCGGATGGGGCAGCCCGCTACCACGCTCTCCGGTGGCGAGGCTCAACGCATCAAGCTTGCCGCCGAGCTGTCGAAGCGCTCGACGGGGTCTACGATCTACATCCTCGACGAACCGACGACCGGGCTCCACTTCGAGGACGTGCGGCGGTTGCTGGGCGTGCTGCACCAACTCGTGGATCAGGGCAACACGGTGCTGGTGATCGAACACAATCTCGACGTGATCAAGACGGCGGACTGGCTGATCGATCTGGGGCCCGAGGGCGGCACCGGAGGAGGGCGGGTCGTGGCCTTTGGCACACCCGAGCAGGTCGCCTCCAACCCGGACTCGCACACGGGGCGGTACCTCAAGGCCATGCTGGAAAAGTCCCGGCCGCCGGGTGACCTGAAGGTTGCCGAGAAACGCGCAAAGTCGCCCGCCAAAGTTCGATGAGTCTCCCGATGGAGTGGATGAAGGGCATGGATCCCACGGCCGTGTTGGCCGTCGTGCTCGTGATCGCGGTGGTCGCCCTCTATCTGGTCTGGACGCTGAGCCGGAAGATCGTGCGCTGGGGCTTCTTCGCGTTCTACGCGGCGTGCGGCTTCGGGGTCTTGTGGCTCCTGCAGCCGCTCTACCCTCGCACGCCGGTCCCCTATCTGGTCCCAGCCGTGGGCGGAGTCCTGTTCGCGATGATCGTTTCGATGGTGCGATCCAAAGTCATGCGCGTCGTCGGGGCGATCGTGGTGCTCGGCGTCGCGCACGTTCTCGCGTCGATGTGGACCGGGTTGGACGTCGGCGCGCTGATCGGAGGGGCCATGCCGGAAGTGAACGCCGGGCAATCGGCGGCGCTTTTCGACACGGTGAAGGAGCGGAAGTTCCCGTCGATCGCCAGGAAGCTCGCCAAGCGGGACGGGGAGCCGCTGCCCGCGGGCTGGCTCTCGGAAAAGCCGTATGCGGGGTTCGGTCTGGACGCGGACGTGCGGGCCATTCGGGAGAAGTGGTCGCACCCGGGTTGGCGCGTGCTCCTCGCCCAGGCGGTTCCCCAATCCGCGACCGAGGTGGACCTTTGGACCCCCGGGGGGTCCGTGACCCACGCCACCAAGGGTCTCGTCCTGAAAGAACGCCCCACGACAAACGACCAACGATAGACGACCCACGACAAAGGACCTACTGTCAGAACGAAGGCTTGGCGAGGTCCGTCGGATAGGGTGTGATGCGAGTTCGTATGGCCGAGTGGATGCAGTTTCGTTGGGTGTTTGTCGCAGCGTTCGTGCTCGGCGCGCTGATCACAGCTCTGGCGCTCGGCCCCGCCGGAACACCGTAGCGTTTGGGACTGCGCGGATACGCGCTTTCACGGCCGCGAAACCCCGGGGGTGGCACCAGCCACAGGGTGGGAGGACACCGGTTCTGCCCTGCCGAACTCTGCCCCATGGCGGGCTCTCTCTCTCGACGCGACGTTCTGATCGGCGGCTTGGCCGCCGCGGCGGCTCCTGCCGCCCTCGCCCGAGGGGGCGTGGGCCAGGGAGCCGGCGTCCAGGCGATTCCCATCGCGATTTCGAGCGGCAACGGGCTGCGCGCGACCGCGAAGGCGATGGAGCAGATGCGAGCGGGCGCGGACACGTTGGACGCCGTGATCGCGGGCGTCAACATCGTCGAGGAGGACCCCAACGACATGAGCGTGGGGTACGGGGGGCTTCCCAACGAGCGTGGGGTCGTCGAGCTTGACTCGTGCTGCATGCACGGACCGACCATGCGCGCCGGGGCCGTCGCCGCGCTCCAGAATATCAAGACCCCGTCGCGGGTCGCCCAGCAGGTCATGGAGCGCACGGACCACGTCCTGCTGGTCGGCCAGGGTGCCCTCGAGTTCGCCCGAATGGTCGGCTTCGAAGAGACCAACCTGCTGACCGACAGGGCCCGCCAGGCGTGGCTCCGCTGGAAAACCCGGCTCTCGAAGGACGACGACTGGCTGGACGACGAGGAGATCCGCGCCGACTTCAAACGCGCCGGACTCGACGTCGAGAGCGGCCGCCGTCCCACCGGCACAATCTCGTGCATGGCGCTGAACGAGAAGGGCGAGGTGTCCGGCGTCACGACCACCAGCGGCCTGGCGTACAAGGTGCCCGGCCGCGTGGGCGATTCCCCGATCGTCGGCGCGGGACTGTACGTCGATGGGGACGTCGGCGCGTGTGGTTCCACGGGACGCGGGGAAGCCGTAATCCTGAGCTGCGGCAGCCGCACCGTCGTCGAGAACATGCGCCATGGCATGAGTCCGGAACAGGCGATCCTCGACGTGCTTCGGCGCATCTGCGACCAGACGCGTTCCCCCCGCCTCCTCTCCGCCCCGGGCCGTCCGAACTTCGACGTGAACTTCTACGCGATGAACAAGAAGGGCCAGGTCGCCGGCGGCCGGTTCAACAAGGGCGGCAGCTTTGCGGTGCACGACGGGAAGGAGAACCGCCTCGTGCCCAGCGTGTGGTTGTTCGACTAGAACCGAGGCACGAGCTGTTTGAGCGGAAGGCGCCACAGACGAATGTCCTCGGTTGGCATATACTCGGAGCATGTGGTGCGCCTTCGCTCTTTTCGTTGTAAGTCTCGGTGCGCCTAAGGTTCCGCAAGAATCGCAACTGAGGTCCGACCCTCAACTTCAGTTGCCAATTACCGTTCGTATCAAAATCGTTTCGCTTTCCGACTTCGTGGCCCAACTGTGCCGGGTGACCCATGCCCATGTGACCGTCGCGCAGGCGGATGCGGATCGGAAACTGACGGCATTTTGCGTGAACCGTCCCGCGTGGGAGGTCATGGAGAAGGTCGCCGAAGCCCTCTTCATGCAGTGGACGTTCGACAGGCCTTCGCACACCTGGCGCCTCGAATTGCAACCGCGAGTCCGGCAGGAGGAGGCCGCGGCACGACAAGAAGCGATCGAACGGGATCGGGAGAACCTCCGGACGGCGCTCGTCACGATGCAACGATGGGCGAGGATGAGTCCGGAGGAGCAGGCGAAGGAACACCAGCCCATCCTTGCGCGGCTTGAAGCGGCCCGAACGGCCACGGGCCCCGACGCATCCCAGAGGCTCAAGGAAGCGGAACTGGACCGTCAGTTGATTAGGCTCCAGCCGAGCGCGGGCTTCGGTGCGGCATGGGGTGGGCGTACGGAAGAGGCTGTCGCCCGACTTGTATCGGGAGAGACCCTCTTCGCCTCGAGTCGGCCCGAAGACGGCCTGCCGCTTCTCCCCGCCTCCGACGAACCGCTCACGACTTTCAAGACCGAAGGGCCGGCGGGCCTGGTGATCATGGTCCGTTACCGGCGCGAACAGAGTGAGTTCGAGGGTCGCGGCTTGATTCTCGGCACTGGGCTCGGTGCGTTGCGTGCCCCTTTCCGAGTTCGCTTTCCAGAAGGGGCCAAAGAGAGCCCGTTGGAACGTCGAATGCGGGAGTGGGGCGAAACAACGGATCCCGAAGTACTGGCGAAAGAGATCGACCCGACGATCGCCCGTGTGACCGAGGAGGGGTGTTTCGTTCCCGGGTTTTCGCTCAGCGACCACCTTGAGTTTCTGGCCACCGGTGCAGGAATATCCATCGTCGCCGATGCGTTTAGGACCGCCTGTTCGCCACCCGCACCCTTTACTGCCACGACCGTTGACGGGTACCTAAACTCGCTCCGGCAATCTTGGGGTGGGATGATCCCCTACCAACCTGGCCCGATACGGAGCAATGATGGGTGGCTCATGCTCCGTTCGCATCAGTATTGGAAGCAACTCGACAAGGAGATTCCCGAGCGGCTTTTGAGGCCGGTCGAGCGGACCGCATCCCAGCGAGCGCTGACCACATTGGATTATGCGGCCCTGGCGGGTGCCTTAACGGAGGGGCAAGCTGATTGGATCGGGCAGATGGGAGCACCCGTTCTCGTGCGATTCAGCAGAACGCCCTTGACCGTCGCAATGGCGTCGTTGAGGTTCTGGTCGCATCTGACTGCGGCGGAGAGGCAGGCCGCTGCCTCGGCGCACGGTCTGGGAATGGAGGATGTGTCTGCCGAGCGAAGGGCGGAGTGGGCCAGAGTCATTTCAGAGAGCCTCTGGCAGAGCGTTCTCCCCGATGGGTTTCTTTCCGCGGTTCTTTCGAACTCCATGTCCTCCCTCTCGTTGCGTTACAGGGAACGGGAAGGACTGGGGAATTCCTCGGCAGAAAGCGATGTGTTCCTCAACTCGGGGGTGCCGCCCGCTATGGGACCGTGTCTAATGGTGGAGTTTGGGTACTCCGACCAGCAAGATCGGTCATTCCGGATATCCTATCCGCTCGAAAGCCCACGTTCTGCGGCACCTCGAAAGCGCGGATAAATCAGCGCATTCCCAGGGGTTAGACTTCCAGCCTGATCGTGTGGATCTCGAAGGGTTTGTAGTCGAAGAGGACCATTCCGTCGTGGACCTCCAACTCGCTGAGCTTGTTCTCCTCCATGTCGCAAAGCCAGGCGGCCTTCGGCGTTCTCGCGCAGAAGAGTTCGGCGGCGCCGCGCGCGTTGTGGCACTCGTAGAGCCGCACGACGATCGCGCCGTCCGCTTCGGCTTTCTTCACCGTTTCCACCACGATGTTCCGGTCGTCGCACGCCACGAACGGGGGTAGGTTGCCGAGCTCGCCCGCGTTCGACTTCAGCCACGCGTGCCGAAGCGGCGCGTTGAGCGCGTAGGCCGAGGCGACGACTCCCGCGTAGTGGTGCGGCCCGAAGTGCGGCGTCAGCACGTAGGTGAACAAGTGCGTGCCCATGTCGCAAAGGGGGTCCGGCGCCTTGGGCGCGCGCAGCAGCGAAAGGCGCATCACGTTGCCCTTGATGTCGTGGCCGTACTTGCAGTCGTTGAGAAGCGCCACCCCGTGGTCGCCCTCGCTCAGATCCGCCCATTTCTGGGCGCACACCTCGAACTTCGCCACGTCCCAAGACGTGTTGTCGTGCGTGGGCCGCTCCACGCTGCCGAACTGGATCTCGTAGGTGGCGCGCGACGAGTTCACGTTCACGGGGAACGCGACTTTGAGGAGCTTGTCCTCCTCGTGCCAATCCACCTCGGTGTCGAAACGGATGCCGGGCGTCGGACCCAGGCTGATCCGCTGCCGGAGCGTGCTCTTGCCGAAACGCTTGACGATCTCCACCGCCACCCGAACCGGGCCCCGCTCCACGATTTCGAAGCTGTCCGACTTCACGAGGTCGACTCCGGTCTCCAGCGCGTAGGCGTCGATGTCCCACGCGGACCAGAACAGCGGCTTGTCGTCGAAGAGCTGGAAGCAGTTCGCCAACTTGCCGGGCTCGACGTACTCCGACCCGTCCTCGAGGTTCTGGATGCTGGTGATGTTCCCGTTGGAGTCGAACCGGACGGCGAACTCGTCGTTCTCGATCCTGCGGCTCCGCGCTCTCAAGCGGGACTTCGCCGCCGGCGCCTCGTCCTCGAAGTGCGCCACGGCGACGGCCCCCAAGGCGTCCGTGGGCGTTTGGAAGACCACGCGGCGATCACCGAACCCCTCGACCAACTGCACCGGCAGCTCCTCGTCGCCGCACACCAGCGCCCCGGGAGCGTCGCCCTTGGGCCACGGCACCGATCCCTCGGTGGTCGTGGTGGCGTTTTGGAACAGCGCGAGCGGCTTCTCATGGCGCTGTGTGTCGAACTTGGCACCGATCTGCTCGAGGCTCTCGCGCACGACACGCTCCCCGATCTCCATGATCTTCGCGTAGTCTCGATCGCTCTCCTCGTACACCTCGCGCACCGAGGAGCCCGGGATGATGTCGTGGAACTGGTTCAGCAGCACGAGCTTCCAAGCCTCCTCCAACTCCGCCGCCGGGTAGGTGCGCGGGAACCGCTCGCGGAAGCACGCGAGCAGCTCGGCGTCGCGGAGCAGGAACTCGCTGAAGCGGTTGCCCCTCTTGTTGGCGGCTTGGCTCGTGTAGGTCCCGCGATGGATCTCGAGGTACAGCTCGCCGACCCACGTCATCAGGTCCTTGCTCTGGGCCTTCGCTTCGCGGAAGAAATCCAGGGCCTTGGCGCCGCCCTCGATCTCGGGCAGGCCCGGCGCGTGGCGCGCGCGCTTGAGGAACTCGAGGTGCTGCTCGGTGGGACCGCCTCCGCCGTCGCCGAATCCGAACACGTAGAGCGAGTGGTCGGAGCGCGCGTGGTCGCGGTAGTTCCGCATCGATTTGAGGATCTGCACCGGGGTGCAGTCGGCGCAGTAGGTGTCCGCGGGCGGGAAGTGCGACCAGATCTTCGACCCGTCGATCCCCTGCCACCAAAACGTGTGGTGGGGGAACTTGTTGGTCTGGTTCCAGCAGATCTTCTGCGTGAGGAAGTAGTCCACGTTGAACTTCGCCAGGATTTGGGGGAGCGCGGCCGAGTAGCCAAACACGTCCGGGAGCCACATGTCCTCGGTTTCGACCCCCAGCTTGTCCCGGAAGTAGCGCTTGCCGTAAAGGAACTGCCGCACCATCGACTCCGCGCCGGTGAGGTTGCAGTCCGCCTCGACCCACATGGAGCCGACGACCTCCCACTGGCCCTTCGCGATCTGCTTCTTCACCCGTTCGAAGAGGCTGGGATACTCCTTCTCCAGCCACTCGTATTGGCTGGCCTGGGAGTGCACGAACACGTACTCGGGATACTCCTCCATGAGGGCGAGCTGCGTGGCCGTGGTGTGCGCCATCTTCTTTCGGGTGATCTCGAGGGGCCACAGCCACGCCGTGTCGAGGTGCGCGTGGCCGACGGGCGTCAGGGTGTGCTTCACCTCGCCGGGAAGCGAGCTGAGGGCCTCCTTGAGCACGCGGCGGCATCGGGCGATGGTGGGGCGCTTCTCGCGATCGAACGTGTTGCAGACCTCGTTCATCGCGCGCAGCAGGGTCGCCTGGGCGGATTCGTCCCCCTCGAGGGCCTCGTGGAGGTTGCGCGTGAACGCCACGTCGTAGCGCAGATCGGATATTTCGCGGTCCACGACGACCAGCTCGGCGCGATCCACCTCTTCGACGAGCGGCTCGCGCTCCGGCTCGCGCAGGTGGACTCGCACTTGCGCGTTGCGGGTGTAGGCCTGGATGTAGATCTCGACCTTGCGGCTCCCCTTGGTGTCGAACGGGACCACGCCGGCGGCCTCGCTGTACGGAAAGACGTAGTGCTGCACGTCGACGCCGCGCCACGGGGCGTTGTCCTTCCACACGGTGCGCTCGGAGCCCACTTCGGCGACGACCCCAAGAGGCTCGTTGGCCAACTCGGCGGGAACGCGGCCCGTCAGTCGGAACCAGACGGTTCGGTAGGCGGGGCCGTAGCGGAAACCCTTCTCAACGACCTTCCAAGGTCCCTTCTTCGCCTCGTTTTGGGTGGCGTGCGCCACCTCGCAATACTCGATCTGGAGCGGTACGCGTGCCCCAAGGAGGTGCTCCTCGAGTTCGGTCTTCAAGAACAGGTCGATGCGGCGAAGGGTGAGATCAGGGTGCTTGAGCATGGCGGGGGCCTCGGATCGGTCAGTTTACACCTCGAACCCGCGCGATCAACCGGAACAAACCCAAAGTGTCGAACGTCGTGTAAAGTACGAAAGATGGAATCGAGAATGGAATGGGAGGTGGTCTTGGCCGCCCTCTACCTCCGCGGCTTGGAGCGGCCGGTGGACGTTCGCCGTTCGGGATGGAGGGCGGTGGAGAACGTCCTGCGCGCCTCGGGCTCTTCGCTGGCTCGGGCGTCCCGGGCGTTGGCGCGGGCCGGGCTCGATGCGGAAGCGCTGGTGCTGGAGGCGCCCGGTGTGGCGGCTGGGGCCGAGAAGCTCGTGCAAGGCGGCCGCGCGCTGACGTGTCTCTCGCCGGGATACCCGTCGCGGTGGGTGGACGTTCTTGGAAGCGGGGCACCTCCGGCCCTGTGGATCTGGGGAGCGACTCCTCCGGCGGGTCCGGCGCTCGCCGTGGTGGGCTCGCGAAGAATCGGGGATGACGTCCGACGATTCGCCCGCAACCTGGGAAGCGAGGCGTCCGCCCGGGGTTTGGTGGTGGTCTCGGGCGGTGCGGCGGGGTGCGACCGCGCCGCCGTCCGGGGGGCCATGCCGCGCGCCTTCGAGATCCTCCCCCGGGGCCTCCGCGCGGGCCCGGTGGGCCCGGTCACCCAGCTCTCGGTCTGCGCGCCGGACGAGGGGTTCTCGACCGCGTCGGCGATGGAGCGCAACGCGCTGGTCTACGCCGCGGCGGATCTTGCCGTCGTCGTGCACGCCCGGTTCAAGGAGGGGGGCACCTGGCACGGCGCGGTGGACGCGATCCGACGCAGGACGACGCGCCTCGCCGTGCGGTGGGACCCTCGAAACGAGGCCTCCCGCGCGCTGGCCGGCCTGGGCGCGATCCCTTTGGGCCACCCCTCCGAGTTGGGCGCAGCGTTGCAGAAGGAGGCAGCGCAAACCGGTCTCTTCAAAACGTGAATCTGAGCCGGTGTCGCTCCAATTGGGGACTGTCTAGAACGAAGCGCGGCGGTACACTCCCCGACGGTGAGAGCCATTGCCAAGACCCGGCCGGCCCCCGGGGTAGAAATCATCGACGTTCCGGAGCCCCAGGTGTCGCCGGGCACCGTCAAGGTCCGCCTGGAAGCCGCTTCGGTTTGCGGAACCGACCTGCACATCTATGCGTGGGACGCTTGGTCGGCCTCGCGGATCCACCCTCCGCGCATCATCGGACACGAATTCTGCGGAACGATCGTGGAGGTGGGCGAGGGAGTCAAGGACCGCCACGTCGGCGACTTCGTCGCGAGCGAATCCCACATCGTCTGCGGGCGCTGCAAGCAGTGTCTCAGCGGTCAGGGACACGTGTGCGTGAACACGCGCATCCTCGGCGTCGACGTCGACGGCGGATTCGCGGAGTTCGTGGTCATCCCCACCGAAAACGCCCGCCCCACGGACCGTTCCGTTCCCAAGGAGATCGCTTGTTTCCAAGACGCGCTTGGCAACGCGGTCCACACCGTGATGGCGGGGCCGATCGTCGGGCAGACGGTGCTGATCACGGGCATGGGTCCGATCGGGCTCTTTGCGGCAAGTATCTGCAAAGCGCTCGGAGCCGCCCAGGTGATTGGCACGGAGGTCAGCCACTACCGGATCGATCTCGCCAAGAAGGTCGGCGTGGACCAGGTGCTGAACCCGAAGGAGTCGGATGTCTCGGTCGTGTTGAGGCAGTTGGCGCCCGAAGGGGTCGATGCGACGCTGGAAATGTCCGGACATCCCTCCGCGCTCGAACTCGCGATCGCCCACACCCGTCCCGGCGGTCGGGTGAGCCTGCTCGGCGTTTACGGCTCGCCGATCCAATCCGTGGACATGAACGCCGTGGTCTTCAAGGGGCTCGACGTCCAGGGCATCGTCGGCCGGCGCATGTGGGAGACGTGGGAGCAGATGGGCCGTCTGCTGGCCGGGGGGCGCCTCGACCTGTGGCCGGTCATCACGCACCAGATGCACTACACGGAGTTCAAGTGCGCGATGGATCTGATGCAGGCCGGGGACGCCGGCAAGGTCGTCTTCTTGTTCGACTGAGGAGCCGGCCCGGGTTCCCGGTACACTCTCGCCAACGATGAAGGTCGCCGTTCTTCCCTTGAGTGCCGCCGCCGGCACGCGCCCCGCCCTGGGCCGTCAATTCGCCAATTTCGCCGCGGAAACCGTCCGAACCGCCACGAGTGCGGAGATCCACTCCGTGAGCTATCTGGCTCGCGTGGACGATGAGAATCGGGCTGCCTTCGTCAACGTCGCGGAGACGCTGATGGAGCCTGAGTGGATCCAGCAGCTCTTCACCCAATCCGACGCCGACCGCGTGATGGACGGGTTGGTGGCTTACGACGAGGACGCCGGGACGTTCGAGCTGAGCTTCCGCGCCCACGAGCGCGGCAACGACCAGGCGCTCTTCCTCCACGAGTGGAAGTTCCCCAAGGCCGAGATCTTCGCCCACCTGCACACGATGGTCAAAGACCTTGCGTCCACGTGCGAAGTCGAGCTCCCGGAGGAGCTTGCCGGCGACGCGATGGAGTTCGGCACCGACGACCCGGACGCCTTCATCCGCTTCCTCGAAGGGTACGACGCGCTGCTTTACATCCAACAGGCCGAAGGGCGCGTCGCGCGCGAGTTTTCGCCGGAGCCCGCTTTCGAATCGCTGTTGGCTTCGCTGAAGACCGATCCCGATTTCTTGGGGCCCTACGAGACCCTGCTGCAGTTGGCGAGGCTCTCCGTCCAGTTCCGCATCGGCACGTTCGAGCTGGTGGAGAAGTATCTGCTGGCGGTCATCGAGCTCGCCCCCGACGACTTCCGCGCGTACTACGCGATGGGCGAGGGGTTCGAGGCGGTCGGGCACTCCGCCAAAGCCGGCGAGTGGTTCGAGAAGGCGTTGGCGCGCGAGCCGAACGAGCCCGCCATCTACACGCATTTGGGCATGGCCCAGATGGCCCAGGGCATGCCCGTGAACGCCGAGCGCAACTTCCAGAAGGCCGTGGAGATGGAAGGAGAAGACAAGCCCTCCCTCGACTACCTGGCCACCGTGCTGCACCAGACGAACCGCGCCCACGAGGTGCCGGCGTTGTGGAAACAGCAGATCGAGCGCCAGCCTCAAAACGCGATGGTGCACGCCAAATACGGCATCTCCCTGATGCAGGCGGGAAGGGAAGAGGAGGCGATCGCGGCGTTCGAAGAGGGTCTCCGCGTGCTGGAGGATCCCCTTTCGCTCAAGCGGTTCTATGCGCCGATTCTCGCGAACCGCGGCGAACTGGACCGGGCGATGGACTTCTTCGAGGATTGCATCGACGTGGCCCCGAACGACATCCCGCTTCTCCTCGAGTACGCGCAGACGCTCAAGCAGGCCGGTCGCGAATTCGAGATCCCCAAGATTCTCGCGGACGTGTTGGCGAGCAATCCCGATGCGGATACGCGCGCCCAGACCCTTGCTTGGCAGATCGAGCTGGAGCAGCCCAAACGCGCCGAGGTGGTGGAGGCGGCGCGGGAGAAGATGGAGCAGGGAGACGCCGAATCGGCGGTGGCGACCTTGAAGCCGCTTCGCAACTGGCTGGCGGACTACTGGAAGATGTGGGCCCTGCTCGGGGCGGCGCACAACCGGCTTGGCGAGTACGAGGATGCCGAATTCGCGGCGCGCCGACTCATCGAGCTGTTTCCGGGCTGCGAACCGGCCTACGGCGAACTCGCGGCGGCCCTTACCGGCCTCGACAAGCACGAGGAAGCCTACGAGGCGATGCGGTTCGCGGCAGGGCGGCTTCCAAACTCTCTCGGCATCCACGTGAACCTTGCGCTCGCCGCCAAGCGCGCCGGCCGCAAGGACGAGGCGACCTCGCTGGCAAAGCAGATCCGCGAAGCCGTCGGACCCAACGAGGAGTTGGAGAAGGTCCTGGCAGAAATCGAGCGCTGAACGCTGTGGGAAGATGAGCCCTGTCATAGGCGCGGGGGGCGCGATGGCTTAGAATGAGGCGGATGGGCGAAGGGTCGGTTCCCGAAAGCACCGAGCAGGTCCGGACCTTGCCGGTTTGGGTGAAGCCACTGGTGGCGTTCCACTTGCTGGCGATCACGCTGTGGAGCCTTCCTGCTCCGGCACCCGGACTCGCCAACGGCTCGATCGTCCCGTCGGTCAGCACCGACTCCCTCCCGGACTTCGCGCGGAGCTCGGTGTCCTACGTCCACGACAACGTTCTGCTTTTCGCCTCGCGCGCCAAGACGCCGCCCGCGCAAGTCGACGGCCCGATGCACTGGCTTTCGCTCGCGATCCACGCCTACCTCATTCCCACCGGCATGTGGCAGTACTGGGACATGTTCGCTCCCAACCCGTCGAATCTCGATGTCTGGGTGGACGCGATCGTCGAGTTCCAGGACGGGACGCGCGTGGTGCACGATTACCCCCGCATCGCCACCCTCCCGTTGCCGCTCAAGTATGTGCAGGAACGGTACCGCAAGTATCTGGAGCGGGCTCACTCCGAGGACTTCACCTTCCTTTGGCCCGCCTTCGCCCAGCGCATCGCGCTCGAAGAGTACGAGAAGAACGAGAACAACCCGCCCGTCCACGTGTCGCTTCGGCGCCACTACCGTTTCATCCAGCCACCCGGCGAAATCACCCCGGACGAGTACACGGTCCACACCTACTACGAGTACGACGTGGATCAGAAGAAACTTCGGAGCGATGGAGGGACGCCGTGAAGGCGCTCCGGTCGCTCGACAGGTGGTTCTTCGGCTACGGATCGCCCGTGACGATGGGCCTGTTCCGCATCCTCTTTGCAGGGCTGGCGGTCGTGAACCTCCTCATGGTGGCCCTGTACTTCAACTCGTGGTACACCCAGTCGGGGTATTCGCCGATGGAGGTCACCCGCCTCTACGCGGGGGACGATTGGCGGATCAATCCGCTTCGGAACGTGGCGGAGACCCCCTGGATCGCCGCATTCTATGCGGCGGTCGTCGTGGCCGGAATCCTCACCACGATCGGGCTGTGGACGCGCGTCAGCTCCATCTTGTTCGCGATCGGGGTGGTGAGCTTGCACCACCGGAACCTCCTGATCCTCCATGGGGGCGACACCCTGATGCGCGTGGGGCTGATCTACGTGGCGCTGGCTCCCAGCGGCGCCGCTTGCAGCGTCGATCGGCTCCTCGCCTTGTGGAGAGGCAAGGCCCAGGTTCCACACCGAGCCGTGCCGCTTCTGGGCCAACGGCTGGTGCAGTTCAACATCGCGCTCCTGTATCTCACCACCGTGTGGCACAAACGCGGCGGCACGTTCTGGTTCGACGGGACGGCCACCTGGTATCCCGCCCACCTTCCGGAGTTCCACCGGTTTTGGGTTCCCGAAGCGCTCGAAAACAGCCTCTGGTTCGTCCAGCTCACCACCTACGGCACGCTCGCGGTCGAGCTTGCCTTGGCGACGTTGGTCTTTTACCGCCCCTTCCGCAAGTGGGTGTTGCTCGCGGGCCTCGCGATGCACGCGTTCATCGAGTACCGGTTCAACATCCCGTTGTTTGCCTTCATCACGACGTCGACGTACGTGTGCTTCTACGAGGGTGGGGAAGTCGCCGCCTGGGCGCGCCGGTTCGGGGCGCGATTGTCGCGCTTCCGTGTGCGGGTGGAGTTGCCAAAGGGCCAAGTCCTCGCCCCGGATCCTCGGCGGGCGTTGGAGGCCGCGGACCCGATGGGATGGGTCGAGTACGGGGAGGGCACGGCGGAAACGTGGACCGCGACCAATGCGCGCGGGGAGGCCGTGGATCCGTTCAAGGCCTCGCTGCAGCGTTCCTTGGGGGTCGTCCCGTTCGCCGGTTTGCTTGTCTGGGGCCGATGGCGCGCGTGGCTCGAAGGGGCGACCCGCGCGCCCGAGGGTCGGAGCGAGCCCTCTCCCACGGCGACGGTGGCTCGCGCGTGAGGCTGTTCAAGTTCAGCAAGCCCAAGACACCCGGTTTCGGTCTTTCCGACCGATTCTACATCTCGGTCCTGAGCGGCCAGGCGATGTTGCCGGCGCTCGTTTCGACGATCGAGCCCAAGGGGGCGGACGGCGCTGTTCCGGGATTCGGCGTGCCGCTTGCGCCCGGTGCGTCGAAAGCCGATCTGCAGCGGCCGATGGAGCGGGGCGAGTACGCGTTGGCCTCGACAGACCGCAAGACGGTCCTTCGGATGCGCGTCCTCAGCAAGGAGGAGGCGGGCTTCGACCCGTCTTGGGTCGCGACCAGCCCCCTGGCGGCCCTGCTCGAGGAGGAGGTGCTCGCCAGGTTGCGCGCCACCTGGATCGTGATGCAGTTGAGCTTCGAGTCGCACGATCCCGACGTCTACCCCGCCCTGGATTTCCTTCTCAATCTGGCCCGGCGCCTGGGCGGGGCGACGCAGGGGGTGGTCGCCGACCCGCTGGCCCAGCGGTACGTGCTTCCCGAGAAGCTGTTCGTGCATCCGCGCCTGGACCCGCGCGTCGATGCGCGCGAGCACGTGGTGGTTCGGTTTGAGCCGAGCCGAGAGGGTTGGCACGCCTTCACCCTCGGCCTGCAGAAGTTCAGCCTTCCGGAGATCGAGATCTACGGCCTCGCCCAAACGGACGCCGAGGTGGCGGCCGCCTTTCTCATCGGACTTGCGCAGTCGAACCTCCTGGGCAACCTGGTTGCCGAGGGGCACACGGTGGGCTTGGAAACGGAGCCTTTGGAAGTTCGCGCGGGCGGACTCGATCGGGGCCAATGGGAGGGGATCCCCTGCTTGGAGCTGATTCCCACGAAGGGAACGGAGGCGTCGGCCGCTTTGCACGCGTGGGTGCGCGCCCAACACTAGGCTCGCGCGCTACCGCGAGTCGCTTGCGACGGGGGTGCCCGAAAGCCAACGATCCAGAATCGTGTCGATCGACCGGCGGAAGGAGTCGAGGTCCACGGCCTTTTGCACGTAGAGGTCCGCTCCGAGGGCGCGGGCGGACGCCAAATCAGACCCCTCGTTCGAGGACGTGAGCACGATGACGGGCATTTGGGCCGTCGCAGGAGCTCCGCGCAGCCGCCTGAGCACGTCGAGGCCGCTGATCTTGGGCAACTTCAGGTCGAGCAACACCAGGTCGAACTGGTCTCCTTCGTTCTCCAACTGATCGACGGCTTCGGCGCCGTCGCGCGCGACGACGATCCGGCTTTCCGCGACCCGCTCCTGAATCGCCCGCACTGCCAGCCGCTCGTCATCGGGATTGTCCTCGATCAACAAGATTGCCTTCATGGGCACCCTTGATTCTACGGCCGATCCGTTGGAACGCCAGGTTGAGAATTGCGGTTATTGGAGCAAGGCCCCTCGGCGCGCTTCCAAACGCAGAAGCGGCGTAACGCGTATGCTAAGGGGAAGGTCTATGGAGCATCTGAGACATTTGTCCGCCATCGTGCAACCCACGGACTTGCACAAACTGTCCGACAAGGAGCTGCAGGAGGTGGTGGACGAGGTTCGCCACGCCATCCTCGAGCGTGTCAGCAAGACCGGTGGACACTTCAGTTCCAACCTCGGCACGGTCGAACTCACCGTGGCGATGTACGCGGCGTACTCGCTGCCTCCGGACAAGGTCGTGTGGGACACGGGGCATCAGGCCTACCCGCACAAGATGTTGACGGGCCGGTTGGGCCGCTTCGACACCCTTCGCAAACACAAGGGGCTTAGCGGATTTCTCAAGCGCGACGAGCACGAGTTGGACGCTTTTGGTGCGGGCCACGCGGGCACGGCGATCTCGGCCGCCCTCGGGTTCGCCACGGCGCGCGACCGGCTGGGAACGCGAGAACGCGTCGTGGCCGTGACCGGAGACGCGGCGATCTCGTCGGGGATGTCGTGGGAGGCCCTCAACCATGCGGGGGAGATGAAGACCGACCTGACCGTCGTGCTCAACGACAACCGCATGTCCATCGCTCCGAACGTGGGCGCCCTGACCACCTATCTCCAGAAGCTTCGGTCGCGGCCCCTGTTGCAGGACCTCGCGCATCGCGCCAAAGAGGTGGTGGAGAAGCTCCCCTCTCCAGTGTCCAGGGTCGCCGCGGGCCTGCGTCACGGCATCACGCACTACTTCGCACCTGAAGACACGGGCACGATTTTCGAGGAGATGGGCTTCGAGTACATCGGCCCGATCGACGGGCACGACCTGCCCACCCTGCTCGAGGTCTTCCGCAACGTCCGAGAGTTGAGGGGGCCCGTGTTCGTCCACGCCCTGACCGTCAAGGGGAAGGGCTACGAGGTCGCCGAGGAGGACGCCCGCAAGTGGCACGGCGTCGGGCCGTTCGATCTGGCGGCTTGCGAGATGGTGAAATCGGCCGGCCCCGTGACCTTCATGCAAGCGTTCGGCGATGCGGCCGTCGAGTGTGCGGAGCAGGACCCGACGGTTGTAGCGATCACGGCCGCCATGCCCGACGGCACGGGGCTCAACCGCTTCGCCAAGGAGTTTCCCGACCAGTTCTACGACGTTGGAATCGCGGAACAGCATGCCGTGACCTTTGCCGCGGGCCTCGCGGCGGGCGGGCTCAAGCCGTTCTGCGCGATCTACTCGACGTTCCTCCAACGCGGTTTCGACCAAGTGCTGCACGATGTGTGCATCCAGCGGCTGCCCGTTCGGTTCTTCATGGATCGGGCGGGGCTCGTCGGGGACGACGGCCCGACGCACCACGGCGCGTTCGACATCTCCTATCTCACCCTGATGCCGAACCTCGTGCTGATGGCTCCCCGCGACACCACCGAGCTGCGCGAGATGACCCGGTTCGCCAGCACCTACGAGGCCGGTCCGCTCGCGGTCCGCTACCCACGGGGCGCCAGCGACGATGCGTTGCCCGAGTCGCGGACCTCGATTCAGTTCGGCAAGGCGGAGGTCTTGTGCGACGGCGAGGACTTGGCGATCTTCGCGGTGGGGTCGATGGTGGGAGCGGCCTGGGAGGCCGCCGCGCGGCTCCGCGAGCACGGCCTCGAGGCGACCGTCGTGAATGCGCGGTTCCTCAAACCCCTGGATTTGGACGCCTTCGCCGAGGCGGCCGAGCGATGCGGTCGCGTGGTCACCATCGAAGAGAACGTGCGGATCGGCGGCTTTGGCCAGCAGGTGCGCGACGGTTTGGCCGAGCGTGGTCTCGGTGCGATCCCGTTCGAAATTCTCGCTCTGCCCGATGCGTTCGTCGAACACGGCGCCCAACCGTTGATCCGAAGGGACGTGGGGCTCGACGCCGAAGGCGTGGTGGACGCCGTGCTCGGCCGGGAACGCGCTCCGTCGGCGGCGAAGGCTCGTGTGCGGAGTCCCGAGTCCCGGGCTTAGGTACACTTTTCTTACCGTGTCTTGCGACAACATCCCCGTCCTGAGCAGGACTGTTGCACGGCATCCAGCGGGCAAGATGCCCCTGAGCGGCCCGCCTCGGGTTGAGTAGAAATGTATCAAGAACCGCTTCCGCAGGAGTACGCCTCGCTCGACGAGGGGCAGGCTCGCGCGCGCATCGCCGCGGCGAAGGCCAAACTCGGTTCCCGCCTCGTGATGCTGGGACACCACTACCAGCGCGACGAGATCATCGAGCACTGCGACTACCGCGGCGATTCGTACAAGCTCGCCCAGAACGCGTCCGCGCACCCGGAGGCGGAGTTCATCGTCTTCTGCGGGGTCCACTTCATGGCCGAGAGCGCCGACATGTTGGCGGCCCCCAACCAGCGCGTGATCCTCCCCAACCTCGCCGCGGGCTGCTCGATGGCTGATATGGCCAACCACTTCCAGGTGCGCAACTGCTGGAACGCGCTGGTGAAGGAGTTGGACGCCCGCGCGCCGGATGCCGCGGGGGCTGGGCCGCGCGTGGTGCCGGTCACGTACATCAACTCCGCGGCCAACCTCAAAGCGTTCGTCGGCGAGCGCGGAGGAACGGTCTGCACCTCGACCAACGCCCCGGTGGCGGTGAAGTGGGCCCTGACACGCGGCGAGAAGATCCTCTTCTTTCCCGACCAGCATCTCGGACGGAACACAGGCGTCAAGCTCGGCTACGATCCCGACCGGGACATGGTGGTGTGGGATCCCTTCAAGCCCCTGGGTGGCAACACCGTGGACGACCTGCGCCGAGCCACGTTCCTGCTCTGGAAGGGGCACTGCAGCGTGCACGGTCGGTTCACGGTCGAGCAGGTGCGGCAGGCGCGAGCCGAGCACCCGGACGTGAAGGTGCTGGTCCATCCCGAGTGCACGTTGGAAGTGGTGCGGGAATCCGATCTCGACGGTTCGACGGAGTTCATCATCAAGACGGTGGAGGCGGCGGAGTCGGGGAGCACCTGGGCGATCGGGACCGAGATCAACCTGGTCAGCCGCTTGGCCAAAGAGCACCCCGACAAGACGATCTTCTGCCTGGACCCGCAAATCTGCCCCTGTTCGACCATGTACCGAATCCACCCCAGCTTTCTGTGCTGGGTGCTCGAGAACCTCGTCGAAGGGGTGGTGCTCAACGAGATCCAGGTGCCGGAAAAGACCGCCCGCTTCGCGACGCTTGCCCTCGAGCGGATGTTGGAACTGCGGAACCTCGCCGACTAGTGTGGGTTGTCCCGGTGGGACGCAGGGCGATGGCAAGCGCCTGGTCCATCGTCTCCACAAACTGGAGCCGCACGGCCTTTTGGATGCTCTCGGGAATCTCGCCCAGATCGATTCTGTTCTCTTCGGGCAGGATGACGGTGGTGATTCCCGCGCGGTGGGCGGCGAGTACCTTGTCGCGGACACCGCCGACCGCCAGGACGTTCCCCCGCAAAGTCAGTTCGCCCGTCATGGCGACGTCCCCGCGCACCGCCGCGCCGGACAGCGCGGAGGCAAGGGCGACGCCGATGGTCAGGCCCGCGCTCGGCCCGTCCTTCGGGGTCGCCGCCGCCGGAACGTGGATGTGGACGTCGTGGCGCAACGTGCGGCCCGGCGCCCAATCGGGCTGCGTGGCGCGAATGTACGTCATGGCCGCTTGGGCGGACTCCTTCATCACGTTGCCCAGGTTGCCCGTGAGGTGCAGTACCGGCGAGGGGCCGAGCGGCTCGAGGACGCTGGCCTCGATCTGGACGACGTCTCCTCCCGCTTCGGTCACCACCAGCCCCGTGGCTGCGCCGACCCGGTCTCGCAGGCCGCTTGAATCGCGCGGGTAGCGGGGAATTCCCAGCAGCTTCGAAACCTCCGGCATGCCGATGCGGAACGTGCGTTTCCGCGAGCCTGCGGCTTGTCGCGCGACCTTCCTGCAGAGCTCGTCGACGACCCGTTCGAGCGAGCGAACCCCGGCCTCCCGCGTGTACTCGTCGACGAGCAGCGCCGGAACGTCCGGATGCAGGTCCAGGTTGAATTTGAGCAGCCCGTTCTCGCGGATCGCGCGAGGGATGAGGAAACGGGTGGCGATGTGAACCTTCTCCTCGCTCGTGTAGCTAGGGAACCGGATGATCTCCATCCGGTCGAGCAGCGGGGCGGGGATCTCCTCCAGCACATTGGCCGTGGCGATGAACAGCACGGCGCTGAGATCGAGGGGAAGCTCCAGATAGTGGTCGACGAAGCGGGCGTTCTGTTCGGGATCGAGCGCTTCGAGCAAGGCGCTGGTCGGGTCTCCGCGAAGGTCGTGTCCCATCTTGTCGATCTCGTCCAGCACGAGGACCGGGTTGCGCGTTCCGCACGTCCGCATCGCCTGAGCCAAACATCCCGGCCGGGCGCCGACGTAGGTCCGGCGGTGGCCTCGGATCTCCGCCTCGTCTCGGACGCCTCCGAGGGACAGCCGATGGAACGAGCGGTCCATCGCCTCGGCGATCGACCGTCCGAGGCTCGTCTTTCCCACGCCCGGGGGACCCACGAAGCAGAGAATCGGCCCGCGCAGGGTTTGGTTGAGCTGGCGAACGGCGAGGAAGTCCAAGATCCGCCCCTTGACGTTCTGCAAGCCGTAGTGCTGTTGGTCGAGAAGGGAGGCCGCGGCCTTGACGTCCAGGCGATCTTCGCTGAGCCGCGACCAGGGCAGTTCCGCGATCCACTCGAGGTAGTTGCGCAGCACCACGGCTTCGGGGGACGACGGAGGGGTTCGATCCAGTCGGTCGACCTCGGCAAGGGCCTTGTCGAGGGAGGAGCCGGAGATCCCGCACGAGGCGATGCGCTCGCGAAGAAGCTCGGCGTCGCTGACGCGCGCGCCGCGCTCGTCGAGTTCGGTCTGGATCACGCGAAGCTGCTCGCGCAGGTAGTACTCGCGCTGGACGTCGGCGACCTCCCTGTCCACCCGGTGCTTGATGTCCGCCCGCATCTCGAGCACCTGCATCTCTCGGCGAAGGCACCGAAGCACCTCGTCGAGGCGCCGATGATCGTCCACCTCCTCCAAGAGGCCCTGCTTGACGAGCGGTTTGAGGGGCAGATGGTGCGCGATCGCGTCGGCGAGGGCTCCCGCATCGTCGAGGTGGGCCACGGCGGGAAGGGCTTCGGGAGGCACCTCGTCGCCTAGGCGGATGACCGCCTCGAGGGAGTCGAGGCACTCACGCATGAGTGCGTCGGCTTCCACCCCGTGAGCGGGTACCGTGCTCACCGGAATCGCCTCGGCATAGAAGATCGATCCGCGTTTGACCAGGTGGCGCACTTCGACGCGACCCGTGCCGCGGAGGACCGCCCGTAACGTGGCGTCCGGCATCGGAAGCGCTTGGAGCGTCTCGCTGAGCGTGCCGATCCGACAGAGATCCGAGGCGGAGGGGTCCTCCACCGACATGTCTCGCTGACTCAACACGAGGACGCGCCGATCCGTCTCCAGAGCCCGCCGGACAGCCCTCAGCGATGACTCGCGCGCCACGTGGACCGTGTTGATGAGGTTGGGGAAGTGCACCGTGTCGCGCACCGCCAGCACGGGGATGAGGCGGCGGCGGGGAGGTGCCGGCGTGGCATCGGAGCGGTCCAGTTTGGGCATGCCTTGAACTCAACATACCATTGGCTTGGGTCTGCGACCCAGGCGAAACGCGCAAAACCAGCCTTCCTACCGGCGGTCGTTCTCGTCTTTGCGGAACAACTCGCGCGCCTGAAGGAGGGCGCCGTCCGAAGCCAGGGCCTGCTGGTAGACCGCATCGATGATCTCGAAGATCTCAAGCAATGCTTGGAGTCGGGAGCGCATGAGGACCGCCTGCGGCGCCTCCCCGTCTTGGGGAAGCGCCGCGATGCACTCCCGGATCGCGCCGGCGGTGGGATCGAGCTCCCGGCGTTTCCGCTCGCGCGCGACTCGGGCGAACATCTGCCAAGGATCGGATTCGCTGACGTAGGTGTCTCGGCGTTCGCCCGGACGTCGAAACCGCCGGACGATGCCCCAGTCCATCAGATCGCGCAGGTTCATGCTCGCATTGCCCCGGCTGATGTGCAACCGCTCCACGATCTCGTCCGCGCTCATCGCCTGTCCCGTGATGAAGAGCAGCCCGTGGATCTGAGCCATCGTTCGGTTGATGCCCCAACTGGAACTCATGCGGCCCCACTCGAGGATGAACTGGTCCTGAGCCGCAAGAATCGGATCTGATGAAATGTTTGAACTTTCGCTCACTGTACAAATGATACGCTCCCGCGGCGTCCGGGGGGTGAGTGTGCGATGCAAACCAACCGACATGTATGGAAACGGCCCCGGTGGGCGACCAGTTGTCATGGCGACCCAAGAAGCAATCTTCATCAATACGCGCGTGCGTTTGCAGCGCTTGGCGGACGCCAAGTTCTTCTCGGGCTGGGTCAAGGATTTCACACGGACCGATCTGGTGGTCAAGCTTGGTGGGCCGACGCAGGTGAAGCTGGGCGAGACGTTCATGGTCCAGGTGCACGGGCACTCGTCGACCGCACTGTTTCGTGCCGTGCTCCGTGCGGTCGGCCCCAAAGAGCTGACCTTTGTGATTCCCGAGCCGGTGCGGTTTCTGACGGCGAGCGAACAGGTTCGGGTCACCGTCGAAGACGTCACAGCGACGATCACGGGCGGCGGAAAGGCCCTCGAGGCCACGGTCGTCGATCTGAGCGTGGGCGGGGCCGGCCTCGTGGCCGCCCGCGAGATCAAAAAGGGCGAACACGTGCGCGTGATCTTCACCACGCCGCTTGGCAACGTCGAGTGCGACGCCGAGGTTCGCTACTGCAAGATGGAGTCGATCGAGGACGGCACGTACCGAATCGGCGTGCAGCTCGAGGAGCTTGGGCGCATCGAGCGCGCTCGTTGGAATCGGCTCGTCGAACAGGATGCGGCGTGAGCGTCAGCCGCCGCTGATCCTGGCGGCCTCGACGGCGTTCTTCTGGATGTAATCCTTCCAGTCCTTGGGAACGTCGGTGTCCACAAAGATCGCCGTGACCGGGCATTCAGGCTCGCAAAGACCGCAGTCGATGCACTCGTCCGGATGGATGTAGACCATGTCGTCCGCCTCGTAGATGCAGTCCACGGGGCACACCGTCATGCACGATTTGTCTTTCACGCCGATGCACGGCTCTGTCACAACGTAAGGCAATTGACCAACTCTCCCAGGCGCTATTGTGGCAGATTCACCCAGGCGCGACGCAACCGATCCGAGCCCGTTTCGCCCCTAAGGACGCATCGCGACGAGGAACCGATCGGTCCACCACTGGGCGGCCTCCCGCGGGCCGAGATCCGCGCGGCCGTATTGGGTGGAAAGCGCGAAGGTGCCCATGAGGAACACGTCGGCCATTCGGCCGATGGGGTCCCTCCGAACCTGCCCGGTCTCGACGGCCTGGACCAGCAGCGAGCACAGGGGCTCGTACACGTGGGAGAGATAGGCGCCGAGAATCGTTTCCCCGCTTGCGGGCCGCGCGAGTTGGGGCGCCTCCCGCAGCGCCAGCAGCAAGTCGAAACCCGGGTCCGACAGGAGGCAGGCCGCGAACCCCTCGAAGCGCTCCCGAAGCGGGAGAGGCGCGTCGCGGAACGGCGCCGAGCGCTGCCCGAGCCGTTCCATCGCGTCCCGAGCCCACGCGACGTAAAGGCCCTCCTTGTCGCCGAAGTGGTGGTAAAGCGTCGGCGCCTGAACGCCTGCGGCGTCGAGGATCTGGGCGACGCCTACGGAGACGTACGACGACGTGCCGAACAAGCCGCGCGCCGCCTCAAGCAGTCTCTCTTTGCCACCCATCCCCCGCTCCGCTAGGGTTATTCCACATCGGCTACTTCGGGACGAGCAGGAGGTAGTCCAGGCCGAACATGCGAGACGGAATCGCCCCCGCATGTTCCCCCGCACACCGAACCTCGAGCGACACCTCGCCGGCGGGAAGCTCGACTTCGCCGAGCGTCTTCTTCTCCCACTTCAGGGTGGGCGAATAGAAGTCGAACGTGCCCAGCTCCTTTCCGTTCAGCGTGAGCGTGTGGATGCCGTAATCCGTCGCCATGCAGAAGTGGCCCACCACCGTGTAGCGTCCGGCCTTGGGCACGGGGACCCGGAGCACCAGAGTGTCCCCTTTGGCCACGTCCTTCCACCAAAGCTGCTTCTCGCCGGAGGTCTCCCAGAATCCCTCTTGGGCTTCGGTCGTGCCCCCCGATCGGCTCGCGATCACGAGGCTCTCGCCTTCGATGGCGCCTTCGACCGGCTTGGGAGCGACGATCTCCGGCGGGGCCAGAAGGGCTTGGTTGATGCTCCCCGGTCCGCTTCCGCCAGGCGCCGAGTACCAGTACGCCGTGTGGAGGAACGCGGTCGTGGTGTCGGCCCAGTGCCAGTTCTCGATGTCGAACCGGATCGACTTCCGGAAGGGAATGGGATCGAAGATGTGCCATCGGTTCACCACGCTGTGTCCGCGATTGCCCGGCGTCTCGCTGTGCGGTTGGGCGTGGTAGGGCCGTTGGAACGTCTTGTTCGAGCTCCACGCGTAGCCGTAGTAATCCTCTGTTCCCGTGCCGAAGGTGCTGGGGAATCTTTCGCCATCGACCGACACTTTCTCGTCACCTTCGCCCCACCAACTGGGCACCGGGTTCGCCACGTGCAGCATCGAGCCCACCCAGACCCCTTCGCCCGAGGCATTGAGGAACGTCATGTCGTGGTGGGGACGCGTGGAGCCGTTTTCACCGCCCCACTGTGCGCGGAAGTAGTAGGTGCTCGCATCGAAAGGCATGGGCGAGGCGGTGGCCTCGACGGTCACTTTCACGGGGACCGTGTTGATGTTCGTGGCGATGACGAGCGCGTCCTCGCGGTAGGGCATCACCCAACGGCTGGTCATCGTTCCGTCCGCGGCAACAGAGAAGGGAACGGATTGGTAGGGCTGGATGCCGGGCGCCGCGCCGAAGAAGTCCCCGAGGGGCGAGCTGACGCAATCTTCGTCGTCCGCCTGGATGTTCAGCAGGACGCGCCGCAGGACGTTGTGCGTCTGGTTCGGGTCGGTCCAGGCCGCGCCCGGGCTGGCCACCGCGGTTGCGCGCATGCGCAGCGTGCGGATGGCGCGCGGTCCCGAGGGGAGTTCCAGCACCTCGGTCGACCCCGGAGCGAGCGTCCACTCGGCGCGGACGGTCTCTCCCGCCGGTGTTGGGATCGTGCCGGGGTCCTCCAACTCGGAAGCGATCCGCTTCATGGCCGCGGCGTTTTCAGCGATCTGCGCGGGGGTGAAGGTCACCACGTCCACGGGCTCGGTGTACGTGCGATAGCCCACGTGGTAGTAAAGGCGGCTGGCCGGTGCCCCGTCGTCATCGACGGTGATCAGGAGCGACTTCGCGTACGGGAAGGGGAAGTAGAGGTTCGCCCCGCGATCGGCCATGTAGCCGAAGGGCTCGCCCAGCCCCGGCGTCTTGCCGGAAAGGAGGTCGGCCAACCGGGGCGCAAAGCGCGGGGTGGCCTCGCCGTCGAAGTAGAAGCGGATCACCCCATTTGGATTGGCGGACCAGATGCGCACCACCGCCCCCGGACCTTTGAGGTCCGCCATGACGTGCTCCTTGCGGCTGCCGACCTCGATCGTGCGGATGAACTGGCCGTAATCGGCGTTGGCAAACCAATCGTCGTTCCCGGGCTCGAGGGACTTGCGATCGTAGCTGCTCGCTTGGGACAGCGTGTACGCGGGAGATGGGCGGTGCGCGAGCCGCGCCAGATCGGTCATTTCGGGAAGAAGGGTCTTCACGCTGATCGTCGGTGCGGGGGCGAGCGCCAAGGCGGAGAGGAACAGAGAGGCGATCATCAATTTCTCCGGAAGGATGCCGACCCGCCGCCCCGAATCGAAAGGACGGAGCGACGAATGCAGCGGGTTGAGTTGATTGTAGCCGAGGCGCGGGATGCGGGGAACCCCCTGGGCGGATGGCCGAGGTGACCGATGGTGGTCCGGGCGGGTGGTCGGGCGTCGCCCGGACGGCCCAGCGGTATCAGGGCGTGCTGAGCCTCGTGCTCCTCCTGGTGTTCGCGTACGCGTTCGAACCCCTGTTTTTCACCCCAAACAACTTGCGCAACGTATTGAACCAGGTCGCAATCCCGGGCGTGCTCGCGGTGGGAATGACGTTCGTGATCCTCACGGGCGGCATCGACCTGAGCGCGGGATCGTTGCTCGGCCTGCTCAACTGCATTGCGGCGACCTGGATGCGGGACGGCATGTCGCTGGAGGCGACGGGCGCGTACATTTTGGTTCTGGGACTCGGCGTTGGGGCTTTGTCCGGCTTGACCATCGGCGTCACGCGGATGCAACCGTTCGTCGTCACCCTGGCGGCCATGGTGAGTCTGCGCGGCATCGCCTACGTGTACACCGACAGCAAGAACATCTCGGGCATCGGGGACGGGTTGGCGCCGCTCCAGCAGACGCAGGCGGCCTTGCCGGTCCCCGCGTGGATTCTGATCACGGTGACGGGTTTGGCCGCCCTGATCCTCGCGAGAACGGTTTTTGGGCGAAACGTCTACGCGATTGGTGGAAACGAGGAGGCTTCCCGGCTCGCCGGGGTCGCAGTCACGCGGACGCGAATGGGCGCGTACGCGATCAATGGCTTCTGCGTGGCCGTCGCGGCGCTCCTGTTTACGGCCCGGGGCAACAACGGGGACCCGGCGGCGGGCCTGGGCTACGAGCTCGACGCGATCGCCGCCGCCGTGGTGGGCGGGTGCGCCCTGCTGGGGGGCGTGGGGAACGCGTTGGGGACGTTCGTGGGCGCTTTGTTCATCAGCTCGCTCACCGTGCTCCTGATCCTGCAGAACGTGAACGACAAGGTCGCGATGGGCTGGAAAGGCCTGATCATTCTGGTGGCGGTCTATCTCCAGAACCTCGGGCGCAAGTGAGCCGCGCCCGGAAAAGGGTGTATCTTCTGAAGTGACCGGAGGTAGCAGGCATGAAGTGGATGATCGGTGCGCTGGCGGCGCTCGTTGTGATCGGCGGATGTGGGAGCAAGCCGGAGGGGGGCACCCCGACGGCGGCGGGCGAGGCGAAGCCTCTGGTGGCTTTCGCCCAGGCCAACAGCCAGGACCCTTGGCGGCAGGTGTTCGACAAAGAGATCCAGGCTGAGGCGGCCAAGCACGGGGACGAGTTCGCGTACGAACAGCAGTCGGCGGAAGACGACCCCAACAAGCAGATTTCGGTGATCGACACCTTGTTGGTGAAAACGCCGAAGGTGTTGCTGGTCAGCCCGGTGAAGGAGTCGGTGCAGCAAACCGTGGAGAAGGCGTACGATGCGGGCATTCCCGTCATCCTCCTCGACCGCGGGATTCCCGGCGACAAATACACGTGTCTGATCGGCGGAGATAATGTCGAGATCGGACGCAAGGCGGGCGAATATCTCGTCGAGCGGCTGGGCGGCAAGGGCACCGTGCTGATGATCCAGGGACTCGGCGGCGCCTCCGCCACCCTGGAGCGGGCGCAGGGGGCGATGGAGGTCTTCAAAAAGAACCCCGGCATCACCGTGATCGAGGGCGACGACTGCAAGTACCAACGCAAGGCCGCTCGCGACTACATGGACACGTTCTTGCAGTCCGGACGCGCGTTCGACGCCGTGTACTGCCACAACGACGAGATGGCGATCGGCGCGTACCTCGCCATGGAAGCCGCGGGCACGCCCAAGAAGATCATCGTCGGGGTCGATGGTTGTCAGAAGGAGATCGTCCAGTACATCCTCGACGGCAAGGTGGATGCGACGTTCAAGTACCCGATCCCGGGTCCCGAGGGCATTCGGGTCGCGGCGTCGTTGCTCAAGGGCGAGGGTCCTCCGGCGGACAAAAAGATCGTGCTTCCCACGGAAATCGTGACCAAGGAGAACGCGGACGCATATCTCAAGGCGAATCCGAATCTGTTCTAGGTTTGTGGTTTGTGGTTTGTGGTTTGTGGTGGTGGTTTCGAACCCCCTCGCCCCTCTGGGGGAGAGGGGGCAGGGGGTGAGGGGCTGTGAGCGAAGCGAACTGTAAGAGCGTCCCTTGAAGACACGCAATACCTGGATTGGCATGGGGGCTCTGGCGGCGCTGGTCGTCGGGACCCCGCTGATCGTTCGGTCGATCCACGCCAGGCAGGAGGAATCGGAGTACCGGGAGCAGCTTCGTCTCGCGCGCGCCGAGGGGCTGCCGACCACCTCGGCCGAGTTCGCGGCCACGGTGCGGCCCGCCCTCCCCGCCGAGAACGCCGCCCTGCTCTACCGCCGGCTTCGCAAGGCTGGCGTTGATCCGTCGGACACGATCCGTGTCGACCCGGACGAAGCCGACCGCAATCTGAGGTTCCATTCCAACGCGGGAACGCTCGCCGAGGCGAAGCAGCTGCTGGCTTCGCACTCTGAGACACTGGAGCTCGTCGATCGGGCGGTGAAGCTCCCCCGTTGTTGGTTCGAACGCAAGTGGGAAGGGCCTGCCACGCTGTTTCCCGAGTATGCCGTCGTCAGGCAGGCGGCGAAACTCACGGCGCTGCGTGGTACGGTGGCCGCCTGCGAGGGGCGCGCTGCGGACGCGATCGCCGATGCGGATCGCCTCTTTGCGATGGCTGGACACCTCCGCGAGGAGCCGACCGACCTCGGAGCCTTGGTGGCGGAGTCGATCGAGAGGATCGCCTTGCAGCACGTCGGCGAGTGGTCCTTCATCCACCGGGACGAACCCGCCTACGCTCTGGCATTGGACCGTTTGGTGCGAGCGTTGCCTCCTCCCGATCTGAAACGGGAGCACCGCGGGGACCTGTACGGGGTCCTGTCGTTGATCGAGCTCTGCTCCACGCCGAAAGGGCGTGCCGAGCTGGGGCTCAAGGAAGAGGACCTCCCGAGCGGCCCTGAGCAGATCTTCACACGCCTCCTCAGCCCCAGCAAGTCGAGGATCAAGATCGTTCAGTCGTTCCGAAGATCGTGGGCGGCCCTCGACCAGCCATCGAAGGAGAGGGACCCAATCCTCGAGGACGCCCGCCAGGAGCTCTTCCAGGCGTTGGTCGCCTTTCCGACGGCGGCGAGGATCTACCATGCGCTTGTTGCAGACACCGACTTCACGATCGGCCGTGAGGAGGGGTGGCAGGCGCGCCGACAGCAGTACCAGGCCCTGGCCCTTGCGCTGCGGAGCCCCTCGATTCCACCCTCGATCGATACAAAGAGGTGGCCAAGTCCGTTCGACGGCAAG